>NZ_JACUZX010000004.1:0-451339 GCF_014851575.1 Rhizobium sp. RHZ02
GGCCATGACGGATCGCCTGCTCAACGATGTGGTCAAAAATATCCTGTGCCACGCTCGTGTCGTTGAAGCGCCGGCGGCGGTTCTGCGACAGCGTCGAGGCGTCAAACACACCGTCCGTCAGCTTCATTTGCAGAAACCAGCGATAGGCGACGTTGACCTCGATCTCGCGCACCAACTGACGCTCCGAGCGGATGCCGAACAGGTAGCCAATGAACAGCGCCTTGAACATCAAGGTCGGATCGAGCGGCGGGCGGCCGTTGTCGGCGCAATAAAGCCCCGCAACACGATCATGGATGAAGGAAAAGTCGATCACCGCGTCGATCTTGCGCAGCAGGTGATCCTTCGGCACCAGACTGTCGAGCGTCACCATCTCAAGAGCCGTCTGGGTGGGGGCAGGTTTCTTCAACATGTCCCAATGAATCACAAACCCCCAGACGGTGCCAGGGGTTTGTCAGCAATCTGACGGGCCCTCGCGGGCCCGTTTTTCGTTGTAAGGGAAAGACCTCTCAGGCTCTCGCCTGAAAGGATCAGGCTTCCATCGAATAGCCGGCACCGCGCACGGTGCGGATGACGTCCTGCATGTTGGAAAAGTTCAAAGCCTTGCGCAGGCGGCCGACATGGACGTCAACAGTACGCTCGTCGACATAGATGTCGTGACCCCAGACGCCGTCGAGCAACTGCGAGCGCGAGAAGACGCGGCCGGGCGATGCCATCAAGAACTCGAGAAGGCGGAATTCGGTCGGGCCGAGGCGGACTTCGCGGCTCTTGCGGTGAACGCGGTGCGTCTCGCGATCCAGCTCGATATCGCCGCACTTCAGCAGCGTCGAGAGCACCTCGGGCTTGGCACGACGCAGCATCGCCTTGACGCGAGCGACAAGCTCCGGCGTCGAGAACGGCTTGACGACGTAATCGTCAGCACCGGTCGAGAGGCCGCGAACCCGTTCGCTTTCCTCGCCACGGGCGGTCAGCATGATGATCGGCAGGCGCTCGGTTTCCGGCCGCATGCGCAGGCGGCGGCAGAGCTCGATGCCAGACACGCCCGGCAACATCCAATCGAGGATGAGAAGGTCCGGCGTGCGTTCCTGAAGCCGGATCTCGGCCTCGTCGCCGCGCAGGATGGTATCGACCTCAAAGCCTTCGGCCTCAAGGTTATAGCGGAGAAGCACGCTCAGCGCTTCTTCGTCTTCAACGACAGCTACTTTAGGGATCATTCGTTTCGGTCTCCTGGGGGCGCGGTCGCGGAATGACTATTCAGTGACTGCGCCGACGGTGTTGGCGGTATCGTCCTTCGGACGTTCGCCTTCCGGCTGGGCACCGGTGGCCATGTAGTAGATCGTTTCGGCAATGTTGGTGGCGTGGTCGCCGATGCGCTCGATGTTCTTGGCGCAGAACAGAAGATGCGTGCAGCTGGTGATGTTGCGCGGATCTTCCATCATGTAGGTGAGCATTTCACGGAACAGCGAGGTGTACATCGCGTCGATTTCCTCGTCGCGCTCACGGACCGATTTTGCTTTGTCGGCAGCACGGCTCGTGTAGACGTCGAGGACTTCCTTGAGTTGGACGAGGGCGAGCTCGGACAGGTGCTCGAGGCCGCGGGCGAGCTTGCGCGGCACGCCGGCGCTCTGTACGGCAATGACGCGCTTGGCAGTGTTCTTGCCCAGGTCGCCGACGCGCTCCAGGTCTGCCGCGATGCGGATGGAGCCCATGATCTCGCGAAGATCGGCCGCCATCGGCTGGCGGCGGGCGATCGTGACGATCGCCTTGTCGCCGATCTCGCGCTCCGCGTGGTCGAGGATCACATCGTCCGAGATGACCTTCTGGGCAAGAGCCGTATCGCCGTTTACGAGCGCGCGTACGGCATCCGAGACCATCTGCTCGGCCAAGCCGCCCATTTCCGAGATACGGCGGGACAGGAACTTCAAATCATCGTCGTAGGCAGAAAAGATATGTGTCGATGCCATAGGGCTCATCCTTGAATATCGTAAGTGCTACCGAGACGGCCGATCAACCGAAGCGGCCCATGATGTAGTCCTGGGTGCGCGGATCGTCCGGGTTGGTGAACATCTTGTCGGTGTCATTCTCCTCGACGAGGTTGCCAAGGTGGAACATGGCTGTGCGCTGCGAAACACGGGCGGCCTGCTGCATCGAGTGCGTCACGATGACAATCGTGTAGTTCTCGCGGAGCTCGTGGATGAGCTCCTCGACCTTGGCCGTTGCAATCGGATCGAGTGCCGAGCATGGCTCGTCCATCAGGATGACTTCGGGGCTGACGGCGACGGCGCGGGCGATGCAGAGGCGCTGCTGCTGACCACCGGAAAGACCGGTGCCGGCTTCGTGAACGCGATCCTTCACCTCATTCCAGAGGCCGGCGCGCTGCAGGCTGTGTTCGACGATCTGGTCCATGTCGGCCTTCGACTTGGCGAGCCCATGGATACGCGGACCGTAGGCGACGTTTTCGTAGATCGTCTTCGGGAACGGGTTGGGCTTCTGGAACACCATGCCTACACGCGCGCGAAGCTCCACAACGTCGATATCCGGATCGTAGATATCTTCGCCATCGAGCGTGATCTTGCCAGTGACGCGGCAACCGTCGATCGTGTCGTTCATGCGGTTCAGGCTGCGCAGGAAGGTGGACTTGCCGCAACCGGATGGGCCAATCAGGGCGGTCACCGTGTTTTCACGGATGTTCAGCTTCACGTCGAACAGCGCGCGCTTCTCGCCGTAGTAAACGGAGACGTCCTGGCCGATCATCTTGTAGGGAATGGCGTTCATCTTCTGATCAACCGCTTTCTCAACTGCTGCTTCCGTCAACATGTTCATAATGTCTACTCCGTTTACCAGCGGCGCTCAAAGCGACGACGCAAGAGGATGGCTCCGAGGTTCATGAGGATCAGGAATAGGAGCAGGACGATAATGGCGCCGGAGGTCCGCTCGACGAAGGCGCGCTCGGCTTCATTGGCCCACATGTAGACCTGCACCGGCAGGGCCGTCGAAGGCTCCATGGGCGTCGCCGGAGCATTCGCGACGAAAGCGACCATGCCGATCAAAAGCAGCGGCGCCGTCTCCCCGAGCGCGTGCGCCAGACCGATAATCGTGCCGGTCAGGATACCGGGCATCGCAAGCGGCAGGACGTGGTGGAAGACCATCTGCATCTTGGAGGCGCCGAGGCCGAGCGCGGCCGAGCGGATCGATGGCGGGACGGCGCGAAGCGCTGCGCGGGTCGCGATGATGATCGTGGGCAAGGTCATCAGGGTCAGTACCAGACCACCAACCAGCGACGCTGAACGCGGCAGGCCGGCGAAGTTGATGAAAACAGCAAGACCGAGCAGACCGTAGACGATGGAGGGAACCGCCGCGAGGTTGTTGATGTTGACCTCGATCAGGTCCGTCAGCTTGTTCTTCGGTGCAAATTCCTCGAGGTAAATCGAAGCGGCAACGCCGATCGGCAGGGAAAGGACGAGCACGATCAACATCAGATAAAGCGAGCCAACCAGGGCGACACCAAGACCGGCGGCCTCGGGACGGCTGGAGTTGCCGTTGACGAAGAGCCCGGTGTTGAATTTCTTGTGCAGCGCACCGGTTTCCGCCAGCTGGTTCATCCAGCCAACCTGCCTGTCGTTCACCTTGCGGTTCTTCTCGTCGACCTTGAGGTCAATCTGACCCTTGTTGGCGGAGTCAACGTTGGCGTCTGCAAGCAGGGTGATGTTGACTGTCCTGCCGATGAGCGACGGATCGGCAACGACCATGTCGCGCAGCTGGATCGGCGCGCCCTTGGAGATCATAGCGGTCGCGTCACGCACCTCGGGACGGCTCGATGCATTGAGGTTCAGCGTCTTGACCATCGCGTCGCGGATGAGAACCGAATAATTGGCCGCGATCAGCACGGACGGATCCGTTGCGCGCTTGTTGTTCGGGTCGATGGTTTTCTCGCTGAACTCGATCGGCAGCGTGATCGCCGTCTGCAGGAAGGCCGTGTAGCCCTTGCTGACGACGCTCGTCAGCAAAACCGCCAGGAAGATCAAGCCAAAGGAGATCGCAGCGATGCCATAGATGCGGAACCGGCGCTCGGCGGCATAGCGGCGCTTGAGGCCGATGTCGCGACGTTCAGGCGCCTTCGAAACGACAACGCCCTGACCCGGAGAAACAATATCCGTCATTCGTACTGCTCCCGGTATTTGCGCACGATATAGAGCGCGTAGATGTTGAGGCAAAGCGTGATGAAGAACAGCGTGATACCAAGCGCGAAGGCAACCAGCGTCTGCGGCGAGGTGAACTCCAGATCACCAGTGAGCTGATTGACTATCTTGACAGTGACTGTCGTCATTGGCTCGAACGGGTTGACCTGGATGCGCGCTGCGACACCCGCCGCCAGCACTACGATCATGGTTTCGCCGATGGCGCGCGATGCAGTCATCAGAAGCGCGCCGACAATGCCGGGCAGCGCCGCGGGAAGCACCACCTTCTTGATTGTCTCCGAACGCGTCGCACCGAGACCGAGCGAACCATCGCGGAGCGCACGCGGCACAGCGGTGATGATATCGTCGGAGAGCGACGAAACGTATGGGATCAGCATGATGCCCATGACGATACCCGCTGTCAGAACGCTCTGCGCCTGAATAAAGTTCGCATAATTGCCGGTAAGGAGGCCGTTTACCTGCGAAGACAGGTCGCGGAGGAAGGGGCCGACCGTGACGAGGGCGAAAAAGCCGTAAACAATCGTCGGAATACCAGCGAGCACTTCGAGCAGCGGCTTTGCGATCGATCGCACCGCGGGGGCCGCGTATTCCGCCATGTAGATCGCCGCGAACAGGCCGACAGGCACCGCCACCAGCATCGCAACGAAGCCGATGTAGAGCGTGCCTAGCAGCAGCGGTATCAGGCCGAATTGCCCGAAGGACGAGCCGCCGGCACCGGCAAAGCGCGGATCCCAGACCGTACCGAAGAAGAAGTCTGCAGCAGGAACGACCGCGAAGAAATGCGCGGCTTCCGTCAGCATTGACAGAACGATACCGATCGTCGTCAGGATGGCGATCGAGGACGCCAGGAGCAGGCCCCAAAGCATGACACGTTCGACGCGGTTGCGTGCACGGAATCGCGGAGCGACTTCACGAAGCGCATAGAATGCGCCGGCAACGGCAAGGATGAGGACGACCGCCGTCATGACGAGGCGGCTGGAAGCCGATTCTTCGTTCAGCTTTTGCGCTGCGTCGATCATGTATGGCTGCGGCTGGCCGGCCAGCGGAACGCCCTTTGCAGCAAGCTTTGCCTGGAGGCCAGCCGGATCGCTGGCAGCACCGCTGATCTCCTCCGGGGTGAGGAGCGGCAGGCCGCGCGCAATCGCGCTGACCATCCCGTAATTCAGGTTCTGCTGCGCGGCCGGCTGCGCCTTGACGTCATCCGGGAAAGTGCCACGGACGGAAGACTCAATGATCGAAGGGCTGATCGCCAGCCAGGCGCACAGCACGATAAGTGCCGGCAGCACCGCCCAGATGGCGGCATAGGCGCCATAGTAGCCCGGTCGCGAATGCAGCGCGGAGGACTTGCCCCCGGCAAGTGCCGTAGCACGGCTGCGCGCTGCGATGAAAGCAACAGCGCCAAGCACCACGAGACACAAGAGTATGATGGATGTACCCATTCGTTTAGGTCCCAGGCCCTTTGACCCCAAAAGCGGAAACGGCAGGCGGACCGATCCGGCTCTCAAACTTGCAGAAGTTCAGACCCCGTCCCGACTTGGCGGAACAAGGCAAAGCCGGCGCGATCTGGTGATCGCGCCGGCAAGGTCATTACATAGTCTTGCCGTCTTCAACGCCCTTGCGGATCGCGTCGCGCTCACCGTCCGGAGCGGCAACGAGGCCGTACTCGACGAGCGGGCTGTCCGGTCCGATCATCTGTTCGGATACGAAGAAGTTGACGTATTCCTTCAGGCCCGGGATGACGCCGAGGTGTGCCTTCTTGACGTAGAAGAACAGCGGACGGGAAACCGGGTACGTGCCGTCGGAGATGGTTTCGGTCGACGGAACGATACCGTTGACGGTCGCAACCTTCAGCTTGTCGGCGTTGTTTTCATAGAAGGAAAGGCCGAAGACGCCAACGCCGGTCTTGTTGGCAGCGATGCGTGCCAGCGTTTCCGGATAGTCACCGTCGATGTCGACAGCAGCGCCGTCCTTGCGGACTGCGACGCAAGCCTTGGTCTGAGCGGCGGCGTCAGAGATCGAAGCCTTGATGACGTCGAGAGCGCCGGAAGCCTTGCAGCCAGCAGCAAGAACGTTCTGTTCGAAGACTTCGCGCGTGCCGTGCTTTTCGCCCGGGATGTAGGCAGCAATGTCAACAGCCGGGAGTGCCGGGTTGACTTCCGACCACTTCTTGTAAGGGTTGGCGACGAGCTTGCCGTCAACAACGACCTGGGCAGCCAGAGCCTTATAGATGTCGGCCGGGACGTAGGCGACATCAGGGTTGGACGAGTCGGTCGCGAAGACGATGCCGTCATAGCCGATCTTCACTTCCTGGATGTCGGTGACGCCGGCTGCCTTGCAGGCGTCCAGTTCCTTGGCGTTGATCGGACGCGAAGCGTTGGCAACGTCGATGGTGTCCGGGCCGACGCCCTTGCAGAATTCCTTGAGGCCAGCGCCCGTGCCGCCGGATTCAACGACCGGCGTCTTGAAGTCCTTGAAGGTTTCGCCGAAGGTTTCGGCTACGATCTTGGCGTAAGGCAGGACGGTGGACGAGCCAGCAACCTGAACCTGGTCGCGAGCAACGGCCGCGCCAGCGAAAGCGGCGGAAGCGGCAAGTGCTGCGACCGTGAGTTTAAAAGCGTTCATAACAATCTCCCGGGCATATAGCGGTCTGAGTGCGGCCTTGAGCGGCCTTTGCAGTGCCGTCTTCATCAGCGGCCCGCTCTCTTTAGCCCCTGATGCCCAGAGCTTTTATGTCATTTTCACGAAACATTTGTGACAGATTAAATATATGAAATCATTATACAAAGAATGCGATCCCGCACGATTGATCTCAGTTTTATGTCAAAACCGCACGGTGAAGCTCGTTCCCTTGCCGACTTCCGACTTGACGATCAAGCGCGCGCGGTGCCGCGTCAGGATATGCTTGACGATGGCAAGGCCCAACCCCGTGCCTTTCTTCGAGCGGCTGTCCTCGATGCTCACACGGTAGAAACGCTCGGTCAGTCGCGGCACATGCTCGGCCGGAATTCCCGGTCCCTTGTCGACAACCGTGACCTCCACCGGCTCGCCCGGTGCATTCTTCAGGAACACATCGACGGTCTTGCCCTCCTGCCCATATTTGCAGGCATTTTCCATCAGGTTTTCAAAAACCTGGACCAGTTCGTCGTGGTCGCCGAGCACCTCTGTCTTGCGCAGCGGAAGGTGCAGCACGATCTCAACGCCGACATCGTTTGCGAGCGGTGCCAGCGAGTCCCTCACATGGCCGAGAAGTGGAACGAGATCGACCTTCTGATCCGGGGCGATGTGTGACTTGAGTTCCAGCCGCGACAAGGACAGGAGGTCGTCGACAAGACGGCTCATACGAGTGGCCTGATCCAGCATGATGCCGAGAAAGCGCTCCTGCGCCTTGCCGTCATTCTTCGCCGGGCCCTGGATAGTCTCTATGAAGCCGCGCAGGGACGCGAGTGGCGTGCGCAACTCGTGGCTGGCATTGGCGACGAAATCGGAGCGCATGCGGTCGATGCGGCGAACCTCGGAAATGTCCCGGAAGGAGAGCACGAAGAAACGCTCATCAGCCGGCTGCTGTTCGTCAAACTCCACGGGGGCGCTGCGGACGATGTAAACGCGCTCGGATGGCAGGCGTTCGGAGTGCTCGATCTGGTTCGGCGCGTTGGTTGCAATCGTTTCGCTGACCATGTCGAGGATGCCAGGCGAGCGAAGGCGAGCGGAAATATGCGCACCAATGGCGGCCTCGCCGAAAGCCTTTTCGGCTGCGCGGTTCTGGTAAAGCACCGAGGCATCACCGGAAAGCACCATGACGGGGATGTCGAGCGCGGCAAGCGTCGCGGCAACCTCGGCCAAGCGGTTGCCGGGCGCTTCGATAGTCTCGGGAACTGGTTCCAGTTGGACTTTCGGGAGGGCGGCCGGAACCGCGTGCCACAACGCCGTGATGATCATTAGCAACAGAAGACCGAGCACGACCCACTTGTTTGCGCCTGCAGCCAGAGCAATCAGGGCAATCAGCAGAGCCACGAGCAGGACGGGACGCTCCTGCCGAATGCGTGCAATCAGGCTTCGTGTCCATGGCGCTTTGTCTTCCAACTGCCCCTCGCGGTTTCGGCTCGTACTCTTATCTTCAAACTCTGCCTGATAGCCGTGATTCATGACAGAAGTTTTCGCCTGCACACGACACGCGGAAAGGCTTTGGTGCGAACACACAGAAATTTCCACGATCCGCAAGACATTTGATTTTCAACAGGAAATATGGTCGCCTGTATGCGACGAAGTTCACCGGAGAAGAAGCCATGGCCGATGATGTCGAAAGCAGAGCCGTCGAACTGGACATCCGCGGAGAGAAGCGCGTCTTTGATGTCGACAATGCCGTGCTGCCGGACTGGGTTGACAAGGCGGCTTTGGAATCCGGCGGCTATCCATACGACAAACACCTCAAGGAAGAACAATACCTTGAAGAACTCAAAAAGCTGCAAATCGAGTTGGTCAAGGTGCAGTTCTGGCTGCAGGCCACCGGCAAGCGGGTCATGGCGCTTTTCGAGGGACGGGATGCGGCGGGCAAGGGCGGCGCGATTTCCGCCTCATCGGCGCACATGAATCCCCGCCTTGCCCGGGCGGTCGCATTGGCCAAGCCCACCGATCGTGAGGCCGGGCAATGGTATTTCCAGCGCTATGTCGCGCAATTCCCGACCGCGGGCGAGTTCGTGCTCTTCGACCGGTCCTGGTACAATCGTGCCGGCGTCGAGCCCGTCATGGGCTTCTGCACGCACAAGCAATACGAAGATTTCCTGAACCAGGCGCCTCAGCTTGAGAAGGTCATCGCGCACGAGGGTATCTTCTTCTTCAAGTTCTATCTCGATATCGGCCGCGAGATGCAACTGAAGCGCTTCCACGATCGGCGCCACGACCCGCTCAAGGTCTGGAAACTGTCGTCGATGGACATCGCAGCGCTGACGAAATGGGGCGACTACAGCGAGAAACGCGACCGGATGCTGAAAGAGACACATACGGAATTCGCGCCCTGGACGGTCATTCGTGCCAATGACAAGCGTCGCGCCCGGCTAAACCTGATCCGGCACATGCTGAAGACGATGGATTATGACGGCAAGGACAAGGATGCCATCGGCAAACTCGATGACAAGATCATCGGCTCGGGTCCGCATTTCCTGAAATAGCCTATTGCCCCGGCAGGATTCGGATAGCGTAGAGGTTGATGCCGCGCGCCTTGCCGTCGACATCGCTGTTGATGATCAGACGTCCGGCGGCGTTCGGCGCCAGCGAGCGATCGAAGCGGACCTGGAGAAGGACATCCGACTTCTGCCGGGTGACCGAGAAACGGTGACGGGCGCAGTCGCCGAGCGACTGGAAATCGCATTCCACCGTAACCTGAGTTGGTTCGTCGGACGTCGATTGCAGCGTGATTGCAATCGTCGAGGACTTGCCGGCCAACTGCTGAAGGACATCGGCGGGAACGCTGATGCTGATATTGCCGTCGCTGTCGTTGCTCTGCGAGATCAGGCGGACCGCGGTGCCCTCGTTTTCCGCAACATTCTGAATTTCCGCCCGTGCACCGGTCTTGATCTTGTCCGCATTGGACGGCTTGAAAACCTCAATCCAGTCGGCGGAGAAGGAGTTCTGCGGGTCGATCGCAACCGGCGCCGCATTGCCGCCTGCGGCACCGCTGTCGCCACTGTTGTCCGCGCCGTCGAAGTCTTCCGGCTGAGTGCTCGCCGGCGGATTGGCAACGCTTGTATCTCGTTCCGCAGCGGTCTTAAGCACGCCCGAGGTGTATACCCACCACGCACCCATGCCGATGAAGGCCAGGAGCACGCAGGCGACAAGCAGTCGGGAGAAAAACTTGCGCGGCTTGCGTCGAACCGCGGCGCGCTCCGGCCGGAAATCCATCTGCGTGGGCTTTCGCTCCGCCGCTGGCGATTCAGCGACCGGCTCGGCGCCAAGATGATTGCCGCTCCCGGCATGGACGCCGGCGAGGCTGGATTCATCGTCGAAGCGTGGGTCGGTAACCGAATGCTCACGGGTTTCGCCGCCAATCGAAACGTTCGCGACTTCTTCCTCTGCCACATGATCAGCCGGCCTTGGTACTTCCACCACGGGGGGAACAGCAACTTCCGGCGGCCCCTGGCGCGGATGAAGGCGTTCGCGCTCCTCCGCTTCGATCATATGGATCGTCGTTTCGAGCCTGTGGCGATGATAGGCGACCGCTTCCGTCTCGGTGATGTCCTGCTTGCGGAGACCGGCTTCAAGAGCCTGACGCGCGGACTGATAAATCTTTGCACGGACTTCGGGATTGTCGCGATCGGCATTGCTGAGCGCCGTTTTGATAGCCGTTTCTAATCCGCTCACGTCCGGTCCTTTACTCTGAGACTGGGCTTTGTACTTAACAATTCGTAAATGCGGTAGCCGCTGCCGCCGCAAATCGCAAGCCTCACCCGGTGTCCGGGTTCTCATCGGCAGGGGATAACGCAGGAGACCCTGACCGTCCTATGTCCTTGCAACAATAGCCGATATTTGAGGAATCGATAGAGCGCACTTTTCCTCTGTCAAAGTCTCTGCTATCACATTGACGTTTTCGTAAACGTCAATTCCTACGGTGTCCCATGGCCCTGCCTCCGATCCTGACCCAGAATCTCAGATTGCCGGTCGTCGCCTCCCCGCTCTTCATCATTTCGCACCCGGCACTGACGCTGGCGCAGTGCAAGGCTGGAATCGTTGGCGCCTTCCCGGCCCTGAATGCGCGGCCGGAAAGCCAGCTCGACGAATGGCTCGCCATTATCACCGAGGATCTCGCCGCGCACAACGCCGCGAACCCCGAACGGCCAGCGGCTCCGTTTGCCGTCAACCAGATCGTCCATATGTCGAACAAGCGGCTGGAGCACGATCTGAGGCTCTGCGTCAAATATAAGGTGCCGGTTGTCATCTCGTCACTCGGCGCCGTGCCGGAAGTGAACGCCGCGGTGCACTCCTACGGCGGCATCGTGCTTCACGACGTCATCAACAATCGCCATGCGAACTCAGCCATCCGCAAGGGCGCGGACGGGCTGATTGCCGTCGCAGCCGGTGCCGGCGGCCATGCCGGCACGCTTTCGCCGTTCGCGCTTGTCCAGGAAATCCGCGAATGGTTCGACGGGCCGCTGCTGCTTGCCGGCGCGATAGCCAATGGCGGTGCCATCCTCGCGGCGCAAGCGATGGGCGCCGACATGGCCTATATCGGCACGCCCTTCATCGCGACCGAAGAGGCCCGCGCCTCAGACGCCTACAAGCAGGCGATTGTCGACGGCATGGCGAACGACATCGTCTATTCCAACTACTTCACCGGCGTGCATGGCAATTATCTCAAACCGTCGGTGAAGGCCGTCGGCCTCGACCCCGACAATCTGCCGGTCGCCGATCCCTCGAAAATGGATTTCGAACAGGCCGTCGGCGGTGCCAAGGCATGGAAGGACATTTGGGGCAGCGGACAAGGCATCGGCGTCATCAAGGCGATCGAACCAGTCGGCAAGCTCGTCGACCGGCTGGAAGCCGAATATGCGGCTGCCCGGACGCGGCTGTCACTCTAGAGATCGGCGGCGGATTTCCACAGCACCGTTCTTTTTTGCCGAAGAGCCGACAGGGCGCTTGAAATCTTCAAACAATGCCTGTATCAGCCCATGCAAATCGCGGGCCGCATGGTTCGGCCGCAGGGATTGCCGCTTTAGCTCAGTCGGTAGAGCACATCATTCGTAATGATGGGGTCACGTGTTCGAGTCACGTAAGCGGCACCATTCTTTCCTTGATAAATCAAATAGTTATCAAGGGTCGCGCTCCACCAAGCCCGATGCAATTCATCACTGTCACACCACGGTCACAGCATGAGGTTTTGCAATGGCGACCATCCGTAGGCGCAATGGAAAGTATCAGGTGCAGGTCCGCGTTCAGGGCTGCGCCCCACTCTCCAAGACATACAGCCGCCTCGAAGACGCAAAGACTTGGGCACAGCTCACGGAGGTTGAGGCCGAGCAAATCGGCTTTCCCGCCGATCCCCGCACCGCCGGAACCCGATCCCGTCGACCTTATGAAGCCCTTTCCGGCCGGAGTCATGAAGATGTGGCCCGTCGGCAGAAAGGTCGGCTTGCCGAGGAACGACACGCCCGACGCCTTGACGAGATTGATCCAGATGCAGAACCAAGAATGGTCTAGCTGGCCTCAAATTGGCGGCATAGCTGGGCCGAAGCCGCAGGATCGGGAGAGAAGCTCAGGCGTTGCCTCCGAAGAGCTAAGCTTCTCTCCCTCTGGCATTCGAGATTTCGTCCTGTACAGGATGCTCGGTCCCCGCTGCGCCCTGTTTAAGCCGCACCGTTCGGTTTGCCATGCGGGAACATTAGCGATCCCGGAAATAATTGAAACAAGTTTCTGAGGTGCGTGAAGGACGACTCCTACGGCAGTGACGGCGGAGGTTGACGCACTGCCAGATCGAGGAGGCTGAAGATATGGTTGACCTGCCGAACTGGCAGTACATCATAGGCCATGTTTGTCGGTGCTTTACGAGGATGTGAGCAATGACCCCTGCCCGTTTCACGGAATGCCTTCTTCATATCCGGTGGACGCCGATCAATCTGGCATCGGCCCTGCAATGCGACCTTTCATGGGTGGAAGCGCTGGAGGCCGGGAACGCTGAAGTTCCAGCTGGCTTGGCCTCGTGGCTCGAAACGCTTGCTCAAGCTCACGAGGCGCTTCCTCCGCCGACCACATATCGCGGCAAACACTCGGAATGACCCGCTACCCTGCAAAGCATTAAGTTCGCGGACGACGTCGGCTGACCGAAGATCAACTGGCAACCGTCCCGCGGCGGGCGTATGATAATCGTGTTACCCGTGGGAGCGTACACCGGCGGGTTGCTCGGCGGTGGCCCTGAGGTTTATGGCAGCCCACCAGCACGGCCCCAGGGTCTTCGCTGAGTGTCGAACCAGCAGTGGGGCCCTTTTCTTTAATATTAGTCATTCCTAAATACTAAATTAACCCTGAACTCTTAGCTTCCGGCACGTTGCTTTTGGAGCCAGGACCCCAGCCCCTCCAGAGCAATGGGGTGTGCGGTTGGGGCTCAAGGCGAATTTGCTTCGACCGCGCGCCCTCAATGCTCTTGTCCGAGCTGTCATCGAAATCGACCATGATGCCGTGACTCGTTTCCAGGGGGATAGAACCCCGGATCTCTCCACTACGCCCCGTACCACGTCGATGTTCAGGTAAAGTGCCATGGCTGCGGGACACAGCGACCATTCGACAGAAACAGGCCTGCCGGATCGATTGAGGCAGGCGTATATTGATGAGATCCAACCTCGGTTGAAGTGCTCCGTGTGTGGAGCGAATGGCGGGGAAATGCTGTTCGGGCAATACGCAGTGAGGAAGAGCCGTGAACCGCTTCGAGATCCCAGCATGATATTCGCCTTCCTCCTCGTCGTCGGCGCTTTAGCCTTGATCTGGATAGCCTTCTGGATGCTGGGAGCGTGGGTGTTTGGATGTCTTCGCCCGCGCCAGCCCCGGGCACAAGCTCAGGCTCGTGAAGGCAATCCAAGCCAATCGTCAGATCGTCGCCATGACCGGAGACGGCGTCAACGATGCGCCGGCGCTGAAGAAGGCCGATATTGGAGTGGCGATGGGCATCAAGGGCACGGAGGTGACGAAAGAGGCCGCGGAGATGATCCTCGCCGACGACAATTTCGCCTCGATCTCGGCGGCCGTAAAGGAGGGCCGCACAATCTACAACAACATCGAGAAGGCGATGCTCTTCCTGCTGCCCACCAATATCGCCAAGGGCGCGGTGATCGCGATCGCAATCCTGTTCGCCTTCACGCTGCCGATCACGGCGCCACAGGTGCTGTGGGTGAACATGGTCACGTCGGTCGCGCTCGGTCTTGTCATTTCGTTCGAGCCCCATGAGGCGGACGTGATGACGCGCCCTCCCCGCTCGATCGACCGGCCGATCGTCACCGGTTTCGGTATCTGGCGCATTCTCTTCGTGGGCGCGGCGCTTGTCCTTTATACGCTGGTGGTCTTCTTCTGGATGAAGGGGCAAGGCGCTTCGGACCAGATGGCGCGCACGGCTGCCGTCAACGCGATCACGCTCGGGCAGCTCTACTACCTTTCAACAGCCGTTACCTGCTCGATTCGTCTTTGTCCGTGCGTGCCCATCTGGCCAATCCCTATCTTTGGTACGGCATAGCCGCGGTCGTGGTGCTGCAGATCCTCTTCACTTATGCACCGCCGCTCCACGCCGTGTTCGACACCGAGGCCTTGCCCCCTTCAGTCTGGCTCTGGCTCATCTTGGGCGGGCTCGCCTTCTTCCTCGTCGTGGAGATCGAAAAACTCGTCTTTCGCTCTACGCCCGCGTTGAAAGACGCAGCGACCCGTCGGTAACGCGCACAAGAAGTTGGGTTGCATGGCGGCGCGGACGCGCAGTCGCCGGGCGAACGGATTTGCCCGGCGAACGCTTGGGTCAGGCGGCGCGCTTGCGATCCGCTGGATGCTGCAGCCGAAAGCCGATTGCCAGGCGGTTCCAGGCATTGATCATTGCGATGCCGATCGAGAGCGCCACGAGTTCATCCTTCGAGAAGGCGTTTTGCGCGACCTCATAGTCCGAATCCGGCGCATGGCCTTCAGCGACATTGGTCAGCGCCTCGGCCCATGTCAGTGCCGCCCGTTCGCGATCCGTATAGAGCTCCGATTCATGCCAGGCGTTTAACAAGAGCATCCGCGCTTCTGTCTCGCCCAGCTTCAACGCGTCCTGACGATGCATGTGCAGGCAATTGGCGCATCCGTTTATCTGGGACCCGCGCACCTTGACGAGCTCCATCAGCGTGGGATCGAAGCTCTTGGCAATCCAGGCCTCCACGGCAACGAGGCCTTCTATGCCTTCTTCCTGGCCAGTATGTTCAAACGCTTGGTCATCATGCTCTCCGTGACATGAGTGATCGGGACGTTGCGCCCGGACAGGAGGTATCCCCGACATCGTGGACCATCCATCTGGCCGGTCGATGCGCCCGGCCTAACGCGGAATTCAGCAGACGCCCGCCGATCGATCAGGCCTTCCACCGTTCGGGACACCCCTTCCTATACTTCGGCAGGAGATGAGCGCGTCCCCGGTAGAATGGTTCAAGACGGGGATCCAACGCATTGTCCCGCCATCGGAGCCGCATCCGGGCGTGGCTTTCGCTGATCCCACACACGGAATGCTGACACTGGCGGGTTTCAATCAAGATCCGGGCACATGACCCAAGAAGGAGACTAGGCATGAAAATCGTTGTCATTGGCGGCACCGGACTGATCGGCTCGAAGACCGTCGAACGGCTGCGGAAAAAGGGCCACGAGGTCCTCGCAGCATCCCCAAATACGGGTGTCGACACTTTCACCGGCAAGGGCCTGGACGACGCGCTGGCTGGCGCGAAGGTGGTGATCGACCTCGCCAATTCGCCCTCGTTCGAGGACAAGGCGGTGATGGAATTCTTCCAGACCGCGGGACGTAACCTCCTCAAGGCAGCCGCCGTGGCAGGCGTCGAACATCATATCGCCCTTTCCATTGTCGGCGTGGAGCGGCTCGAGGGCAGCGGCTACATGCGCGCCAAGATGGCCCAGGAAGCGCTGATCCGTGCTTCTGGCATTCCCTACACGATCGTGCATTCGACGCAGTTCCTGGAATTCATTCCGGGCATCGTGCAGTCAGGCACGGTCGACCAGACGGTGCATCTGTCCTCCGCCTATGTGCAGCCGATCTCGTCGGAGGATGTCGCCGACGCCATGGCCGACGTGGCCCTCGGTAAACCCCTGAATGGCATCATCGAGATTGCCGGTCCGGAGAAATTTCGCCTCAACGAGATCGCGGCGCAGTTCCTGAAGTCGACCGGCGATTCCCGCCAGGTCGTCGCCGATCCGCATGCGCCTTATTTCGGCACCGAGCTCGCCGAGGGCTCGCTCGTGCCGATCGGCGACGCCCGGCTTGGCCGCGTCAGCTTCCAGGACTGGCTCAGCCACTACCAGCCGAGAACGTAACCCCTTCGGAGGGCGCGGCGCATCCGGCAAGACCCAGGCTGCCCCTTCCATGCACAATCACGACAGGAGAACCAGCATGTTCCGGACCTTTATGGCGGCAACTGCATTGACGGCCGTCCTCGGCGGCGCCGCCGTCGCGCATGACACTTCCGCCGGTGACGCGAAAGTCACCATCGTTTACGACCAGAAGCTTCCCAACGTGCCCGGCAAGAGCATGAAGGGCGTGCTGGTCGAGTATGCGCCGGGCGGCACCTCGCCTGCCCACACGCATCCGAACTCAGCCTTCATCTATGCAACGGTCCTCGAAGGCGCAATCCGCAGTCAGGTCAATAGCGGCCCGGTCACGACCTACCATGCCGGCGAAAGCTTCTCGGAGTTTCCGGGCGATCACCACGCCGTCAGCGAGAATGCAAACAAGACCGAGCCGGCGCGCCTGCTTGCGGTCTTCGTCGTCGATACCGACGAGAAGAACATAACGATCGACGACAAGTGAGACAAACCTCTGCGATGCCCGGCCAATGCCTGACATCGCAGCCCTCACCCGCCGATATTTCGAGAGACTCAGATCAACAAGGCTTGGGCCCATGAGCGCGACAGCAATGCGAACACTTGCCGGAATTTCGGTCCCCCAGACGCCGCTCGTCGAGCGCGCGCTGGAGCATGCGCGCCAGGCATGCGAGCCGTACCTCTTCAACCACGTTGTCCGCTCCTGGCTGTTTGCCGAGCGGATCGGGCAGCTTCATGCCATCGAGCACGACGCGGAAGTCTTGGCCGTCGGCACGCTGCTGCACGACATAACGCTCAACGAGAGATTTGCGGGGCCGCGGCGCTTCGAGGTGGAGGCCGCGGATCTGGCGCGCGGATTTGCGACGGAAGCCGGGCTCGACAAGTATCGAGCCCAACAGATCTGGGATTGCGTCGCTCTCAACTCGACGCCGTCGATCGGCCTCTACAAGGAAGCCGAGGTCGCACTCTGCACCGCCGGCATCTGCCTCGACGTCGTCGGCCTGCAATACAGTTCCATTCCCTCGGCTGAGATGAAGGCGATCGTCGCCGAATTTCCGCGGCTTGGGATGAAGCGGCAGATGACCCTGTGCTTTTGCCACATCGCCGCGACACAGCCGGAAACGACTTACGACAACTTCGCGCGGGATTTCGGGGAGCGCCTGGTTCCTGGCTATAAAGTGCCGACCTCCTCGGTCGATCTGGTGGCAAATGCGCCCTTCGATGAATGATCGCCATGTTCGATGCGATGGACGTGCACTTCGAACAGGAAGAGCTGCAAGGGCCTGCACTCACCACTACATCGCAGGCCCCCTATCGGTAACCCCCACCGCACATAGACAAGCAAGAAAACGCGCGCTTCATCAGCGCGTGTTTTGCGTCGTGAACGCCTCGGTGCGAGCAACCGCCCTAATCGTTCGATGCGGTCACCTAGACTTTCGCACAGTCCCCAGATGCTTCCGCCCAATGGTTTTCCGGGCCGCCGGTCGCCATCCTCCGTCGCATGTCAATCACCGCGAAGGATAGAAAATGCGCAATATTTCAAACCCATCGACTGTCAGTGTCTCACGCCGCGACGCCCTGCTCGGCAGCCTCACCGCCGGGATCGCAATGGGCTTGCCCGCGGTTGCCGCTGCCAAGACGCCAAAGCAGCCTCTCCCCGCCACCATCAATCACGGAAAGCAAGCCATGAGCACGATCACCACGAAGGACGGCACGGAAATCTACTACAAGGATTGGGGCACCGGTCCGGTCGTCACCTTCTCGCATGGCTGGCCGTTGAACTCCGACGCCTGGGACGGCCAGATGCTCTTTCTCGCCCAGCACGGCTTCCGCGTCGTGGCGCACGATCGCCGCGGCCACGGACGATCCAGCCAGCCGACATCCGGAAACGACATGAACGGATACGCCGACGATCTGGCCGCAGTGATCGAGGCGCTTGATCTCAAGGACGTGACGCTGGTCGGCCACTCCACCGGCGGCGGCGAAGTCGCCCGCTATATCGGCCGGCATGGCACGAAGCGTGTCGCCAAGGCTGTGCTCATCGCCGCCGTGCCGCCGGTCATGGTGAAATCCGAGGCCAATCCGGAAGGCCTGCCGATCGAAGCGTTCGACGCGATCCGCGCCGGCCTCGTTAAGGATCGCTCGCAATTCTACCGCGACCTTGCCCCGCAATTTTATGGCGCCAACCGACCGGGCTCAAACGTCTCCCAGGGCACACTCGACCAGTTCTGGCTCTGGAGCATACAGGCCGGCCTGCTGAACGCCTATGAATGCGTCAAGGCATTCTCGGAAACCGACTTCACCGAAGACCTGAAGAAGTTCGACGTGCCGACGCTCGTCCTGCACGGGGAGGATGACCAGATCGTTCCGGTCAAGGATTCCGCCGTCAAGTCCGCCCGGCTGATCAAGGGCGCCAAGGACATCTACTATCCCGGCGCGCCGCACGGCATCACCGCCACACATCAGGACCAGGTCAACGCCGACCTGCTCGCCTTCCTCAAGGCCTGACGCTCGTAACTTGGACCATCGGTGGCGCGGCAAGGCCGCGCCATTTCCATTCAAGCCCTTTCCATCATCGCCCTTTAAGGAAATCCAACATGTCGAAGACCTGGCTCATAACCGGCAGCGCCAGCGGGATCGGCCTGAGCACGGCCGAACTCGTCCTCGCGCGCGGCGAAAACCTCGTTGCGACGGCCCGAAACGTCGACCGCCTTCTCAACCTTGCGCGCCGCTACAGCCAGCAGGTGGAACTCATCGAACTCGATGTGACGGATGCGCCAGCAGCACGCCGCGTAGTCGACACCGCGATGGAACGGTTCGGTCGCCTCGACGTGCTGCTGAACAATGCCGGCTATGCGCATCTCAGTCCCTTCGAACAGGTTTCGGAAGATGATTTCAAGGCGGAGATCGACACCAATTTCTAAGGTGTGGTCAATCTCACGCGCGCGGCGCTCCCCGTGATGCGCCGTCAAAAATCAGGGCATATCATCAATATTTCGTCCAGCTCGGCGCGCTTCGGCAGTCCTGGGTCGACCGCCTATACTGCCGCCAAATGGGCGGTGAGCGGTTTCACCGCTTCGCTTGCCAAGGAGGTCAAGCCGTTCGGCGTCAAGGCCATCGCCATCGAACCTGGCAGCATCCGCACGAACTGGACGCGGGTTGCCCGTGGGCACGTCCCGCCGCTGTTGCCGGAATACGAACCGACCATCGGCGCGATCATGAGGATGACTGAAGGCTATGCCGGCACCGAGCCCGGCGACCCGGACAAGGTGGCCGTCGTCATCTTCGATCTTTCGCGCCAGGATGATCTGCCAGAACAACTCGTCCTCGGAAGCGATGCCCTGGGACGGATTGCCCAAAGCGATGCGGTTCGATCCACAGCCGCTCTCTGTTGGGACAAGATCAGCCGGTCGACGGACTTCGACGAGCCGACCACTCCCCTCCCACTTCTGGACTGAGACCGGAACCGTTACAGGGTTTTCGATGCGGCATTTCCTTCCCGCATAGGATTTGCCTGGGGGGCTCGGCTGGCACATCTTGCTGCCGGCCCTCACGTCTTGCGCATTCTTCTGGACCTGGTCTCCTTCGGCTCTACGGCAGCATCGCCACCAACATATGGATTTCCATAAGTTGCGGCGGTGCGGTGGCGCGATTAGGGTGCGGCATAGCTTCGCCAGCACCGGGATTGACAACAAGTTCAATACGAAAGGCTGACGATCCCGGACTATTGTACCTTGCAGGAGCCCCAATGACGCGCGTCTGGTCGTATCGCCCGCAACTCCTGCATCTCGGCCTCTTTATTCTGGCTTATGTCCTGGGCTGCGGATTCGCTCAGGCGCTCGCAATCGTGCCCGGAACGGGCATCTCCATCTGGCCTCCAAGCGGACTGTTCATTGCGACTCTAATCCTCGCTCCCATGTGGAGCTGGCCGTGGTGGGTGCTGGCGGGCGGTCTGGCGGAACTGCTTGGCAATATCCTATGGTTCCATAGTCCCTTGCCCGTAGCCCTCCTTATCTATTCCGGCAACGCGCTCGAAGCCACCATCGGTGCATGGCTCGTGAACCGTACTTTGAAGCGGTCGGTTCGATTGGAAACCTTGCAGGAGGTTGTCGCATTCGTCGTCGTCGGCGCAGGGATTGCGCCGATGCTGAGCGCGACGGTCGGAAGTGCCACGCTGGTCTGGTTCGGCATGTCTTCGCAAACCTTCCTGAACGCCTGGGCTCTGTGGTGGATCGGGGATGCCACCGGGGTCCTGATCGTGGCGCCGCTCGCACTTGTCGTGTTCCAGAGTTGGGGTGGCAAGGCCGAGTTTTCGGCAGCGCGGTGGGCGGAGGCTTGCGTTCTGGGGGTAATCCTGCTCGGCGTCGCCACCCTTTCGCTGAGTGGCTTTCTGCCCTTCGCCTACATCATCATGCCGCCACTTCTTTGGGCCTCGGTGCGCTTCGAATTCAAGGGTGCCGCCGTTACGCTGGCCCTTCTTGCACTGATCACGGCGACATTCACGATATCCGGCGCTATCCAATTTGCCGGCGATGCCGAGACCCAGCGCCACAACCAGATCATGCTGCAGCTCTTCCTGGCGATCTCGGCATTTTCCGCGCTCATCGTTGCTGCCATATCCCGGCAGCATCAGCTGACGCTACAGAGCCTGCGCGACCGGGAGCGGGAGCTCTTGCAAATCGTGAACATGGTCCCGGTCCACATCAGGCGGCTGACGCCGGAAGGCGAACCGACCTTCTTCAACAAGCGTCTGGTGGATTTTTTCGGGATTGACCTGGATCAGTTGAACAAGCCGGGCACGAGCCGGCTGGCGACGAACATAGAAACCCTGGTCCACGAGGATGATGCACCCGTCCTACTGCAAGCGGTCCGTCGTTCCGTCGCCACCGGAGAGCCCTATTCCTTGAAGTATCGCATGCGCCGTGCGGATGGCGTCTATCGCTGGGTCGATGGTCGAGCAGAACCGCTACGCGACGAAAACGGCGCGATTGTGCAATGGTTCGCCATCTCCATCGACATCGACGACGAAGTGCGCGCCCAAGACGCGTTGCGGCACAGGGAGCGGCAGCTGCAGCAGCTGATCGACGCCGTGCCCGCCATGATTTGGACCACGACCCCTGAGGGAACGCCGACCTACCTCAACAAGTGGTACACGGACGTAACTGGCGCCACTCTTGAGGACTTTACCGCCAACGGCGGGACGCCGGCGTTCCCTTTAAACGTCATCCATCCGGACGACAGGGCCATGAGGGCGCAGGTGCGCACCCACGCATTCGAGACCGGCACGCCCTATTTTGTGCACTATCGCCACATACGGCGCGACGGCTCCTATCGCTGGACAGAGAGTCGCGCAGAGCCTTTGCGCGACGAGTCAGGCGCCATCCTCGCTTGGTACGCGGTAAGCGTCGACATACATGATCTGGTGACCGCGCGAGAGGCATTGCGCGACCGGGAACGGGAGCTCTCGCAGCTCGTCGACATGGTGCCGAGCCTGCTTTGGAGACTTAATCCAAGCGGCGAGCCGAGTTTCTTCAACAAGCGCATGATGGATTTCCTCGGTGTGGATAGGCCCGACGCCGGCAAGCTGGATACGAGCCAGATGGCAGCGATCCTCAACGCCGCTATCCACCCCGATGACGCACCCGGGCTCGCCAAGTCACTCAGTGACAGCCTTGCGACCGGCAACCATTTCGCGATGGACTACCGCCTGCGTCGCGCAGACGGCGTCTATCGATGGATGTCAGGCCGGGCCGAGCCGATGCGGGACGAAAAGGGACAGATCATCCAGTGGTACGGCCTTTCACACGACATAGACGATCAGACGCGCCTCTACAGCGACATAGCCGAGCGCGAAGCCAGAATCCGGCGACTGATAGATTCAGACATTATCGGGATCGTCATATGGGATCTGGACGGAACAGTCATCGACGCCAATGACGCGTTTCTCCGTATGATCCAGTACGAACGGGAAGATGTGCAGGCCGGCCTTCGGTGGTTCGATATAACGCCTCCCAAATGGCAGACCGTGCATGCCCGCGAAGAGGCGGAAGAACTTGCGGCGACGGGCAAGATGCAAGCCCGGGAGAAGGAGTATTTCAGGAAGGATGGCAGTCGAGTGCCGGTCTTGATCGGGGCGGCCTGCTTCGAAGGGCAGTCTCGACAAGGAGTTGCGTACATTCTCGATCTGACCGAACACAAGCGTGCGGAAGCTGCATTGCGCAGCCGGGAACAGGAACTGTCGCTCCTCGTGGACATGGTCCCGAGTTATCTCTGGCGGATCTCACCAGACGGCCAGCCCGTCTTTTTCAACAAAAGACTTGTCGACTACCTGGGCCTGGATGTCGCGGGCCTGGACAAGCCGGACATGAGCCGGCTCGACGCATTTATCGAGACAGCGATTCATCCCGATGATGCCGTTGAGGTTGCGGACGCGTTCCAACGCTCCCTGGCGAGTGGTGAGCCACTTTCCATGAAATGGCGGATGCGTCGAGCTGACGGCACGTATCGGTGGATGGCGACAAGCGCCGAAGCGATGCGAGATCAGGACGGTAGCATCGCCCAATGGTACGGCCTCTGCCACGACATCGATGATCAGTTGCAGAGTGAAGAGGCGCTGCGCAACAGCAAGCGGCAACTGGAGCAGATGATCGACGCAGTGCCCATCAACATCCTGAGCTACGATCCCGAGGGCAAGCTCACCTCCGCCAGCAAGCGATACCTCGACAATGTTGGAGCGGTGCCGGATCACGTCACGGATTTTGAGGGGCTGGCCCGGCATCTGGCTCACCCTGACGATCTCCCGGTCATGCTGCGGAGGGCGTTGGATGGCTTTGCGACAGGAACGCCTTTCGTGAATCGTTTTCGGCGGCGTACCAAGGACGGCGCCTATCCCTGGATCGAGGCCCGCGCGCAGCCTTTGCGCGATGCGTCTGGCGCGATCGTGCAATGGTACCAGGTTTCGATCGATATCGAAGATGAGATGCGGGCGCAGGAAGCTCTTCGGGAGAGCGAGTCGCAGCTGAGACGGCTCGTGGATGCCCTCCCGGTACAGATCTGGGCAGCGGCGGCCGATGGCGAGCCGTCTTACCTGAACAGGCGATTGGCCGAGTATGTCGGCCTGACATTGACCGATCTCAGTTCTCCCAAAGCCACCCGGTTGCAGATGGCGATCCAGAATTCCGTCCATCCGGACGATGCCTCCGCAGTCGGGCAAGCTCTCATGCACTCGTTTACAACGGGCAGCACCTTCACGATGAAATACCGGCAACGACGGGCCGACGGCGTCTATCGCTGGATCAACGGGCGAGCTGAGCCACTTCGCGATGCAAACGGCAACATATTGCAATGGTACGGCGTGAGCTTCGACATCGATGACGACGTGCGCACCCAGGAGGAATTGCGCCGGACGCAGGAAAGGCTAGCGGTCGCTTCGCAGGCGGCAAGCCTTGCGGAGCTCTCGGCATCCATCGCCCATGAGGTGAACCAACCGCTGGCCGCCATCGTCGCCAACTCGCATGCCTGCCATCGTTGGCTGTCGTTCGAGCCTCCGAACGTGGCACGCGCCAACACCGTGATCGAGCGCCTGATCCGTGACGCGAACGCCGCCGCCGATGTCGTGAGCCGCATTCGGGCCCTGTTCAAGCAATCCACGGAGACGAGGAGCCGCGCGACGCTCTCGAGCGTCATAGCCGAAGCGCGTGGCCTGATGGCCGAGGAGGCCGCCCGACGCCGCATTCGCATGGACTTTCATGTCGATGCCGACCTTCCTGCGGTCACACTGGATTCCATCCAAATTCAACAGGTCCTCATCAATCTCTTCCGCAACGGCATGGATGCGATGGATCTCGTTGAAGGCGAAAAAGTCCTTGAGGTGCATGCGCATCGCGCGGGCAGCGAGGTTGAGACGGAAATCAGCGATCGTGGACGCGGCGTCGAATCTCCCGATCGTGTGTTCGAGCCCTTCTTCACGACGAAGCAGCACGGGATGGGTATGGGACTGGCCATCAGTCGATCGATCGTCGAGGCGCATGGCGGGCGTTTGTGGACCGAGAAGAATGAACCGTGCGGCGCGCGGTTCATTTTCACCTTACCAATTGCAGCGAAAGAGACCTCATGACGACGGACGACCATGTTGTTTTCATCGTGGACGATGATGAAAGCATTCGGGAGGCGCTCGGCGAACTCCTCGAGACCCACGGCATACACACCATCGCCTTCGGGTCGGCGGGCGAATATGTCGGCGGCGAGAAACCGGATGTCCCTGCCTGCCTTATCCTCGACGTCGAACTGCCTGATATCAACGGCCTCGAACTGCAGCGGCAGATCGCCGAAGGCGATCATCCGCCGATCGTTTTCATCACCGGACACGGCGATATTCCGTCGTCGGTGCGGGCGATCAAGCATGGCGCGGTGGACTTCCTCACCAAGCCCTTCAGCGATGCGGACCTCATGGCAGCGGTCCACACGGCGATTTCCCAGGATCGGGAAAAGCGATCGGAGCGGGCCGAACTGAGCCTGCTCAGGCAGCGATATCTGGAGCTGACCCCACGGGAGCGCGAGGTGCTGCCGCTCGTGGTCAGTGGTCTCCTCAACAAGCAGGCAGCATCGGAACTGGGGATCAGCGAAGTCACGCTGCAAATTCATCGAAGGAATGTAATGCAGAAAATGGGAACAGCATCGCTCGCCGATCTCGTGCGTATTGCGGAGAGGTTGGAGATACCGATCACCCACTCGCGCCGCGCGGGAGGAAATTAGTCATGGAGCGAACAAGACCGACCATCGCGGTCATCGATGACGATCCGAGGCTGCTCGAATCGCTGGAGGAACTGCTGGAATCCGCCGGCTATACGGCTTGCTGCTTCCGTTCGGCCGGGCACTTGCTGGTTCGCGGACTCTCGGACCTCGACCTTCTCATAACGGACATTGGCATGCCCGGCACGGACGGTTTCGAACTTCGCGACATCGTGAAGAAGGCGCGTCCGGAACTGCCGGTTTTCCTGATCACCGGCCGCCATGAAATCGCGGACCACGGCCGCGCCCAAGGCATCAGCGGTTTTTTCCGCAAGCCTTTCGACGCCCCTGCCCTGCTCGTAGCCATCGCAGACGCTTTGCAAAAATCGAAAAATGGAGGGTGACATGAGAGTTGAACAACTGCCGCGGAAATCGGCGCCGCTGTTACCACAGCACAAGAATGATGCCGAGCAGCCAATCGTCATCATCGTCGATGACGACGCGGCTGTCCGCGAGGCTTTGTCTGAGTTGATTCTTTCGGCGGGTTTCCGGTCAGTCGATTTCGCCTCAACCCAAGAAGTGCTCGACGCCGACATATTGGACAGCCCAGGTTGCCTGATCCTCGATGTGCGCATGCCGGGAGCAAGCGGGCTTCATCTGCAGCACCATCTGGCGCAAAACGGCAATCTCAAGCCAATCATTTTCCTCACCGGACACGGCGACATCCCGATGACGGTGCAGGCCATGAAGGCCGGCGCGGTGGACTTTCTCACCAAACCGGTGCGGGATCAGACGCTGCTCGATGCGGTGATCGCCGGGATTGAGCTCGATGTGGCGCGGCGCGCGGAGGCTGTTGTCGTCAAGCGCAATCTCGAGCGCTTGGAGACACTGACGCACCGGGAGCGCGAAATCCTACGCGAAGTCGCACGCGGGCGACTGAACAAGCAGATCGCCTTCGACCTCAGCATCAGCGAAGTGACGGTGAAGCTGCATCGCGCCAACGTCATGCGCAAGATGGGCGCCGGCTCGATCGGAGAGTTGATCAGGGCATGGGAAACGTTGCCGACTGCGATGCGGGAGGCGGGTGGCTCGAAATTTTGAGTTGGCTGAACAGATGCCGGCATTGGCGATGATGCGCCGTTGGTTAGATAGCTTCGATGGCTTTTGCCTCGCGGGCCATGAAGTCACAGAATAACCTTACGCGCAGCGGCACCGTGCGGCCAAACGCGTGCAGCGCGTTGAATGGAAGCTTGGGAAACCCCATCCCCGACGCGACGGCGACAAGCGCACCGGATTCTAGTTCTTTGGCGACCAGGCATCGCAGAACATAGGCGGCCCCCAACCCGCCGAGCGCAGCTTGAATGAGCGCTGCTCCCGAGTCGCAATCCACGCGCCCTGACGGAATGAAGCGCTTCCCATCCGCCAGGGGCAAAGGCTGTATCACGCCGCCCGGCGCATATCGGGCAAAGGGCAACGCTGCCAGGGCTTCGTCGCTGGTGGGATTGCCCCAGGCTTCAAGAAAAGCCGGAGATACGACGATCGCCATCGGCAGGTCGGCCAGGCGGCGCGCGATCAGATCACCCTCCAGGGATCTACCTGCACGCAGCACGACGTCATAGTCCTCCCTGATCAGATCGACGAACCGATCCGTGAGACCGATATCGAGATGAAGGTTCGGATGGTCGGCGGCAAAGCTCGAAAAGAGACGCGGGAGCAGAAGAGGCGCCAGTTCGCTCGGCATGCTGATGCGCAAGCGGCCCGACGGCGAGGCATCGGACCTGATCGCCTCGTCACTCGAATCCAGATCCCGCAATAGCGGCGCAACGCGGTCGAAGAAAACCTGACCGTCCTGGGTCAGCGTGAGGGCACGGGTGGAGCGCAGGAATAGGCGCGCGCCGATCTTCTTTTCCAGCCGCGCCACGCTCTTCGACACGGCGGACGGCGTCGTGTCCAGGTCACGCGCGGCCGCGCTGAACGAACCGGCCTCCACGGTCCTTACGAAAGCCATCAATCCCGACGTCTCGTTCAGCAGGTTTGCCACTTGCACCTCCGCGGCACAGATCATGTGCCCGCCCATGATCTAATGACGCCGGGAGGCAACGTCTATCTCATCTCTTGTTGAAAAGGAGATAAGCAATGCAACACCTTAAAGACAAGGTCGCCATCATCACCGGCGGCAATAGCGGCATCGGCAAAGCGATCGCACAGCTCTTCGCGGAAGAGGGAGCGCAGGTCATCATCACTGGCCGGAGGCAGGATGTCGTCGATCGGGCCGTGCAGGACATCGGCCATTCAGCCGTTGGTTTCGTGGGCGATGTTGCCGACCTCGAAGATCACCGCAAGTTGGCGGATATCGTGAACAGGAGCTTCGGCGGAATCGACATCTACGTGGCCAATGCCGGTGTTATCAACCTTACCGCGTCTGCCGATGTCACGCCCGAAGACTATGACCGGCACTTCGCCATCAATACGCGCGGCGTATTCTTCGGCGTGCAGACAATCTCGCCGCTGATCCGCGACGGCGGCAGCATCATCGTGACAAGCTCGCTCGCGGCCACGAAGATCCTGCGAAATCATACGGTCTATGCCGGGTCGAAGGCCGCCGTCGCCGCCTTTGCCAGGAACTGGGCGATCGAATTCAAGTCGCGGCGGATCCGCGTCAACATCCTGAGCCCGGGGCCGGTCGAGACCGAAATCCTCGGCAAGCTCGGCGTATCGGAAGCAGAGCGCCCGGCATTCGAAGACTACATGGCCTCCCTTATTCCGGCAGGCCGGCTGGGGCGGACGGAGGAGCTCGCGCGCGCCGCACTGTTTCTCGCCTCCGATGCAGGAAGCTTCGTCAATGGGATCGAGCTTCACGTCGACGGCGGCATGACCCTGGCTTGAAAGGATTGGAAAAATGCAAAAGCCACACACAACCCCGAAATCATCGCCTTCATCAACCGCCTGGCGGAGCAGGCAGCAACTGTCGGATGGAAGAGATGGAGGATCTCGCATACGTGCCGTTCTTTACAAATCGCTTATATCGAACCATTGTAAAGCGTATGTCGTCGCGCGATTTGTCGCACGAGCCGAACCTCTTCGGAACTATAGTTCTCCAACCTATTTTTCTGGCAAGTATCACTATTGACATAGCTACAAATACACTTGCCACCTCCCACATCACTAAGCGACACCATGTTCCTTGGCTGAAGCAGGGAAATTCCCCATTCCGTTAGGCAAGCTTTGAAACCCTCGCGCGAATGGCGATGCGGTAGTGTCTCTCAACCGTCAATTCCGGCGGGAGGAAGAGGAGAGATACAATGAAAATCAAGGGCCTAGTAATTGCAACCGTGTTTGCTCTTTCGTCGATCTCCGGCGTATTCGCTGCGGATAATGAAGCCATCACGGATCAAACCGGTTGGGGCAACAGCGCCGGCACGTTCCAGAGTGGCTTCCGTAACTTCAGCGGCACCGGCCAAGTCGGCATTCGAAACAGCTCGACGACCATTCAACATGGCGCATTCAATGAATCCGGCACGGCCCAATTCGGTCGCCGCAATGACTCGCTTACCGTACAACAGGGCCTAGGAAACGTCTCTGGTACGCTGCAGTTTGGCCGCGGAAACAACTCGCAGACCTATCAGTCCGGCGTTGGCAACAACTCTGTGACCATCCAGCATTAGTCGAGTATCCTTGAAGGTCAGCGGCGGTGCCGCTGACCTCTTTTGCTCTGGAGTCCCACAATGATTGCTGCCCTGCCACCCGTTCACTGCATCATCGAGCATCATGAGAAAGGGGGCGCCATGACCCTCGTCCCGACGATCGAAAGCGACGGCCGTGGCCAAGGTAGCTATCAGTTCGAGATTTTCTCGAATTCCAATGGTAACACCTCAAGCAACGTTCAAGGCGGCGATTTCCAGAAGGATGACCCGGGACGGCTCGCGCTTTCGCGGTCAACGGTCTCCGTGTCGCCAAACGGATGGAGCGCCCGCCTGACTGTCTATGGTCCGAATGGCGAGAAGCTCTGCGTGGTGTCGGTGCCGTGACATTTATGCACCGTCGGTGCGATCTTCCCCGCACGCAAAACGGCCGCTAATTGATTGTACACTAAATTATAATAGTAATAGACCTCGGTGCGTCGCGTCGGCGTGTGTTAGCGGCTATCTTGGGGTGACGAGGGAATGGGGATCTGCCTGGCTGTTCGGTCGCACAAGCTGCCTGCTGTCCTCGCTGTGGCCTTGGCAAACCTTGCAACTACGACATCCATTGCGGCTGCGGATGACACCAAGCCTGCGCCCGTAGCGCAGAACGAGGAAACTGCACTAACCTTGCAGATCGGGGCCGGCATCAACTGGCTGAGCTTGCCAAGCTGGGGCTCGCGTCGACCCGATTTCTTCGGAAGCGGGGACAGCAGGGTCGTTGACGACGGCCTTAGCCTTGGCATCGACCTGGATTTGCCGCTCGGCCAGATAGGATCGCAGCCGCTAGTCCTGGAGTGGAACGGCAGCATCTCAGACCTTTCTTCCAATTCCACGGACCGTACGAGCCTTTCCGGGCAAAATTCCCTGAACCTGGTCTATGGTAATTCCGCAAACGGCAACATCAGCACGCTATTCGCGTCACCTGCCGGCACCCTACCAGCGGTTGCAACGGTTGATGTTACAGTCAACGACAGCGCAGGCGGGACAGTCGGCACACTTATTTCAAGCTCCTCACCGGTGGGCGGACGTGTGACTCAGTTTGCCTCGAATAGCGCGATAACCGGCGGCACCTTTGCCGCGCTCCTCACGAACGGCGATACCCAAAGCGCCGCGGCCTATGCTGCCTATGCCGACAACACTGGGATGACCCTTCGAGCTACCGGCGACCTCAGTAACAGCTCAATCGTCGATGAGCGCAGCGAGGACGCCACGGTCATCGATCAGACACTACTGCTTGGCGCTCCGATCGACCTTCAAGGCGGCTGGACGATCACGCCCAAGTTTGGTCCGATGTATAGGTCCATCGATCGCGACGTGGATTTTCGTCGCACGCTCCAAATTACCGCGAACTACCCGGGTGTCGTGGTTCCGCAGGTCAGCGTCGCGCAGGACGACGAACTCGATGCGCGTTATGTCGGGGCGTTGGCTGAGCTCTCGGTAGCCAAGGCATTGCAACCGGATCTCAGCGTCTCGTTCGATGCGAGATTTGGCGGCGCTTACCTGCATTCCCACTATCGAAGCCATTATTCCGCAGTTCTGCCGAGCGTATCGACGGGCGCCTTCGACTTTGTCTCCCAGACGCGCGACGACGCCAGCTTGCTTGCCGGCGTTGGCGCCGGGCTGCGCTACGCGCCCACGGAGAATCTGCAGGTCGGCCTGGACGCCGGCGTGAACTACATTAACAAGGTACCGACGATCAACTATGTCGCAGATGCGGGCGGCGTATCGCCCACGATAGGCATGAGTCATGCCATCGATTACAACGTCTCCGTCAGCGTTACCTGGCGGTTCTAAGCAGCACGATCAGCACATCGCGGAGAGCATGGAAAGGCAGTGCAGAAACTGCGTCTGCCGGTTCACGCCCACGCGTGCCATCGCGGAGGCAAGCTGATTATGGACTGTATTTTTCGAGACACCGCGTTGCCGCGCGATTTCGGATGCCGTTTCTCCCCGCAAGAGGCAATAGGCAAGATCGGCCTCCGTCGGTGTCAGGCCGAAGATTGACTTGATGGTGTCAGGCGCCAGCAGGCTGTTTCCGCCGAGCTCGCGTATCGTGAGCATGTAAACGCGCTCGTTGGTCGCAAAGACGTTCTTGAACTGCGAGCCGAGGCCGACACGTCCCGACAGCGCATCGACGCTGATGAGCCATTTGACGTTCTTCACCTTGTCCTCAACCCAGGCAACGTGCCGAACACGTCCATGCGACGACGCCATCCCGATCAGCCGTGCAACCTCGTCCTGAAGTGCCGTGTCGACGAAATCGATCACGGAGTCGCTATATTCGACTAGCAGATGCGACGCTTCGACAAATTTCTCGAAGCTCCCATTCGCCAGGCGAACCTGATAGTCTTCCGTAATAATCGCAGAGGGTGCGGACGAACTGAAGAAGGCGCTCTCCATATGTGCGGATTTCTCACGCTCCAAGAGCGTGGTCTTCTGGATTGCAAAGGCCGTCTGAAAGTGCGGCAGCAATTTCATCAGCGCTTCGGCCGCTCTATCTGTTTCACTCCGACCCGGGCGATCGAAATGAAGCATCAATGCAATCCTGCGTCCGCCTTCCTTGACGAGAACAAGTATCAGAAGGCTGCCCTCGACACCAAAGCACTCGTGCACGGGCTTGTCCCATTGCGGATTGAGCTTGGCCTTCAGGTCGATCGTCAGGAACGCCCCCTGTCCCAAGGTGAGCGTCGCCGCGTGCAGTGCAGCGATCATCTGCGGATTGCAGAGCGCGGCTTTCGGGACGCCCTTTGCAAACACGCTCGCGCGCCGATCCTCCGCCCCCTTGAAGCCCACGACTGCCCCGGCGGCAGCCTTGGTGGCATTGATCAGCTCCGCTATGACCTTCTCCCATTCGGGAGGGCTTACCACGGTTTCGTAGATTAGTTGTACCAAAGGCAAGTAAGTGTCTTCACCAAAGCTATTGATCATCGGACCCACTCCAACGCTTGGCGAATTTCCAAGATTTTTAGGCCCGGCCGCGTCGTTTCAGAACGCTTCCGCTCGATATCGCCTACTGCGGCACCATTGCCGCGCATTCGCCTCATGAGTGTTTTCAGGCTACCTTGATCCCGGTCCGACCATGCGGTCGAAGGTGGTTCCCAGCCACTTGCCTGTCGGCTTCACGCCCTCAGCGGCCTCAAGAGAAGCCGATGAAAAGCCAAGGCTCTTTATGAAACATCGGATGCCTCCTCAAGATTGAGTCTTTTTGTCCTCAACTTGCTCGGCCGATGCCGATCACAAGCCAAAAGCGCTCATTTGGCCTTTCAAGCACCAAACAGCGCTGAAAATGCACGCCGTGCCGAGAATAGTCTCGCCACGTGTCCCTAAACTAGAGATTCTAAGAATAGCATGCGCTTTCTTGTTGTAAAATGTAAAATGACGCGAGTTTATTACAACAATAGGGGTATATATTATTGCAACCGATAGAGAGACTATTAACATCCGGTAATTGAACTTCAAGCCAATTGAGGTGGCAGAGGCGCCGCGCATACCGCATGTGTCGTCTTGCTTTCTTGACGCCCAACTCGCCCTAAGCGTGCGCCATCCAGATGCGACTCCCACGCGGAAGCCGCACTCGTAACCAAACGGATAATAATTGACGCCTTCCGGTCGGCGGCCTAGAACCGGTGCTACACTCCGCGCCAGCCCGCCTAGCCGACTTGCCGGTCATTTTTTGGCACTTCGCGGAGCACCCGGAGAAGATCTCATGTCCCATACAGCTCTGCGCTCGAACCGCGCGCTCGTCGTCGCCATTATCATGCTCGCGACTTTCATGGTCGCGATCGAGGCCACGATCGTCGCGACCGCCATGCCGAAGATCGTTGGGCAGTTGGGTGGCTTTACCTATTACAGCTGGGTCTTCTCGGCTTTTCTTCTGGCCCAGTCGACGACAACCGTCATTTACGGCAAGCTTTCGGACATCTTCGGGCGCAAACCGGTGCTGATTTCGGGCATCCTGATCTTTCTCTTCGGTTCTCTACTCTGCGGGCTGGCATGGTCGATGGCTTCGCTGATCGTTTTCCGCCTGCTGCAAGGGCTTGGCGCCGGGGCTATCCAGCCGGTAACAATGACAATCATCGGCGACCTCTTCACACTCGAGGAGCGAGGCCGCGTGCAGGGTGTCATGGCGACAGTGTGGGCCACATCGGCGGTTGTCGGGCCGCTCGCCGGGGGTGTGATCGTCGATACCATCTCCTGGGCCTGGATTTTCTGGATCAACCTGCCGATCGGAATCGTGTCGATCGCCGCTTTCTCCCTCTTCCTCAAGGAATCGGTCGCGCACAAGCAGGCGAAGATCGATTATCTCGGCGCCATCCTGTTTTCGATCGCCGTCATTGCGCTGCTCGTCATCCTGACTGAAGCCGCGGATGCCAAGGCGTGGGTATTGGCGTTGCTCGCCCTGGTGTTCGCCGTCGCCGCCGTCCTTTTCCTGCTGCAGGAGAAGCGGGCGGCCGAGCCGATCATTTCCATTGCTCTCTGGAGCCGCCGGCTGGTCGCGACCAGCAACGCCGCAACACTGCTTGCCGGCATGGCGCTGATCGGGCTTTCGACCGTATTGCCCATGTACGTCCAAGGCGTCCTCGGACGGTCGTCGATCGTCGCGGGCTTCACGTTGACCATGCTGGTCGTCGGGTGGCCACTGGCTGTGATGCTCTCCAGCCGCTTGTTCAGGGCGTTCGGCATCCGACGCACGCTACGGGTTGGAAGCCTGATGTTTCCCTTCGGAGCTTCGTTCCTGCTCTTCCTGACACCGGACAGCCACCCCGCGCTCGCGGGAGCAGGCTCGTTCTTCATGGGCTTCGGCATGGGGCTGATCAGCCTCACCAGTATCGCGCTTGTACAGGACAGTGTCGAATGGTCGATGCGCGGTAGCGCCACAGCGTCGATCATCTTCGCCCGCAGCCTCGGCAATACCCTCGGAGCAACCGTGCTCGGTGCCATTCTCAACGCCGGCATCAGCCACTATGCCGCCGGGGACGCAGCAAGCTCGCTGCATGATGTTCTGAACCAGCCAACCGGGCTTTCCGAATTGGCCGCCGATCCCGCAATCCGCACCGTCTTCGATGCATCGCTTCACTGGACGTTCTGGGGCGTGGCGGTGGTTGCCGTTCTCACGTTCCTGTCGGCCTGGCTCATTCCTGTGGGACGCGAGCAAGGCCGGGCATCGGTGACGTCAGCCGCCACCGAAGCGTCGCACTAAACCTTCAACCTGGACCACATGTGATGCTCGAACGAGGATCGTCAGGCCAACCAGCGCGTCATTTCTTAAGGAACCAGGTCTGTTCTCCTTCGTTTGTCTTTCATCAGGGAAGGAGAATTGAGATGCGAAGGACCCTTATGAATTGCACTGCTGCAGCTATGGCGCTCTGTTCGTTCGTCGCTCCCGCAATGGCTGACAGCGTGTCCATAATGCGCGAACGGAGCTACGACGACGAGTACGATCGTGTGCGTCCCGGAATTACCATCAACGAGCACGGCATCCGAGTTGGCGCGGTTCGCGATCGTGACCGCTATTATCGCGATGGCTGCTACACCAAGACCGTCAGAACGATGACCGACGATGGCGATGAGGTCACCAAGACAGTACGCCGCTGCCGATAACGTTGAATGGTGAGCAGGCCTTTCTAAGCCCCAAAATAACACGCGAAGGAATTGCCTCTATCGAGGTGAAGAGGAGGATTTTGTCGCTGACGACGCAAATGACTGCCTGCGGAACGTGCGCTCCCCTTCGCCGGTAGAGGAGCAAAAGTCGCGCCTGATAGAAAGCAGGCGTGAAATAGATTTAGCCCGGTTCCGGCCGGGTTTTCTCTCAAGATTGGCCTTCCGCCAGAACCTCGTCGGAGGGCGTCAGTGGAATTGATTGCAGCAGGGTCTGGCGCGCCGAGCGCAAGTGCAGACGACAGGCGGAATCGATCGCTGCCTGATCACGAGACTCCAGCGCGGCGATATAATCCAGATGCTCATGAATGGCACGTTCGTTGCGCTCGCGAGCGAAAGCCTTGTTCCACTGGTAGTGATAGTGAAAGATGATCGCGATAGCATCGTAGAAATCGGCAATGAAGCGGTTCCGCGAAGCCGCGTGGATGAGCAGATGGAAGCGCTCGTCGAGAGTGGAGAAATCCTTGTAGCGCGTGTCGAGATCACGCAGCATCGCCTGATGATCCGCCTTGATGTCAGACAGCGCGCGCCACGCGTCGCTCTCTGGCGGAAGTTTGCCGAATTCCGCCGCCGAATGCAGCTCGAACATCTCGCGCACGTCTGCGAGCTCAAGCGCAAAATCGCGTGTGAAGCCCTTGAGAATCCAGTGGCTGTTCGGCCGTTTCTCGATCAAGCCAAACCGCGAGAAGCGGATCAAGAATTCGCGGACACTCGTGGTGCCGGTACCGATCTCGCGCGCGAGCTCCAATTCGTTGATCTGCATGCCCGGTGCGGCATCATCCGACAAGATGCGCTGCATGAAGCTTCGCTCGATGATGTCGTGAAGTGAGTTGGTCTCTTCTGATGGAAAGAAATCGGCTTCGGTCGGCTGCCTGAGGACGATCTTCTGACGCTTGTTCCAACGAATAATGCCGGCATCGCTGAGCCGTGTCAGAATCGCGCGCGCAGTGCTGCGACTGATGCCGAGCTGCGCCGCTATTTCGGGCTCCGAGGGCAATGCCGCATCCGTCCGCAAAGCGGCGGCATAGCGGTTGTACGCTTCCTTGAAGACTGTATTCTGCCTTGCCATGCACACCCCGCCCTTTTGCCTCGGCAACACGGATCGGACGGCCACGAAGTTGCGGCGCGAAGCGTGGCAGAAGCTTATCTGTCAGCAATCCTTATCTTATTTTGGATTGCATGCGGCTGTTTGCCTCCCTCGTCCACAGGATGAATAATCCCGTTGACTTGAAAATGTTTATTGTAGATAAAAAACAAAATCAATGAACATTCGCCGACGAAGCGAGTGTTTCCCCTAGGGAGAAGAATGTTGACCAAGGACCCCTGGATCATCCTGTCTGCCGGCGACAACGTTGCGGTTGCGACGGCGGCGATCCCATCCGGCGCGACGGTCGCCGGCATCCAGACCCGCGAGAAGATCGACCCCGGTCACAAGATCGCACTCGCCGATATTCCGCTTGGCCAGCCCATCATCAAATACGGGCAGGCGATCGGGCGGACGACGGCGGACGTGAAGGCCGGCGACCATATTCACAGTCACAATCTGCACTTCGAGAACGACCGTCTTGCCGCGACCGCCAACTCGGCGCCTGAGGAAGCAACTGCAGCGGATCGTGCGCGCACGTTTATGGGCTATCGTCGTGCCGACGGCCGCTCGGCGACGCGCAACTACATCGGCATCATTGCCAGCGTGAACTGTTCCACCACCGTTTGTCGGGCGATCGCCGACGAGGCCAACAAGACGATCCTGCCGCATTTCGACGGTATTGACGGTTTCGTGCCGATCGTCCATGACCAGGGCTGCGGCATGAGTTCCACAGGTGACGGCATGGCCGTGTTGCACCGGACCCTTGCCGGCTATACCAGGCATGTGAACTTCGGCGGCGTGCTGATGATCGGCCTCGGTTGCGAAGTCAACCAGCTGACACTCTACGGCCAAAGCGGCGCCGGGAACTCCAAGCGTCACTTCAACATTCAGGATGCCGGCGGCTCGCGACGCGCCGTCGAGCGCGCCATGGGCATGCTGCGTGAAATTGCGCAGGATGTCGGCAGGGAAAAGCGCGTGGCGCTGCCGATCAGCGATATCATCATCGGCCTGCAGTGCGGCGGCTCGGACGGCTTTTCCGGCATCACCGCCAACCCCGCGCTCGGCGTTGCAGCCGACCTGCTGGCAGCTGCCGGTGGCACGGCGATCCTCTCCGAAACCTCCGAGATCTACGGTGCCGAGCACCTTCTGCGCAGCCGCGCCGTCAGCGACGAGGTTGCCCGCAAGCTCGACGACAAGATCGCCTGGTGGGAGAAGTACGTGGCGATGCACGGGGCATCGCTCGACAATAATCCGTCGCCCGGCAACAAGCGCGGGGGCCTGACGACGATCCTTGAAAAATCACTCGGAGCCGTCGCCAAGGGCGGACGCTCGCCTCTGACAGCCGTCTATGGTTATGCCGAGCGCGTCAGCGCACCGGGCCTCGTCTTCATGGACACCCCCGGTTACGACCCCGTCTCCGCAACTGGTCAGGTAGCCGGCGGCGCGAACATGATCGCCTTCACCACCGGCCGCGGCAGCTGCTTCGGCTGCCGCCCGGCGCCCTCGATCAAGCTTTCCAGCAATTCGGCTCTCTATGCCTCGATGGAAGAGGACATGGATATCGACTGCGGCACGATCGCGACAGGCGATGCGACGATCAGCGCCAAGGGCCGCGAGATCTTCGACCTGATCATCGACACGGCATCCGGCAAGAAGACGAAGAGCGAGGAATTCGGCTACGGCGACAATGAGTTTGTGCCGTGGCATTTGGGTGCGACACTCTAAATCAGATGCATATCAAGTCTTCAGGGGAGGAATAATGAAGACGAGGAGGATCGGCAGCACGGCGCTGGAGGTGACCGAAGTAAGCTTCGGCGGCGCCGCTCTCGGTGGCCTGTATCGCGCCTGCCCGCGCGAACAGGCTATGGAGACGCTTGAGGCTGCATGGGACAGCGGCATTCGCTATTTCGATGTCGCACCGTGGTATGGCCTCGGTCTCGCCGAGCGTCGTTTCGGCGACTTCCTGCGCGACAAGCCGGAAAAGGAGTGGGTGCTCTCGACCAAGGTTGGTCGGCTGCTGCGCCCGGTGCCGACGGGAACCGTTCCAGACTATAGCTATGTCGACCCGCTCTCCTTCGATGCCGACTACGACTATTCCTACGATGGCATCATGCGCTCGGTGGAATTCAGCTATGCCCGTCTCGGACTGAACCGGATCGACATACTCTACGTTCACGACCTTGGCGGATACACCCACGGCGCGGCGAAGAACGCTGTCCTTCAGAAGCACTTCCTGGACACCGGCATCAAGGCGCTCGAGGAACTGAAGTCCTGCGGAGCGATCAATGCCTTCGGACTCGGTGTCAACGAGATTCCGGTCTGCCTCGACGTGATGCGCAATGCCGACATCGACTGCATCCTGATGGCCGGGCGCTATACGCTGCTCGACCGGTCGGCGGTTGCCGAACTGCTGCCGCTTTGCCGGAAAAAGGGCACCTCGCTCGTTGTTGGCGGCGTCTTCAATTCCGGCATCCTTGCGACGGGCCCCGTGCCCGGGTCGCATTTCGACTACATGCCGGCGACAGACGATGTCCTCGCCAAGGTCGGGGGCATGGAGAAGATCGCTGCCAAACATGGCGTGTCGCTGGCTGCCCCGGCGCTCCAGTTCCCGCTCCGCGATCCGCTCGTCTCCTCGGTACTGATCGGCACGGCCAAGGCTTCGAGCCTGACACGCAACATGGAGCTTTTCGAGCCAGCCTTGCCGGACTCGATCTTCCCGGAATTCGACTCTCTGACGCTCGTCGCACCGCCGCTCGGCGAAGACGCCGTGCGTGTATAAGGACGGACTCATGCTTAGAGGTATCCACCCCATCCTCAATCCCGACCTGCTGCGTGCGATCGCCCGCATGGGGCACGGCGACGATATCGTCATCGCCGACGCCAACTTTCCCTCGAGCACAATGGGTCCGGAAGTCATTCGTGCCGATGGCGTCAGCGCCACCGACATGGCCGAGGCGATCCTGACGCATTTTCCGCTCGATACGTTCGTGCCGGAAACGGCGTGGCGCATGCAAGTTGTCGGCGACCCGACCGCAGTGCCCGACGTTTGCGCCGAATTTCAGGAAATCGTTTCGAGGCGCGCCGGCGACTTCAAGATCGCATCCCTCGAACGCTTCGCCTTTTATGAGCGTGCCCGCACGGCCGCCTATATTGTCGCGACGACAGAATTCCGGCTGTACGGTAACCTGATTTTGAAGAAAGGTGTTGTTCGCCCGGACGAAGTCTATCGCGGCTGACAGCACTTTAGACTGCGGATGAACGATTGGAAAAACAATTACTTGCGATAGATAAAGAAACAATGAGCGAGCCGCTTGCAGTACTTGCAATTTGACTTTCGCTCGGCTAGCTTCTCGTGGTAACTGTTTTTTATCGATAAAAATCGCCCGCCTGCGTTCAGCGGTACGGTTTCTTGGAGGAGAACGCACCTAGGAGGAGAACTACATGCGCATGAAATCCATTCTGTCGCGCCGAGCCTTCACGGCTCTCGCGGGTGCTGCCGCTATCGCCACCGCAATGCCGGTAACGTCGTTTGCAGCTGACGTGACGATTCCGATCATCGTCAAGGACACGACCTCTTTCTACTGGCAGATCGTTCTGGCCGGCGCCCGCGCTGCCGGTAAGGATCTAGGTGTCAACGTTCCGGAACTCGGCGCACAGGCCGAATCCGACATCAACGGCCAGATCAGCATTCTTGAAAACGCCGTTGCCGGTAAGCCGGCTGCAATCGTGATCTCGCCGACCGAGTTCAAGGCGCTTGGCAAGCCGATCGATGAAGCTGCAAAGTCCGTTCCGATCATCGGCATCGACTCGGCCGCCGATTCCAAGGCTTTCAAGTCGTTCCTGACGACTGACAACGTCCAGGGCGGCCGCATCGCGGCTGACGGCCTTGCTGCCGCCATTAAGGAAATGACCGGCAAGGAGGAGGGCGAAGTCGTCATCCTCACCAACCTGCCGGGCGTCGGCTCGCTCGAGCAGCGCCGTGAAGGTTTCCTGGATCAGATCAAGACGAAGCATCCCGGCCTTAAGGTCATTGCTGACAAGTACGGCGACGGCCAGGCCACGACCGGTCTCAACATGATGACCGATCTGATCACGGCTAACCCGAACCTTGTTGGCGCCTTCGCCTCGAACCTCATCTTGGGACAGGGCGTCGGCCAGGCAATCGCGGAGAACAAGCTCGGCGACAAGATCAAGGTCATCGCTTTCGATAGCGACGACAAGACGGTCGGCTTCCTCAAGGACGGCTCGCTCGCAGGTCTCGTCGTGCAGGATCCCTACCGCATGGGCTATGACGGCGTGAAGACGGCGCTCGCCGTATCCAAGGGCGAGAAGGTCGAGGCCAACGTCGACACCGGCGCAAACCTGGTCACCAAGGCCAACATGAGCGACCCGAAGATCGACGCTCTGCTGAACCCCAAGATCAAGTAAATCACACGACGTGGCCGCGCGAGAGAAATCCCGCGCGGCCTTTCCTTCACCTGTGTTATCGTCCGCATGAGGAGCGCGGACTGCTGGTGGAGAGACGGCAATTCGCGAGGAGGAGACGCCCATGAGCCTGGAAGAGGTCAGTCATCGCCACGATGACAGCGCCACGCTGACGGAGGCAAGCCGCATTCCTGCGGGCGCCCCAATCCTCGAACTTAAAGGACTTCAAAAGAATTACGGCTACGTCCAGGCGCTGAAGCCGGCGACGATGACGTTCCTGGCCGGCGAGATCCACGCGATCGTCGGCGAGAATGGGGCTGGCAAGTCGACCCTGATCAAGCTTCTGACCGGTGTGATTGCCAGAACGGCGGGCGAGATTCTCTGGTGCGGCCACCCCGTCGCCCTGGCAACGCCCAACGAAGCGATAGCGCGCGGCATCAACGCCGTCCACCAGGAAGTCGTTCTCTGCCCGCACTTGACGGTAGCGGCCAACCTCTTTCTCGGCGACGAGGTCAATCAATACGGGCTGATGCGCAAGAAAGAGATGGAGAAGATGGCGCAGGCCGTCCTCGACGATCTCGGCTTCGGATTGCCTGCCGGCGTGCCTCTCGCCGATTTGACGATCGGCCAACAACAACTCGTTGCGACTGCGCGCGCGGCCATGCGCGGCACGCAATTCCTGATCTTCGACGAGCCAACAGCCTACCTGACCCGCCAGGAATCGGCGCAGCTTTTCAAGCTGATCCGCCGCCTTCAAAGCGAAGGCGTCACGATCGTCTACATCAGTCATCGCATGGAAGAAGTGTTCGAACTCGCGGACCGCGTTTCGGTGCTGCGCGACGGCACGCATGTCGGCACACGCACCATCGGCGAGACGAATGAAGCCGAGCTGATCGCGTTGATGATCAACCGCTCGATCGAGCAGATTTATCACAAGGAAGAGATCCCGATCGGAGACACGATCCTTGACGTGCGCGGGCTTTCCGGACCGGGCTTCGAGAACGTCTCGCTCTCGGTCAAGGCCGGCCAGATCGTGGGCCTCTATGGCCTGATCGGCGCAGGGCGCAGCGAATTCGCTCTTGGCCTGTTCGGGCGGGAAAAGACCACGGCCGGCGAGATCCACTGGATGGGCAAGAAGGTCGATATCACCAACGAGCGCACTGCAATGGAACTCGGGATCGCGCTGGCGCCGGAAAGCCGCCGCGACCAGGGACTTTGCCTCAACCTGCCGATCGGACTGAATATCAATCTTCCGGTCTTCAAACGGCTGAGCAAGGGCCCTGTCATCAGCCACAGCGAGGAATCGCAGAATGCCGACCAACAGATCCGTGACCTGGCGATCAAGACTCCGAGCCGGCGTGTCCTGGTTTCGGCCATGTCGGGCGGGAACCAGCAGAAAGTCGTCATCGGCAAATGGCTGAGCTACGGCGCTCGCCTCTTCATCTTCGATGAGCCGACGGTGGGCGTCGACGTCGGTACGAAGGCGGAAATCTACCGGCTGTTTGCAAAGCTTCTCAAGCAAGGCGCGGGTATCATCCTGATCTCCTCCTATCTGCCTGAGGTTTATGAGCTCGCCGACAGGCTGCACGTCTTCCGCCGCGGCCAGCTTGTTGCAAGCCACGACTTCCACGCGGCAACACATGAAGAAGTGCTCAGCGAAGCGATCGGTGTCTAAAAGAAAAAGAGGGAGAGAGAACCAATGACCGTAACCCCCACCGATATCGCCGCGCCGCCGCCGCGCCGAAAAGTCAATATCCTATTCGGCCTGACCCTCATCGGTCTCCTGGCCTTCCTCTGGATCGTTCTCGGATTCGTCACAGCCAGCTTCTGGACGCCGCTGAACATTTCCAACCTGCTGCGGCAGGGCGCAATGACGGCCATTCTGGCGCTCGGCCAGACGTTCGTAATCATCACCGCGGGCATCGACCTTTCGGTCGGCGCGATCGTCGGATTCTGCACCGTTATCCTGGCTTGGCTGCTGCAAGCAGGCGTGCCGGTCTGGGCGTCCATCCTGATCACACTGCTGATCGGCGTCGGCATCGGGGTATTCCACGGCTTCGGCATCGTCAAGATGGGACTGCCGCCCTTCATTATCACGCTGGCAACGCTGACCTCGCTGCGCGGCATCGGACTTTTGATCACCAATGGTTCGACGATCAACATCGTCAACGAGCCCTTCACGAACTTTGCCCGCGCCGACTTCCTTGGCGTGCCGAGCCTATTCTGGATGGTTATTCTTGTTGCAGTCCCGTCCTACGTCTTCCTGCATCTCAGCCGTTGGGGGCGCTATCTTTTCGCCGTCGGTTCGAACCGTGAAGCGGCCCGCCTGTCGGGTGTCCGGGTGAACGGCATCATCTATCTCGCCTACATTCTCTCGGCGACATTTGCTGCCTTCGTTGGTGTTCTGCTTGCTTCCCGTATCGCGATTGGCAACGCCACGCAGGCGGACGGATGGGAACTGCAGGCGATCGCTTCGTCCGTTATCGGCGGCACCAGCCTGTTCGGCGCCATCGGCTCCGTGCACGGTCCGCTCATCGGCGCTTTCATTCTGGCGACCATCAACAACGGTGCGAACCTGCTGAACGTCAATTCGTTCTGGCAGCGCATCATCACCGGCCTGCTGATCATCGTCATCGTCTACTTCGACCAGCTGCGCCGCCGCCGCACGCCGTAAGCCGGCAGCGAGACAGGGAGCCGGCCCAAAGGCCGGCTTCTTCCATCTAGGGAATGCGAGATCATCATGAAAGCAGTGCTCTGCCAAGAACCTGGCGTCCTCGAACTCGTGGAACGCCCCTCACCCGGCGCGCCTGAATCCGGCTGGGTACGGCTTGCGGTGAGCCATGTCGGAATCTGCGGCACGGACTACCACATTTTCGAGGGCAAGCACCCGTTCCTGGAATATCCCCGCGTGATGGGGCACGAGATCTCGGCGACGGTTGTCGAAGCGGGCGAAGGCGTTGCCATGGCGGTCGGAACGCCTGTGGTCGTCAACCCGTATCTCTCTTGTGGCACCTGCGTCGCCTGCCGCCAAGACAAGCCGAATTGCTGCACCAATATCAAGGTGCTTGGCGTTCATACCGACGGTGCTTTCTGCGACGAAATCACGGTGCCTGCCGGCAATCTCTATGCGATGAAGGGCGTGAGCCTTGAAGCTGCAGCCACAACGGAGTTTCTGGCAATCGGCGCCCATGCCGTTCGCCGTTCGATGGCGCCGACCGGATCACGCTCGCTCGTCATCGGTGCCGGCCCGATCGGGCTCGGGGCCGCAATCTTCTCGCGGATATCAGGGCATGAGGTGACATTGCTCGACACCAGTCAGGAACGGCTCCAGATGGCCGTTGATCGGTTCGGCTTTTCCTCTAGCATCGTTGCAGGCGAAGGTGCCGCCGATGCTGTCAGGGCGATGACTGGCGGCGACGGTTTTGACGTCGTTTTCGATGCCACCGGCTATGGCCCATCGATGGAGAAAGCCTTCGGCTTCGTCGCCCATGGCGGCGCGCTGGTGCTGGTCAGCGTCGTGAAGGACGATATTCTCTTCTCCGATCCGGAGTTCCACAAGCGCGAAATGATGGTTATCGGCAGCCGCAACGCGACCCGCGTGGACTTCGAACATGTCGCGGATTCGATCGCCAAGGGCCTCGTACCGGTCGAGCAGTTGATCACCCACCGTACGACTTTGGAGAATGCGCCACGGGACCTGGCACGCTGGGCTCATGAAAAGAGCGGCCTGATCAAAGCGGTCATCAAGGTCGGCGCTTAAAGCGCGTCGATCGCCGCCCGCATCTGGCGAACGACGTCGGCATCCGTCCGGTTCGTTGTCGCTGCTTCGAAGCCGAAGGTAACCGCCCGTGGGTCGATGCTGTCGACCCGTGAGCTGCAGGAGGCGTGAACCTCGCTTGTGCCGGTGGCCCGCAGTATCTCAGCGACGTTGCCTGGACGCACGCCACTGCCGGGCATGATCGAGATACGGCGAGCCGCCTTGCGGGATAGACGGCTCAGCGTTTCCAGGCCGTCGATCGCCTTCGGCACACAGCCTGACGTCAGGATGCGCTCGCAGCCGAGTTCGATCGCCTGTTCCAGTGCTGCACCGGGATCAGGGACGAGATCGAAGGCACGGTGGAGGGTCGATCCAAGTCCCTCGGCACGCGCCCTTAGCCGGCTGATCAGAGGCATGTCCAGCCTGCCGTCCTGGCGATTGGCGCCGATGACGACGCCGGCAAGGCCGAAGGCGCGCACGGCATCGATATCGGCCATCATCGCCGCTTCGTCAGCCGCATCGAACACGAAAGGGCCGCCGTGCGGGCGGATCATTGCATAGACCGGAATGGGCGCAGCGGCGGCAGCTTTCATCAGCCCGGCGACCGGCGTCAGCCCGCCCAGCTCCAGCGCCGAGCAGAGTTCGATACGGCCCGCACCGCCGGCAATTGCAGCCGCAAGCCCCTGCGGGCTGTCCACGCACACTTCCAGCAAAACGCTCACGCTCGAATCTCCTTGTCCGCCGCGCCGTCCATTTAAGCGAAAGCGTTTTCTTGCGCGACGGGTTCGGCAATTATTTCGGCAACGGCGGCGACAATCACGGCACTTGCGTCAGCCGAGGCTTTCCGATGGTTGAAGGCGACGTGATAGGACATCGGGATGGACTCCTCAAGTTCGACGATGCGAACCTTGTCGGCAATGGGCATGGCGCTGACGCGGCCAAGAAACGAGATATAGCCATGGTTGGCGACAAGGTCGACGATCACAGGCAGAGAGTCGGCGGCAGTGATATCCTGGTTGCGGTGCCTGCGATTGGCAGTGCGCTCGTGGCTTAGCGCCATCGTGGCGTGTCCAAGCCCCGTCCTCGAACTCGGCGTGCAGATCGCGTGACCTTCGACAAGCTCGGCCACCGTCCGCTCTCGGCTTTGCAGCGGTGCTATCAGGACCATCTCGGTCTTCAGCAACTCGCGATGCTGGAAGCGCTCAAGACCAAAAACGGAGTCGAGAATGGCAACGTCGATCCGGCCGGATTTCAAAGCTTCCCGCAAGTCATCCGCCGTCATCAACACCAGAGACAGAGCATTCTTGCTGCGGCGGGCGTTCCATTCGGCGACGAGAGCGCCAAGGCATCGTGCAACCCAACTTTCCGATCCTGTCGGAATGATCGAACCGATGCGCAGCGCCCGCGCCGTGCGCTGATAGCGTTCGTCAGCGGACGCTTTCAGATCATTCCACTCCTGCGTGATGGCCTGCAAGATGGCATAGATCCGGCTACCCTGCTCCGTCAGCGCGGAGCCATTAGCCTGCCGCTCGAAGAGGCGATGACCGAGCGCCTTCTCCAAAGTCGCGATCTGAAGCGAAAGCTGCGGCTGACCGAGCTTCAGCCGTCGCGCCGCCCGGTTGATGCTGCCTTGGTCAGCGACCTCAAGGAACCGCTCCATCGTGGTGATCTTGATCGGCAGACGCGACGGTTCGTTGGTCCCCATCCAGTTCGCGAGCTCTTCAGCTGCCCGCACGATCGGGGCGAGCTTTTCGCGCACGTCGTTGCTGGCGAGGAGCGTCGCAAGCTCGCCGGAGCTGCGCTCTGTCAGCTTCAGGGCAAGCTCCGTTTCGAGATTGCGGACGGCGGTCGAGACTGTCGATGCTGCAAGCGAAAGGCTTCGTGCCGTCTCTCTGACCGAACCCGATGTGAGCACGTGACTGGCGACAAACAACGTGCCGAGCTGCAATCGCTGTCTCCGTAACAATATGAAAAATCGAACGATATGATGTGTTCGCGAAAAAAGATATCCCTGTCGGGAAATCCGGCGGCTATCGTTCCCGCCAAGAACAAAACCGGGCTGGACAGCAGGAGTGCTGAAGAGCACCGGACATCTGCGGAAACACGCAAGGGAACAAAAACAAATCGCGACAGCGATGGAAAAGGAAATGCATTTTCGCGCAAGCATTTGCATTCACCGCCATAATCGCGCCGCGACCGCAAAACTGGAGAGGCTTGCATCGATTTTTCGAACGCGAACGCTATTTCCATGACGCACGTATTTCCGGCATGATCGCAGCCAGACTGCTTTCGCCGGTGATTTTATACGTGGAAGGCTCCCGCCAGGGCCTCCACGAGGTCAAACGGTGTAAATCAAGGGGACAATCCATGTTGAAGAAATTCGCTCTTGCCGTCACGCTTTCCGCCTTTGCGGCAGGGGCGGCCCATGCTGCAGACGTCGTCGTTTCATCGAAAATCGATACTGAAGGCACGCTGCTTGGCAACGTGATCGTGCTCGCGCTCAACGCAAACGGCATCAAGACGCAGGACCGTGTTGCGCTTGGGACGACGCCGGTTCTTCGCAAGGCAATCACATCAGGCGAAATCGACATCTATCCGGAATATACCGGCAATGCCGGCTTCTTCTTCAACAAGGCCGACGATGCAGCCTGGAAGAACCTCGAACAGGGCTACGAACTGGCCAAAAAGCTCGATTACGATGCCAACAAGATTGTCTGGCTGGCGCCTTCCCCCGCCAACAACACCTGGGCGCTCGCGGTCCGCAACGACGTCGCCGGCCCGAACAACCTGAAGACCATGTCGGACTTCGGCAAGTGGGTCGCAGGCGGTGGTGCGGCGAAGCTCGTGGCTTCCGCCGAGTTCGTCAACTCGGCTGGCGCGCTTCCGGCATTCCAGACGACCTACGGCTTCACGCTGAAGCCAGACCAGGAAATCGTCCTTTCGGGCGGTGACACGGCCGCGACCATCAAGGCGGCAGCCGACCAGACGAACGGCGCCAACACCGCCATGGTCTATGGTACAGATGGTGCGATCCAGGCCGCGGAACTGACGGTTCTCGAGGACGACAAGAACGTCCAGCAAGTCTATGCGCCGACCGCGATCATCCGCGAGGAAGTGCTGAAGGCAAACCCGAAGATCGAGGAAGTGCTCGCACCGATCTTCAAGAGCCTGAACGCCGATGAACTGCGCAAGCTGAACGGCAAGATCCAGGTCGACGGCGAACCGGCGAAGTCGGTTGCCGAAGGCTTCCTGAAGGAAAAGGGCTTCCTGAAGTAGTCTCGTTGCCCGATGCTCCGCCTGCCCACGGGCGGAGCAGCCTTTCGACCGGACAGGATGGATCGATGGAAGAAACCTTAGCGGTCCGCAAACTGGACCGGCTCGGCGTGGTGCTGGTGACAACAGGCGTTGTCGCAACTGCGCTCCTGCCTTTCATCTATGTGAAGGCAAACCGCATCGCCGCCGGAAAGCCCATGCTGCTGACGCAGCTACTCAATCAACCCTCCGCCCTCATCCTGACGATCCTCCTGCTGGCCACGGCCTTTGCCGTACTTTTTCTTCAAAACGCGCTGCTGCGGCTGGTGATCGCCACCCTTTGTTTTGCTGCGCTGCTCGCGACCATTGGATTTGCAGCTTCGGCATTCACGCCACCGGCCAGCAATGCCGCGCGCATGACGCCGGGCGGTGGGTTCTGGGTGCTGTTTGCGGTGATCGGGCTCGTCGTTTCGGACGCGCTCGTGAAGATCAAGCTTACGCCGTGGATGCGTATTGCGGCCCTTGTCGCCTACACCGGATTGCTCGGCATCTTCCTGGCTTCCGGACTGCTCGACGATCTCTCGATCATGAAGGAATTCGCGACCCGATCCGCGCAGTTCTGGACGGAAGCGGTCGCCCATTTGCTGTTGGCACTCGGCTCACTGGCGATCGCCATCGTCATTGGCCTGCCGCTCGGCATCCTGTGTTTCTGGGTTCCAAAGTTGCGTGCCGTCGTCCTGCAGGGCCTCAGCCTCATCCAGACGATCCCGAGCCTTGCGCTCTTCGGCATCCTGATGCTGCCGCTCGGCTATCTCGCGACGCACCTGCCCGCCGCCGCCTCGATCGGCATTCGCGGCATCGGCGCCGCGCCGGCGCTGATCGCGCTTGTCCTTTATTCTTTGTTGCCGATCGTGGCCAACACCGTCGTCGGTCTGCAGGGAGTCGATCCCTCGGTACGTGATGCAGCGGCTGGCATGGGATTGACGCGTCGCCAAATTCTGACCGGCATCGACTTGCCGCTTGCCTTTCCCGTCATTTTGACGGGCATTCGTATCGTCCTGGTGCAGGCGATCGGCTTGGTGACGGTCGCGGCTCTGATCGGCGGTGGCGGCTTCGGCATCTTTATCTTCCAAGGGCTCGGTCAAACAGCCATGGACCTCGTTCTGCTCGGCGCCGTGCCGACCGTCTTCTTCGCCTTTTCTTCGGCCGTCATCCTCGATGCGGTCATCGACAGCATACGGGGATCCGCCGCATGAGCATGATCGAAATCAGGAACGTCACCAAGCGCTACGGCACGGCGGCCGTCGTCGACAACGTCTCGATGGAAGTCGAAAAAGGTTCGATCACGGCTATTGTCGGCACCTCCGGCTCGGGCAAATCAACGCTGATGCGGATGATCAACCGTCTCGTGCCGATCACGTCGGGCGAGATCTTCGTCGGCGGGCGGAACATCATGGACGTCCCGGTGACAGAATTACGCCGCAAGATCGGTTACGCGATCCAGGGGCACGGCCTCTTTCCGCATCGAACCGTTTCGCAAAACATCGCGACGGTGCCGCAGCTTCTTGGCTGGGATACGGCGAAAATCAAGAGCCGCGTCGAGGAACTGCTCGGTCTGTTCAACCTCGATCCCGCGGCCTTTGCCGAGAAATATCCGCATCAGCTGTCCGGTGGCCAGCAGCAACGTGTCGGCGTTGCGCGGGCGCTGGCGGCGGAGCCGGAACTGCTGTTGATGGACGAGCCCTTCGGCGCGCTCGATCCAGTCATCCGCGGCAAGGCGCAAGACGATCTGCTGGCGATCCAGAAGCAGTTCGGTACGACCGTCGTCCTCGTCACGCACGACATGGACGAAGCCTTCCACCTCGGCAACCAGATCGCCGTGATGAGCGCCGGCAAGCTGCTGCAATGCTCGACGCCGGAAAAGATCCTGACCGAGCCAGCCGATCCCTTCGTGCAACAATTGACCGGCACCTCCGACCGGGCGCTGAAGCTGATGTCGCTGCTGCCGCTGAAGGAAAGCATGGAGCCGGCAAAATCAGGCCTCGCTTACGCATTGCCGCAGTCGCTCAGCCTGCGAGATGCCCTGGCAGAGATGATCTGGCAGGGCGTTGGCGAAGCCGCCGTCCAGAATGCGGACAAGGCGCCTGTCGGCTCGATCTCGATGACGCGATTGCTCGAACTGGGCCGGAAGGCATGAAGCTCGTCCTTGCGAACCTCTTCCGTGCTGCCGCACTGGTACTGCTGCTGATCCTGTTGTTCCGGACGGAGTGGCTGTCCTTCCTGCTCGTACCATTGACGAGCAACAATGCGCCGGCGGTCTATACCCAAAACAGCCTTCCGCATCTTGCCGCCTCGCATCTGTTTCTCGTGGCGATCTCGATCGTCGGCAGCGCCGTTCTCGCGATCCTCGGCGGGATATTCGTCACCCGCAAAAGCGGCGAGGACTTCCTGCCGCTGTCCCGGGCGATCGCCAATGCCGGCCAAACCTTCCCGCCAGTGGCAGTGCTCGCCCTTGCCGTGCCTGCAACCGGCTTCGGCGCCGGGCCAACGTTGATCGCGCTCTTTCTCTACGGCCTCCTGCCGATTTTCGAAAACACCGTCTCCGGCCTCAAGCAAGTCTCTCCCTCCGTGCTGGATGCCGCCGACGGCATGGGCATGAATGGCACGCAGCGGCTCTTTCAGGTGGAATTGCCGCTTGCCCTGCCGCTGATCCTCGAGGGTCTGAAGGTTGCGACCGTCATCAACATCGGCACGGCAACGATCGGCTCGACGGTGGCCGCCAAGGGCTTGGGCGAAGTTATCATTGCCGGGCTGATCTCCGACAATACCGCCTTCATCCTGCAAGGCGGCCTGATCGTCGGCCTGATGGCGGTGTTGATCTATGATGCGATGGGGCTGATCGAAAACGCCATCACTGAAAGAATTGGCTTGCGCCAGGCATGAGGCGACGGCTACCAAGGCTGCCGTGATATCGGCAATGGGAGGCAGCCTTGGCCAAGATGATCCACTCCATGATCCGCGTTCTCGACGAGGCGCGCTCGGTCGAGTTCTACGGCAAGGTCTTCGGCCTCAAGGTCGCCGATCGTATCGATTTCGACACCTTCACCCTGATTTACATGAGTAATGACGAGACCGGCTTCGAGCTGGAGCTGACGGTCAATAAGGGGCGCATCGAGCCTTATGACCTCGGCAACGGCTACGGGCATCTTGCCCTCTCGGTTCAGGAAGTGGAGATGGAGCACAAGCGTCTGAAGGAGGCGGGATTGAACCCCGGCAAGATCGTCGAGCTCAATCGTGACGGCAAGTTGCTGGCGCTGTTCTTTTTCATCACAGATCCCGACGGCTACAAGATCGAAGTCCTGCAGCGTCACGGCCGTTATCTCTAAGAGCTTCACATGATTGAAAAGACCGAATTGAACCGTGGCTGGACGCTCTCCTGCAACGTTGCCGGTCGACGCGACCTGCCGGCCGAAATTCCTGCACAGGTGCCGGGTTGCGTACATCTCGACCTTCTGGCCAACCGTCTGATCCCGGACCCCTATCTCGACGTCAACGAGATCACCAACGACTGGATCGGCAAGGAAGACTGGACCTATCGCCGCAGCTTCGATGCAGCGCCGGATGCCGGAAAAGTCCAGGGACTGGTGTTTGAAGGCCTCGATACGGTCGCGACGATCGTGCTGAACGGCGAAGAGTTAGGCCGCACCTTCAACATGCACCGCACCTATCGCTTCGACGTGTCGGAGCGGCTGAAGCAGGGCGCGAATGAACTCGTTGTGACCTTCCGCTCCCCTTATGCCTACGGCGCCGAGATGGAGGCGCATTACGGTTACCGGCCGAACAACTATCCCGGCCCTGGCAACCTGATGCGCAAGATGGCCTGCAACTTCGGCTGGGACTGGGGTCCGTCGCTGGTGACCTCGGGGATCTGGAACCCGGTGCGGCTGGAAAGCTGGGAGCGGGCGCGGCTTGCGGAGACGCGGGTTTCGGCGACGCTTGCAGGCGGCGAGGGGCTCGTGACGGTTCGCGCTCGTATCGAGCGCCGCGACGGCGCTGGCGCGAAGATCGTCGCGAGCATTGCCGGCGTCAGCCACGTCGCCGAGTTGGCGGAAGGAGCCGATGCGGTCGAGTTCCAGCTGACTGTTCCAGCGCCGCAGATCTGGTGGCCGCATCATCTTGGCGCACAGCCACTCTACCCGCTTCAGGTCGAATTGCGGAATAGCGTAAGCGACGACTTACTCGACAGCTACTCTAAGCAGATCGGCTTCCGCTCCGTCAGACTCGACACAGCACCCGATGAACACGGCTCCGCCTTTACCTTCGTCATCAACGACGTGCCGCTTTTCCTCTGCGGCGCCAACTGGATTCCGGACGACTGCTTTCCGCCACGGGTAACCGCCGAGCGTTATGCTTCCCAGATCGAGGAGGCGAAGGCTGCAAACATCAATCTGCTGCGCGTCTGGGGCGGCGGCATCTTCGAGCGAGACGAGTTCTACGAGACCTGCGACCGCGCGGGGATGCTCGTTTGGCAGGACTTCCTGTTTGCCTGCGCCTCCTATCCGGAAGAAGAACCGTTGCACAGCGAGATCGAGGCGGAGGTGCGCGACAATGTGGTGCGCCTGATGCCACATCCGTCGCTGATTGTCTGGAACGGCAACAACGAGAACATCTGGGGCTTCGACGAATGGGGCTGGCGCCCGATCATCAAGGAGGGCGTAAGCTGGGGGCTCGGCTACTATCTCGATGTTCTGCCAAAGCTCTGCGCCGAGCTGGACCCAGATCGGCCGTATTATCCGGGCAGCCCCTACTCCGGGACAATGGAGATCGAGCCGAACGCGGACGAGCACGGCTGCAAGCATATCTGGGATGTCTGGAACGATGTCGGCTACGAGGTCTATCGCAACTACATCCCTCGCTTCTGCTCGGAATTCGGCTGGCAGGCGCCTCCGAACTGGGCGACGATCGAGGAAAGCGTCCATGACACGCCGCTGACACCTGTTTCGAACGGCGTATTCCATCATCAGAAGGCGACACAGGGCAACGACAAGCTGATCCGCGGTCTCGCCGGGCATCTGCCGGTGCCACGGACGATGGACGACTGGCATTTCGCGACGCAGCTCAACCAGGCACGCGCCATCCGCTTCGCGATCGAGCACATGCGCTCGCACCGCGCCATCTGCAAGGGCGCCGTCGTCTGGCAGTTCAACGACTGCTGGCCAGTGACCTCATGGGCGGCGCTCGACTCGGCAGGACGGCGCAAACCGCTCTGGTATGCGATGCAACAGGCATTCGATCCCAGACTGCTGACCATCCAGCCACGCAATGGCGGGCTGGCAGCCGTCGCCGTCAACGAGCGCACGCTGTTCTGGCGGGCGAAGATATCGGGCAAGCGCCTGCGGCTTGATGGTACGGTGCTCGCCGAATTCGAGTTCTGGCGGCTGCTCTGCGACCGCTTCGAAGCGAAGGAGTTTCCGCTGCCGGCGGATATCGCAACGCCGGACAATGCCGGTGACGAGCTGATCGTCGTGCAGATGCTCGACCGGCGCGCATTCCATTATTTTGTCGAGGACATCGATTTGAAGCTCCCGGCACCGCGGGCGTCAATCGAGCTGACTGCCACGACGGATGGATATGCGGTGAAGGTGACAGCGGAGACCCTGCTGAAGGACGTTTGCCTGATGGCCGACCGGCTCGATCCTGATGGCGTCGTCGATTCCATGCTGGTAACGCTGCTGCCGGGGGAAAGTCACATATTCGCGCTACGGACTGCAAAAGCGATGTCGGTAAGCGACATCAGCATTGGCACCGTGTTGCGCTCCGCCAACGATCTCGTCGCCACACACTGAAAAGGCCCCGTCTGCGACGGGGCCCATCCAGGTCGTTTTACCACGCCGCGCGCCAAGTGGGCAGAGTGCGGCGCAGCGCATCTACGCGCGATCAAGGGACCGCGCGTGTGCGGACGACGTTACATCCAGTAGGGAGGCACGCCGTAGTAGTCGTAAACTCGGCGGCCATTATCGTTGTACCAGGTGTCGTCATCGTCCGCATAGCTCGGCGCGCCCTCGATCTGATCCTTCGTCAGATCGATGCGATAGCCGTCCAGCTGGGTATCGTAGGTCAACTTTTCCCACGGCAGCGGATAGTGATCGTGGCCGATGCCCAAGAAGCCGCCGAACTCGAGTACGGCATAGGCAACGCGGCCATCCTGCTTGCCGAGGATCAATCGTTCAATAGAGCCAATATGCTTGCCATCGGCTCCATAGACGCGGGTGCCTTCCACGCGGTCGCTGGCAATCAGTGTCGGTGTGTCCTTCACATTTGGGTCACGGCGGGTTTTGTCAGCGTCCTGATGCAGCATGGTGCACCTCCTTTTGTTTCCTCGTGGTTGGCCCACGGAGAAAAAACGCTGCCCCGCACTCGATGTTCCCAATTTACTCACAGCAACCGCCAATACATGATTATTGACGTTTACGTTAAGGTTAGTGTAGCTCTATTCTCAGCTTGAACCATTCAGGCGATGACATAAGCTGCCGCGTTGGAAGATGGAGGATCGTCCAATCGGCTTGCCGGTGGGACCGGCCGGCAGCGACAGGGAGAGAGACCATATGAACAGCATTTCCGTCCATCCAGGCGGTGCGAAGCCCGAAAAGCCCTGGCTTGCGACCTATCCCAACAGCGTGCCGGCAGAGCTTCCACCGCTGGAATACGAATCGCTTGCGGAACTGCTCGAGAAATCCTGCGCGCGCTATGCCAATCGCATCGCCTTTTCCAGCATGGGCAAGACGCTGACCTATGGCGAGCTTGAGAGCCAGACCCGCAAGATTGCAGCGTGGCTGCAGAGCATCGGCCTCGAGAAGGGTGACCGCGTTGCCGTCATGATGCCGAACGTTCTGCAGAATCCGGTCGCCGTTTACGGGATCCTGCGGGCCGGCTTCGTGGTCGTGAATGTCAATCCGCTCTACACACCCCGCGAACTGGAACATCAGCTGCGCGACTCGGGCGCCAAGGCCATCTTCGTGCTCGAAAACTTCGCGCGAACGGTCGAGCAGGTACTGGTCAAAACCGATGTGCGCCATGTCGTCGTCACGTCGCTCGGCGAGATGCTGGGCGCCAAGGGGCTGATCGTCAATCTGCTCGTGCGCAGGGTCAAGAAGCTCGTTCCTTCATGGTCTATTCCGCAGCACAAGACCTTCAAGCAGGTGCTCGCGGAAGGTGCCGGCCAACCTTTCAAACTTGTAAGCCTGACCGGGGGCGACATCGCCTTTCTGCAATATACCGGTGGCACGACCGGCATTGCCAAGGGCGCGGTGCTGACGCACCGGAACCTGCTCTCCAACAAGCTGCAGCTCGAACTGTGGCTGCGATCGGCTTTCGACAAGAAGCCGCGCCCAGAGGTTCTGAACTTCCTGTGTGCCCTGCCGCTCTATCATATCTTCGCACTGACGGTGAATTCGCTGATGGGCATGTCGCTCGGCGCCCACAATATCCTCGTCGCCAACCCGCGCGATATTCCGGCGCTGGTCAAGGAATTCGGCAGGGTGAAGGTCCACATCTTCCCCGGCCTCAACACACTCTTCAACGCGCTGATGAACAACGCCGATTTCGCCAAGCTCGACTTTTCCTCCATCGTGATGTCGCTCGGTGGCGGCATGGCGGTGCAGCGACCGGTCGCCGAGCGCTGGATGAAGATCACCGGCTCCCATATCACCGAAGGCTATGGTCTCTCCGAGACATCGCCGGTCGCCACCGCCAACCGCTTCGATTCGGCAGAGTTCACCGGTTCCATCGGGCTACCGATTCCATCCACCGATCTCGACATTCGCGACGAGGACGGCAATTCGCTGCCGCTTGGTGAGATCGGCGAGATTTGTATCCGCGGCCCGCAGGTGATGGCTGGTTACTGGAACAAACCGGAGGAGACCGCCCGCGTGATGACGCCGGACGGCTATTTCCGCAGCGGCGACATGGGCTTCATGGATGCGCGCGGCTACACCAAGATCGTCGACCGGAAGAAGGATATGATCCTTGTCTCCGGCTTCAACGTCTATCCGAACGAGATCGAGGAAGTGGCGGCGATGCATCCCGGCATCCTCGAGGCGGCGGCTGTCGGCATCCCCGACGGGCATTCCGGCGAAGCCGTGAAGCTCTTCGTGGTTCGCAAGGACCCGGCGTTGACGGAGGCAGACGTCAAGGCGCATTGCGCGGCAAACCTCACCAACTACAAGCGGCCGCGCTTCGTGGAATTCCGCACCGAACTGCCGAAAACGCCAGTCGGAAAAATCCTGCGCAAGGATCTGCGCGGCTAAGTTTGACGGTCGGGTGAAATTATGAGCCATCCGTTTGTTCAGATGGCTTTTTTGCGTTCCGAGAGGTCGCCGAACTTGATTTGCGCCCTACAAAGCGAATAGTTTCCGCGACCCTCTCGCCCTGCAAAGGAGCCTCCCATGAATGCCATCGTCGAACAATTGAAGAGCACTGCAGCCGCCACCAAGGCAACCGATCTGCGCGCCGCCTTTGCCGCCGACCCGCAGCGTTTCTCGCGCTTCAGCGTGTCGCTCGACGACCTCCTGATGGATTATTCCAAGACGGCCGTGAACGACGAGATCCTGGCTCTCCTGGTCAAGCTCGCGGAGACGGGCGGCGTTGAAGTCAAGCGTGACGAAATGTTCGCCGGCAAGGCGATCAACTTCACCGAAAACCGAGCCGTTCTGCACACGGCGCTACGCAACCGCTCCAATACGCCGGTGCTTGTCGACGGCAAGGATGTCATGCCTGATGTCAACGCCGTGCTTGCCGCCATGGGCAAATTCGCCGATGGCATCCGCTCCGGCAGTCTTAAGGGCGCGACCGGCAAGGCCATCACCGACGTCATCAACATCGGCATCGGCGGCTCTGACCTCGGCCCCGTGATGGCAACGCTGGCGCTGGCGCCCTTCCATGATGGACCGCGCGCGCATTTCGTTTCCAACATCGACGGCGCCCATATCGCCGACACGTTGAAGCTCGTTCAGCCCGAGACGACACTGTTCATCGTCGCCTCCAAGACCTTCACGACCGTAGAGACGATGACGAACGCGCAGACGGCGCGCAAGTTCATCGCCGACGCGCTCGGCGAGGCCGCCGTCCAGCATCATTTCGCTGCCGTTTCGACCGCACTCGACAAGGTCGCGGCCTTCGGCATCGAGAGCGAACGCGTCTTCGGCTTCTGGGACTGGGTGGGTGGCCGCTACTCCCTCTGGTCGGCGATCGGCCTGCCGATCATGATCGCCATCGGCCCGGAAAATTTCATCAAGTTTCTCGAGGGCGCCCATGCCGTCGACAACCACTTCCGCACCGCACCGATCACCAAGAACTTGCCCATGCTGCTCGGCCTGATCGGCTTCTATCACCGCAATGTACTCGGCTATCCGACCCGTGCCGTCCTACCCTACGACCAGCGCCTGTCGCGCTTCCCGGCCTATCTGCAGCAGCTCGACATGGAATCGAACGGCAAGGGTGTCACGATCGACGGCACGCCCGTCGAGGGTAATTCCGGTCCTGTTGTCTGGGGCGAGCCCGGCACCAATGGCCAGCACGCCTTCTACCAGCTGATCCACCAGGGCACGAGCGTCATCCCGGCCGAATTCATGATCGCGGCGAACGCCTTCGAGCCAAATCTGCGCCACCAGCACGAGCTTCTGATATCGAATGTGCTTGCGCAGTCCGAAGCGCTGATGAAGGGCCGTACCTTCGACGAGGCGAAGAAGCAGCTGACCGACAAGGGCATGGACGACAAGAAGGCCGACTTCATCGCACCGCACCGTGTCTTCACCGGCAACCGCCCGTCGATCACCTTCGTCTACGACAAGCTGACGCCCTACGCGCTCGGTCGCCTGATCGCGCTCTATGAGCACCGAGTCTTCGTCGAAGGCGTGCTGTTCCGCATCAACTCTTTCGACCAGTGGGGGGTCGAACTCGGCAAGGAACTGGCGACTGGTCTGCTGCCTGTCGTGGAAGGCAAGGAAAGCGCTGCCGGCCACGACTCCTCGACGCAGGGCCTCGTTGCCGCACTGGCAAAACTTGCCAAAACAGAGCATTGAGATCAGAAAGCTCCCGCGGCTGGCCGCGGGAGCTTTACACAGTCTGGAAATTGGCTTGAGGGCTTAAAAGCCCGTCCTCTAGTTCGACCTCTTCGGGAAGCCTCGACATATCAGTCGATTGTGAACCTGGGTCGATCCGACGATGGCAGCGGCGACATCCGCGGCTAGTTCGTCATCTCCGCGACAGCGGACGAAGCCTTCAAGCACCACGAAATCGCCAAGCATTGAAACAACGATCTGCGTGCTGTCGAACTCCGATGACGCTTCCAGTGCGCACTTGACCGCGGCTTTGGTCGCCGCCGAACAATGTCCGGCTTCGACGCTGCTGAGCGACCAGCCTTGACCATCAACGCGTAGAACCATTTCTTCTCCTCCAACGTTAAACGCTGAAGCTACAGGCCGTAATATTAGCAGTCTATTAAGTATGACATGCGCCGGCATTTGTCTTGTGGTAGCGCTTGGTCAATGTCGAAATTCGGCTTCACGATGCGTCTTAGGTACATCGCTATGAGGAGAGGTTGAATGGATGTGACGGACGACGAGCTTCTGAATTTCGAGGCATATGGCGCAGCGCCCCTGCCAAGGCCGCAGCGCGAAGGCTTCGTCGAGAACGACGGCGCTCGCATCTGGTATGCGACCTACGGTTCCGGCCCAGCCGTGATCCTGCTGCATGGCGGGCTCGGCAATGCGGGGAACTGGGGCTATCAGGTGCCGGCACTGGTCGCCGCGGGCCGACAGGTCGTCGTTATCGACAGTCGCGGCCACGGCCGCAGCACGCGCGACATGCGCCCCTATCACTATGCCCAGATGGCAGGCGACGTTCTTGCGGTGATGGATTGCCTTGAGCTTACGAAGTCCGCCCTTGTCGGCTGGAGCGACGGGGCCTGTACGGCGCTGATCCTCGCCGACCAGCGGCCAGAGCGGGTACCCGGTGTGTTTTTCTTCGCCTGCAACATGGATCCCAGTGGCACGCTTGAATTCAAGCCGACACCGGTTATCGATCGCTGCTTCAGTCGTCATCGGAAGGATTATCAGGCGCTATCCGCCACGCCCGATGCCTTCGAGAGCTTCGTGGGCGATGTGTCGAAGATGATGGCAAGCGAGCCAAACTATACGGCTACCGATCTCGCTGGCATCAAGGTGCCGGTCGCGGTCGTGCTCGGAGACAATGACGAGTTCATCAAGCGCGAGCACGCCGATTATCTGGTCCGCAGCATTCCCGATGCCGAACTCATCTTGCTTCCGGAGGTCAGCCATTTCGCGCCGCTGCAGCGGCCCGAGCACTTCAACCGCGAAGTGCTCGCCTTTCTCAATCGGCTATAGCCTGTCTCAGAGGCCGATTTCCCTCGCCCAGGGCGGATTGGCGCCGGCGCGCGAGACCGTGACGGCAGCGGCCTTGGCGCCAAGCGAAAGCGCGTTCTCCAGCGCCTTTTCGCTGAGCGAAGCGACCTTTTCCTTGGTCAGGAGATCGTCGATCTTCAGCGAGGCAAGCACGCCGGCATCGAAGGTGTCGCCGGCGCCGACGGTATCGACGACGGTGACGCGCTCGCTCGGCACGGTGACCTTGCGCTCGTTGGTGTAGCCCGACGCGCCCTCGGCACCCTTGGTGATGACCACGAGCTTGGCGCCCTGCTTCAGCCAGTAGGCCGCCAGGTCGTCATGGCTGCCTTCGAGGCCGAACCACTCCAGATCCTCGTCAGAGAATTTCAGGATGTCGGACTTCGCCGCCATGCGCTTGATGCGCTCCATATGGGCGTCCTTGTTCTTGATGAAGCCCGGGCGGATGTTCGGATCGAGCGAAATCACCCGCTTGTCGCATTCGCGGTCGAGCAGCGCCTCATAGGTCTCGCCGCAGGGGCTCGGGATGAGACTGATCGCGCCGAAATGCAACGCCTCGCAATCGTCGCCGAGGACAGGCAGATCGTCGGTCGTGATCATGCGCCCGGCCGTGCCTTCGTCGTAGAAGGCATAGGTTGCCTGGCCGTTGACCAGCTTGACGAAGGCGACCGTCGACGGGCGTGGGGTGATGGCGCAGAGGCTGAAGTCGACATTGCTCGCCTGCAGCGTATCGCGCAGGATTTCGCCCATCATGTCGTCGGCGAGGCCGGTGAAGAAGGCTGTCGGAATGCCGAGGCGTCCGAGTGCGACCGCCGTGTTGAAGATCGCGCCCCCTGCGTATGGGGCAAAGCCCTTCTCGCCCAGAGTCGTCTCCCGCGGCAGCATGTCAATCAGCGCTTCGCCACAGCACAAAATCATTCCGGCCTCCCAAGCATTACGATCCATCGATGCTCAAATCGATTAGATAATTTCGTGGCAAAAGCAAAGCGCCGCGACGCAATTCTTCATTCAAAGTGATGAAATGCCGCCATTGCGTCCCGACCAGGCGAGCGGCGCATCGAGGAAGGCTTCGACTTCGCTCAAGGTTTTCTCGTCGAACAGCTTCTGCGCCTTGGCAACCGCAAGCACATCGCGCCAGGTGGCGATGTAGTGCAGCTTCACCTTGCCATCGGCAAAGCGCAGCGCGCCTTCATCGAAAATTCCGTAATAGAACAGGGCGATACCATGATCGACCACGCCGCCAGCAGCCCTGACGGCATCGATGAACTTGAACATGCTGCCGCCTGCCGTCGTCAGGTCCTCGATGACGAGGACGCGTGAGCCCTCCGGCATGTTGCCTTCAATCTGCGCGTTGCGGCCATGACCCTTCGGCTGCTTGCGGACATAGATCATCGGCAGGCTGAGGCGATCGGCGAGAAGGGCTGCAAATGGGATGCCCGCAGTCTCGCCACCCGCCACGCAATCGAACTGCTCGAAACCGGCTTCGCGCAGAACGACGCTGGCGGCGAAATCCATCACGGTCGAGCGCACGCGCGGAAAGGAGAGCAGCTTGCGGCAATCGATATAGACCGGGCTCGCCATGCCGGAGGCGAATTTGTAGGGCTGCGCTGCATTGAAGTGCACCGCCTTGATCTCCCAGAGCATCTTCGCCACGAGTTCCGCCATCACGGCGCGGTCGGTGAATGTCGTCTGGATCATCGCTCTCTCCTTTGGTCAAGTTTATGGGCCAATAGCAGCAAGCGCGGCGGTTTTCCAGAACGGCGAGCGATTCCACGCCGTCGATGAGGGCAAAAAGCGCGACAGCGCTTGAAGACGTCGGCCGGGCATCCGTCCAGAGGTGCCTGAAGGCACCGCCTTCGTTGCGCTGAGCCAGCAATGCATCAATTCTTTCAGTTATTTGCGCTTGCGCGCCGGCACGGCGGCGATATCGTCACGTCATGGAGCATATTGAGGTTTTTCAGCGGCTCGGCGTCGCCCTTGCTATTGGCCTGCTCGTCGGGGTCGAGCGGGGATGGCAGGAGCGCGACATTCGCGCTGGCGGCAGAGCGGCGGGCATCCGGACGTTCGGCCTTACCGGTTTTCTCGGCGGAATAGCCGGAACGCTTCAAGCGATGACCGGCCCATTTTTGCCTGCGACGATCGCCGTGCTTCTGGGGGCCATTTACATTGCCGGCAAGTGGCAGGAGACGAAGGAAAACGAAGACTACAGCATCACCTCGGTCGTGGCCGCCCTGGTGGTGTTCGGGCTCGGCTTTCTGGCAGCTGTCGGCGACATCGTTACCGCGGCAGCCGGCGGTGTCGCAACGACGGTCATTCTTGCGGCTCGCCATAGCCTGCATGGCTTCCTCAGAGGATTGACGTGGGTGGAGCTCCGCTCGGCGCTGGTGCTGCTTGCAATGACCGTCATCGCCTTGCCGCTGTTGCCTAACAGGGCGTTGGATCCCTGGGGCGCGCTCAACCCCTACTCGCTCTGGCTGCTGACGATCACCATCGCAGCCCTGTCCTTCGCCGGCTATGCCGCCATTCGATTGATGGGCCCGGGCCGTGGCGTTCTGCTGGCAGGTGCCGCGGGCGGGCTTGTCTCGTCCACCGCCTTGACGCTTTCCTTCGCCCGCTATTCGGCGCAGGCGCCGGAGGGCGCACGCCACCTTGCGGCAGGGGCAGGCATTGCCGGCGCCCTCTCCTTCGCCCGCGTTCTCGTCATCGCCAGCGCGCTTTCCTTCACCTTGCTGGCGCCCCTCGCCGCCGCGCTGGTCCCCGCAATCATCGGTTTCCTGGCAGCGGCGCTTTTTTCGGTCTGGCGTTCGGAGACCGCGACAAAGGCGCCGGAGATCGACCTCAAGAACCCCTTCGAGCTCACCACGGTCATTTCCTTTGCTCTGCTGCTCGGCCTGATCAGTCTCGTGTCGAAGATCGCGATCGAATATGTCGGCCCGTCCGCGCTCTTCGTCGTGGCGGCGATCTCCGGCCTCGTCGACGTCGATGCCATCACGCTATCCACCGCGCGCCTCGCCGGCTCGACGATCGACGTGATTAAGGCGGCTGACGTCATTCTGATCGCCGTCGCGGTCAACGCGGTGACAAAGGTGGTGCTTGCCTTCACCGCCGGCCGGCGGGAGTACGCGATGGCGCTCGGGCTGGCTTCGGTCGTGGCGGTCGCGCTCGGAGCCATCGGCTATTTCGCGGCGCGCAGCTTTTTGCCGGCCTGAAGCAATCGGACCGGCGTGACCTTCCACCAGTCGCCGTGACTACGACAACCGGCCGATATCGATCGGGAGCATTCGCTGATAAAGCGCAATCGCAGCCCGTCCCTCGGTATCATCCAGCGAGATCGCATAGCGGACGGCGGCTGCCAGCAGCTGCATGGTCAGCCTGGCAATGGCGACAAGTTCGCCCTTGCTCCGCCCTGGTTCCAGCGTAGCGAGAACCGAAAGCAACGCCTGGGCATGAAACTCCATGTCCTCGGCATCGATCTGTTGCAGTAGCCGATCGGCCTGGGTGGCGACCCAGATATCGCGCATCACCGGCTCTTGCCGGAAAAAGTCGTAATACTGGTCGGCGATGTTACAAAGTGCCTGCCGCAGCGTCGCCGCGTCCCTTACCGCCGCAAGCTCGGCTTCGACGCAGGCTTTGCCCTGCTCGTTGAAGCGTTCGGCCAGTGTGCGGATGATCGAGCTTTTGTCCGGGAAATACTGGTAGAGCGCCCCGAAGGATAGCTCTGCCTTTTCAACGATCTCGCTCATCTTCAGCGCATCGCTGCCATTCATTTCGATGAGCTCGAGCGCCACCGAAAGGATCTTCTCGAAGCGCTCCCGCCCGCGCTTCTGCTGCGGAATCCGGCGCGGTTGGCCGGTTGATTCCGGCTGTCTTCTGCGGCTCACGGAAACCTCTTCGCCCATTCCACTCTCCGTTTTTCCTTGACGATGAAAATAAGAGAGCTTATCTCATTTTACAAATGAGAGACTTTCTCTTGTTTTACCGGAGGAGTATTCTTATGCGGCATTCCATTCTCATCGACGCGCGGGACCCAGTAATTTTTCGACCGCCCCGCCAAGGATTTTCGGCCCCATCTGCGTGATGCTGCCGCCAATGGCCCGTGGAGGATATGAACATGACACTGGTTCTCTGGATCGTTCTGGCGGCTGCTGCGATCGGCAGCGGCCTCGTCGCCGGCATCTTCTTTGCCTTTTCGACCTTCATCATGACGTCGTTCGCCCGCATTCCCGCCGAACAGGGCATAGCGGCCATGAACTCCATCAACGTCACGATCGTGCGCTCGCCCTTCATGCTGCTTTTCGTGCCGACCGCGGTCCTCTGCCTTGTGATCGCTGCCTTCGCATTCTTCAACTGGCGCGAAGGCATCAGCGTCTGGATGCTGGCCGGAGCGGTGCTCTATATCTTTGCATCGTTCCTCTCGACGATCGTCTTCAACGTGCCGATGAACGACGCGCTGGCGAAAGTCGGTGGTGGCGGCGCCGAGGCGACCGCGCTCTGGGCGAGCTATCTCAAGGATTGGGCGTGGTGGAACCATGTGAGGACAATCGCCTCGCTGCTCGCATCCATGGCCTTCGTCCGCGCCTTGATGCTCATCTAAGCGGGAGGGACTGCAGTCCGCGCAAAATTGCCAATGGAAAGCTTTAGCGTTCGACATCCCAATGGAGCGGGAACATCGGATCGAAAACCGTAACGGAGCCAGCGCCGGTTTCGATCTTGGCGGGAAAACTGACGGGTTCGTTACGCTTGACCAGCGTTATTTTCTCTTCATTGACCGGCAGGTCATACCAGGCAGGGCCGTTCAGCGACGCGAAGGCTTCGAGCTTGTCGAGCGCATTCTCCTGCTCGAAGACATGCGCAAGGCAACTCATCGTATTGATCGAAGTATAGATGCCGGCGCAGCCGCAGGCACATTCCTTCAAGGGATCGACATGCGGCGCCGAATCCGTACCGAGGAAGAAGCGCGGATCGCCGCTTGTTGCAGCGGCACGCAGCGCAAGACGATGGTTTTCGCGCTTGGCCACCGGCAGGCAATAGTAATGCGGGCGAATGCCGCCGACGAGGATGGCGTTGCGGTTGATGATCAGGTGGTGGGTGGTGATCGAGCCTGCGAGACCACCCTTCGCGGACTTGATGTAGTCGATGCCGTCCTTCGTGGTGACGTGCTCCATCGTCACCTTGAGTTCGGGCAAGCGCTTGCGGATCGGATCGAGCACCGTCTCGATGAACACCGCTTCACGGTCAAAGATGTCGACCTCAGGCGTCGTCACCTCCCCGTGAACGCAGAGCGGCAGGCCGATCTTGGCCATGCGCTCCAGCACCGGCATCGCCTTTTCGATATCACGCACCCCGCCATGTGAATTGGTCGTGGCACCGGCCGGGTAGAGCTTGACCGCCGTGATCAGCCCACTCGTCTTACCGACCTCGACATCATCGGGATTCGTATGTTCCGTCAGGTAGAGCGTCATCAACGGCTGGAATATGTCGCCCTTCGGCAGCGCCGCCATGATGCGGCCGCGATAAGCTTCGGCATCCGCCGTGGTCACCACCGGCGGCACGAGGTTCGGCATGATGATCGCGCGGGCAAAGTCGCGGCTGGTATCGCCGATCACCCCTTCCAGCATGGCGCCGTCCCGCAGGTGCAGGTGCCAATCATCGGGGCGACGGATGGTAATCGATTGCATGCGCTGGAACTCCGGAGGCTGGCCTATAAGGTTCAGCCCTGCGCATTATCACCCCGAAGCGGGCCATGGCAAACACTTTGCCCGCGACACTCAGGCTGGTGCTGCACCATATTCGTTGGAGCCGGGCGTGCCGGGGGTGAGATACCACACGAGCAGAACGATCCAGCCCACCAGCGGAATGATGCCGACGAGAATCCACCAGCCGGAGCGGCCGATATCATGGAGGCGGCGGACCGCCACGCCGAGACCCGGAAGCAGCACGGCAAGCCCATAGACGGCGCCGAGTATTTCGCGGCCGAAGAGAAGATAGTCGACGGCGCCCAGAATCACCGAGGCGATGACGTTGAAGAGCGCAAACCACCAAAATTCCGAGCGACCGGCGCGGCCGCTGAAAACCGCGTATTTAGAGAAGACTGATGAGACTGCTTCCGTGAAACTCATGCGCTCTTCCTTCATGTCCACACAGGGTGCCAAACCGCAAAAGTTGTATGAAGGTGAGCCCGCAACGATTCCATCAGGCGATGCAAGTCCCGGCATTCAGCCAGACCGCCAGACAGGTCAGGCGATCTCGAGCGTCACATCGGCCCTGCGGCGATTGCCAAGGATCAATCGACCATTAGGCAAATCGTTGCCGTAAACCTTGGCGCTCGCTTCTTCCTCTGTCAGCTTGTAGCCGCGCCAACGCGCCCACAGCCGTTCCTCGAGCACCTCGATCGGCGGGGCGAGCATGACAGAGTAGTCGAAGATACCTTCGAGCTCTGCCCATTTGCCCTGGCTGAAGAGCAGGTAATTGCCCTCGACGATAATGAAGCGATGCTCCGGCGAAACCACACGCGCCGAGGCGATGGCGATTTCCCTGGACCGGTCAAAGACAGGGATCAGCACGTCCTGGTCGGCGGGACGCACGGCCCGGATGATATCGAGAAAGCCCCTGACGTCGAAGGTTTCCGGGATACCCTTGCGCGCCAGAAGACCGCGGTCAATGAGGATGGCATTGTCCATGTGGAAGCCATCCATCGGCAGGACCTCGGCCGTTTCGCCCCTGGCTTTCAGGGCGTCGGCGAGGTTGTCCGCCATGGTGGACTTGCCAGCGCCGGGCGGGCCGGCGATGGCGATCAGGAAGCGCTTGGTGTCACCGGCGCGATCGATGACCTCGCCGGCGATTTCATCAATCGTTGCACTCATGCAGCAACCGGCTCCGTCGGAGCGGCTTTGGCGCCGGTCATGAAGGCCACCGCATCGGACATCGTGTATTCCTTCGGATTGATGACCGTCAGGCGGCGACCGAGCCGGTGGATATGGATACGGTCGGCAACCTCGAAGACATGCGGCATGTTGTGCGAGATCAGCACGATCGGCAGACCGCGCGAGCGCACGTCCAGGATCAGTTCCAAGACCTTGCGGCTTTCCTTGACGCCAAGGGCAGCCGTCGGCTCGTCCATGATGACGACCTTGGAACCGAAGGCTGCAGCACGCGCGACCGCCACACCCTGCCGCTGACCGCCCGAGAGCGTTTCGACGGCCTGGTTGATATTCTGGATGGTCATCAGGCCAAGCTCGGAAAGCTTGGTGCGGGCGCGATTCTCCATCTCAGGGCGATCGAGCATGCGAAACCAACTGCCAAGGATGCCCGGCCGACGAATCTCTCGGCCGAGGAACATATTGTCCGCGATCGAAAGCGCCGGCGATAGAGCGAGGTTCTGGTAGACCGTCTCGATGCCGGCATCGCGCGCCTCCATCGGAGACTTGAAATGCACAGGCTTGCCTTCCAGCGTGATCTCGCCCTCATCGGGGCTGATGGCGCCCGAGATCGCCTTGATGAGCGAGGACTTGCCGGCTCCGTTGTCGCCGATGACTGCCAGGATCTCGCCGGGGTACAGATCGAAATCGGCATGATCGAGTGCGGTAACGCGTCCGTAGCGCTTGACCAGACCGCGTGCCGAGAGGAGAGGTTCGTTCGCCATATTACACCGACACCTTTCTGATCCACTGGTCGATTGCGACCGCGGCGATGATAAGCACGCCGGTGAGCAACACCTTCCATTGCGGATCGGCGCCGAGCATGTTGAGGCCCATAGAGACGACGCCGACAATCATCGCGCCGAAGAGTGTTCCGAGGATTGAGCCGCGGCCGCCGAAGAGCGAGATACCGCCGATCACCGTCGCCGTGATGGCCTGCAGGTTATAATCCGTTACCGCAGACGAGGGAGAAATCGAGCCGTTGCGGCCGATGGAGACCCAGGCTGCGAAGGCGGCGATGATGCCAGAGACGGTGTAGACGGTGAGCAGCACGCTCTTGGTCTGAATACCTGAAAGCTTTGCCGCTTCCGGATCATCGCCGACGGCATAGACGTGGCGGCCCCAGGCGGTGTGATTGAGGATGTACCAGAGCGCAAGGACAAGTAGCACCATGGCAATGACGCCGAGCGTCAGGACTGCACTGCCGAGCCTGAAGCTGATAGCAAAGAAATGCAGCAACGGCGCCTGCGCGTCGACATCGGTGTCGCGGATCGTTTCGTTGGCGGAATAGATGAAGTTCGTGGCCATCACGATGTTCCACGTACCGAGCGTCACGATGAACGGCGGCAGTTTCATGAACGCGACGAGGAAACCGTTCAGGAGACCGCAGAGGCCGCCTACCAGCATGCCGGCCAGCACGGCGATCGGTGTGGGGATGCCATAGGTGATGGCACAATTGCCCATGATGACGGCCGAGATGACCATGATCACACCGATCGAAAGATCGATGCCAGCGGTCAGGATGACCAGCGTCTGCGCGGCCCCCAGGATACCGACGATGGCGATCTGCTGGAGAATGAGCGTCAGCGTGTAGGACGAAAAGAACCGCCCGCCAATCGCGATGCCGAAAATGATGATCGACAGCACCAGCACGATCAGCGGCACAGCGGCCGGTGTCGAGTGCAAGAAATGCTGCGCACGCTTCACAAATGGTACGGCTTGATGCTCGAACGACGCGACATTCTTGTCGCTGCCGTCAAGCACCCGTTCGAAGTCCTGTGCTCCGGTCATTGTTCCTCCTCCGCTTTCGCGCCAAACCGCGCGCGGAAGCCCTGCCCCATATCACACCGGTCTTTGTTTGCCGGTTCCCGAGACAGCAGCCATGGTCGGTCGAAACCGACCGGGGATCAAGCCCCGGCCGGCAGTAAGTTATATCGCGGGATTTAGCCCCAGCACTTGTCGGTGCCGACCTTCGTGTCGATCGACTCGAGGCCTGAGACCGGCTTGTCGGTCACCAGCGAAACGCCGGTGTCGAAGAAGGACTTGCCTTCGGTCGGCTTCGGCTTTTCACCGCTGTCCGCAAACTTCTTGATCGCCTCGATGCCGAGCGAAGCCATCAGCAGCGGATACTGCTGGGAGGTGGCGCCGATGACACCGTCCTTGACGGACTTGACACCCGGGCAACCGCCATCAACCGAAACGATCAGCACGTTCTTTTCCATGCCGACAGCCTTGAGGGCCTGATAGGCGCCGACAGCAGCCGGCTCATTGATCGTGTGGATGACGTTGATGCTCGGATCCTTCTGCAGAAGGTTTTCCATAGCCTTGCGGCCGCCTTCTTCGTTGCCGTTCGTCACGTCGTGGCCAACGATGCGCGCATCGTCCTCGTCGCCGATCTTGTTCGGATCCTTGGTGTCGATGCCAAAGCCCATCATGAAGCCCTGGTCACGCAGAACGTCGACGGTTGGCTGCGACGGCGTCAGATCGAGGAAGCCGACCTTGGCATCCTTTGCCTTGTCGCCAAGCGTTTCCTTGGCCCACTGGCCGATCAGCTTGCCGGCGAGCAGGTTGTCGGTCGCGAACGTTGCGTCGGCAGAATCGGCGGGATCGAGCGGCGTGTCGAGGGCGATCACCAGGAGGCCCGCATCACGTGCCTTCTTGACGGACGGGACAATGCCCTTCGTGTCGGATGCGGTGATCAGGATACCTTTCGCGCCGTCGGCAATGCAGCTTTCGATCGCGGCAACCTGACTTTCACTGTCACCGTCGATCTTGCCGGCGTAGGACTTCAACGTCACGCCGAGTTCTTTTGCCTTTGCTGTCGCGCCTTCCTTCATCTTGACGAAGAAGGGGTTGGTGTCGGTCTTGGTGATGAGGCAGGCGGAAACATCCGCGGCCATTGCCGGCGCCGAGAAGGCGACACCGAGGGCGAGCGCGCCAAGCGCTGCGGAAAGCACTGATTTCTTCATTTAATCCTCCCAGAAATAGCCGACCCACCCCCTGGCGGTGCCGGAATTGACGAGCACGAGAACGCTGCAGTCTCGCCGACGGGCCTCCTCCAAGCCGTTCTGTGCCGTTTGACGAGGGTAATTAAGAGCGAAAGAAATCGCCTTGTCAATAAATAAATCCAATTGAATTATTAATTCGCTATGGCATGCTGAGCAAAAATAGCGCATAGGCCACGAGACGGGAGGAGCGGCCAATGTCGTCTTTAGACGGTCCGGTTCACACACCGGCCCAACCGCCTATATCGAGTCCCGCGGGCGGCGCGAACCAGATCAGGGTCCGCGCCTATAACGAGCGGCTTGTGCTGTCGCTGGTGCGCCTTTACGGCTCCCAGTCGAAGGCGGATATCGCACGCCGCACCGGCCTTTCGGCACAGACGGTGTCGGTCATCATGCGGGCACTGGAGAAGGAAGGGCTGCTCTCTCGCGGCGAGCCGGTGCGCGGGCGCGTCGGTCAACCCTCGATCCCGATGCGCCTCAATGCCGACGCCGTTTACTCGTTCGGCGTGAAGATGGGCCGACGCAGTGCCGACCTGGTGCTGATGGATTTCGTGGGCAATATCCGCCTGCAACTTCACCAAACCTATGCCTATCCGCTGCCCGAGGTTTTCCTGGACTTCATTACGTCAGGCATCCGCGAGCTTGAAAGCCGGCTCGACGAGCAGCAGCGCAGCCGCATTGCCGGCATCGGCATCGCAGCACCCTTCGAGCTTTGGAACTGGGAAGAGGAAGTGGGATCGCCCAAAGGCGCGATGGACGTGTGGCGCGACTTCGATCTCCACGCAGAAATCGCCGCCCGCGTGCCCTACCCCGTTTACCTGCAGAACGATGCGACAAGTGCCTGCGGCGCCGAACTCGTGTTCGGTATCGGGCCGTCCTATCCCGATTTCGTTTATTTCTTCATCGGCTCCTTCATCGGCGGTGGTATCGTTCTCAATTCGGCAATCTTTTCCGGTCGCACGGGCACAGCCGGAGCCATCGGCCCCCTTCCCGTTCGCGGCAAGAACGGCGAAACACTGCAGTTGCTCGAAGTTGCCTCGATCTTCGTGCTGGAGAACATGCTGCGCGAGCGCGGCATTGACCCGCAGCCGCTCTGGTATTCGGCCGACGACTGGATCGACTTCGGTGAGCCTCTTGAGACGTGGATCCAGGACACCGCCAAAGCGCTCGCACAGGCAATCGTCGCCGCGGCCTCGATCATCGACTTCAGTGCGGCCGTCATCGACGGTGGCTTTCCCGGATGGGTACGGGAACGGATTGTGCAAGCGACGATCCATGAAGCAGCGATGCTCGATCTGCAGGGCGTTGTCATGCCGGACATTATCGAAGGCGCGGTCGGCGCTCATGCGCGCGCCATCGGCGGCGCCAGCCTGCCGATCTTCGCGCGCTACCTTACGGACCAGAACGTTCTATTCAAAGAGGTCGAATATGCTGAAGGGACTTAACCCGCTTCTGAGCCCGGACTTGCTTTCGACCTTACGCGCCATGGGGCATGGCGACGAAATCGCCATCGTTGACGGCAACTATCCCGGTGTCGAACATGCAAGGCGGCTGATCCGCCTCGATGGCCACGGTATCGTACCCGTGCTCGATGCCGTTCTCAGCGTCCTGCCGATCGACGACTTCGTTCCGGATGCGATTTTCCGGTCGACCGTGAAGGCCGAGCGCGACAAGCTCGACCCTGTTCATGAAGAGATAATCGATTGCTGCGCCCGCCACGAGCCACACCGGCAGGTCGTGCCGCTTGTCGGGGCTGACTTCTACAATCGCGTTCGGGCCGCTCACGCCGTCATCCAAACAAGCGAACCGCGACTTTACGCCAACGTCATCCTGCGGAAGGGCGTCATCTACCCAGAGCAGGCGGGCGACCACGCTGTTGAAAAGGCAGAGGTCGACCCCTTTACCTATTGAGCGTCAGATTTCCCCTGCCAATGGCCCCCAGACATCAGTTAGGGCAAAGCCACCCGGATGCGGATCGAAGGGATCGAGCGCGACCTGCGAAAGACCAAAGGTAAAGCCACGCCCGGCGATCGTCGGAATGATCGCGGCACGGCCGGCGACTTCGGTTTCCGCCAGCAGACCGACCTCGAACTCCGAACCAATGATCGAGCGCGACTTGAAGATGTCGCCGACCTTTGCCTCGCCACGCGCATGGCGTGCTGCGAGGTTGGCGGAATTGCCCGTGCCGCAGGGCGAGCGGTCGGCGCGCCCCGGCCACATGGTCGTGCAGGTACGAACGGTGCCGTCCGGCTCGAGGTCGCGGAACATGACGTAGGCAACGCCCGAGATCGCTGGAATTTCCGGATGGACAACCTCGATGCTGCGGTTGATCAGCTCCTTCAGCACCATGCCGGCCTGCACGAGCGCCGCGGCATTGCCCTTCTCGATCGTCAGGTTGATCTGTCCGACATCGACCAGCGCGTAGAAGATGCCGCCGTAGCAGATATCGACCTTGATCTTGCCCCAGTGCGGGGTGTCGACGTCCACGTCGAGCTCATGCACGAAGGACGGAACCATGGTGAGCTTGACCTTCTCGCAGCGCCCGTCGCGGCAGGTCGCCGTCGCCTTGACGAGGCCCGCGGCCGTCTCCAGCGTGACGATGGTTTCCGGCTCCTTCATCTCGACGATTCCGGATTCCAGCAATGCAGTGGTGACGCAGATCGAGTTCGAGCCCGAGCTTGCATGCGCCTGGTCAGGCTGCAGGATGATGAAGGCCGCATCGGCAGCCGGATGCTTCGGCGGCAACAGCAGATTGACGGAGCCGATCGGCGCGCCGCGCGGCTCGAGGCAGAGAAAGCGGCGCAGTTCCTGGCCCTTCGGATCGGTGTTCAGCCAGTTCAGCTGTTCGGCGACCGTATTGCCGGGGATCTTCGGCACACCGCCGATCGCGACCTTGCCGATTTCACCTTCCGCGTGGACATCCAGAAGCTGGATCGTGCGCTTCCATCTCATTCGTCAACTCCTCTCAAGCGCGTGATCTCGCCATCACGCGAATATTGTCCGGCAATATTGTCGACACCCTCCGGCAGCAATCCAGCATTTCGCCGATGAGCTTGGTTCAGATCTCGCCTATCCGCAGGCGCGTGAGTGTCGTTGCAGCCAGTCCTGATATATCAGATCGCAGTCGATTGCCTACGGGGAATCTTCGCCGGTGAAAAACTTCCAGGCGACACTGCGGCTGACGGCATTAAGCCAGCGTACCGCAGCTCCGAAAAACTGGGCCGGCACAGCGCTGATGATTTGCAGGAAGGACCGAAAAAGAAAAGAGCCCGGTGCGGGAGGAGGTGCACCGGGCTCTTGATCCTGACTGACAACTGGGAGGAGGAGTGTTGTCAGTCCGATGAAGGAGCGCTGGGAGGAGGAGTGCGCTGCCTTCGAGGTAATAGATAGCCCATTGTTTCGATCAGGAATAGGGAGATTACCGCAATGCAGCATTGCGGTGTCCGCATAGCTCCGCGAATCTTGCAGCCTCTTTTTGCGGCATATTTGATCGACTGATCAATTTTTCTTAAACAACGTCGGCCGTGAGATTGTGCCTGCGGCGGCGAGAGACGGCAATCGGGTAACGCCGTCCCGAAACGATCTCGGGGCACCGCAGATCTCCTGGTTGGCCCGGAGACCCCGCCAGCACAGAAAAACATCACCAAAGGTTGAAGGAAGAAGATGACGGAAAGGCGAGAATTCGCCTCGCCTTTCCCTCGGCCCAACCCCATCAATAGCCGTTATCGCATGGCATGCTGCCATCGCCATTGGTGCCGCCAAATGTGTTCTGACAGTAAGTTTGCCGCTGCATCGGCCGTGCCGGTTGAGTGCCGATCGAGCCGGTCGTACCGCCCTCGACACCGAAGGCTGCCAGCGGATACCAGTAGCCATCCGGACCGCGGCGGGTGCCGGGGCGCTCGGTGCGCGAGCCACGATAGCCGTTCAAGTGACCTGCCCGCTGATTGTACTGCACCATCTCAACGTTCGAGGCACTTGGGAGAGGAACCTGCTGCACAGGTGCCGCCTCGACGGGAGTGATTGATGCCAGTGCGAGGAGAGTTCCGGCCGAGAGAGTGGAAGCGAAGCTGAACATTTTCATGATAAATCCTCCTTCTGGATTTACCTTAGAAAAATGCGTTCTACCGTAGCAAAGTTCCGCCATCACACGCGGGTTCCTGCATTCGTGATCGGCAGCGACTGCGCGTGATGTGTGAGTCCTGATTTTTTACAGCGCGCACTCGATCGTGGCATGGCGGATCAAGCGATCCGGCCTCGGACCTCAGCAGGCCCGCAAACTCATCTATTTGCGATTCGGTATCCCTGGCTCGACAGGCACGCGACATACTGCCGGTGCGCGGCAGCGGTCGCATTCGCTTCCTGTTGGGCCGGATCGATCGGAGCGCCGGCCATTCCGACGCGCAGTTCGTATTGCTTCTTCGCCTCGCGATACATGAAATTGCCATCGGCGGCGCAGATGTGATGCGCGATGCCCGGCGGATTGAGCGGTGGATCGAAAGGCGTGGCCACGGGCACGAGGGTCGGCGCATTGGCGTCGACGCAACCGGCAAGCGCCGCAACGACCACGCACAACGCAAACGCTCGCCCCATACCCCTCAACATATTCCCTCCGGCCATGCGCCACGAACCGCTGCACGCAGCGCCAAGTTCACCATGGCGTCGCAATATTGCGCCAAGCTAGCGCGTCAGCTCTGCAGCAGCCTTCATGCCCGCCCGGTCAATCCGAAGCGGTTGCGGTAGTCTCCGGGCGATAGCCCCGTGATCTTGTGGAACACCTTTCGGAACGCGCCCGGATCCTCGTAGCCGGCCGCACCCGCAATCTGCTCGACCGTGCGGTTGGAAAACTCCAGCATTTCGCGCGCCTTGCCGATCCGCAGATGCTGGCAATACTCAGTCGGGCGAAGGCCGGTCGCCCTGCGGAAACGACGCAGGAACGTACGCTCCTCCAGGCGGGCACGCTCCGACATCGCCGCAAGCGTCACTTGGCGCGCACCACTCGCGTGCAGCCAGTGCTGCACCTTGAGGATCTGCTCGTCGCCATGATTGAGACGCGGCGAGAAATTGCTGTAGTAGCGCTGCTCCCTGCCCGGCGGATCGACGAGAAGATAGCGCGCGGTCTCGAGCATGATCGTCGATCCCAACAATCTGTCGACGAGTTTGAGGCCGAGATCGGTCCAGGCCATCAGGCCGCCCGCGGTAATCACGTCGCCATCGTCGATGATAAGCTTGTCGGCGTCGACCCTCACCTCGGGAAAGCGCTGAGCCAGCGCGTCCGCGCAGACCCAGTGGGTCGTCGCCAAACGGTTCGCCAGAAGGCCCGTTTCAGCAAGAAGGAAGGCGCCGACGCAGACGGAACTCAGCGTCGTTCCCTCGGCATGCCGCGCACGAAGCCATTGCGCCAGCGGAGCGGCTTGCTCTGACGTCATCGGGTCGCCGAAGCTCGGCGGCAGGACGAGCACGGCCGGCGATCCGGGAGTGCCGGGTGCCGTATCGAAGACGCGCTCGACCGCTGCCGAGGTTTCTGCCCCTTGCCAATGGCTGACGCGCAGGGCGGGGCCTCCTGACGGCTGCCGGGCAGTTGCGAACCGATTGGCCAGGTGGAAGAGATCGGTCAGACCGTGGACGGCTGCGAGTTGGGCGTTCGGATAAAGCAGGATGCCGATCTCGGCCGGCGCGTCGGTTTGGCTCATTTGTCAGTTTTCGCCTCGATAATGTCAATTTCGCCAATCCACACCATGCCGATTCAGACATAGTTTGTCCATCAACGGCCGGGGATCGCCCCCGGAAGAACCGAAAGGACACAAGCACATGAGCAAGCGAGCCCTCATCGTCGTCGACATTCAGAACGACTATTTTCCGGACGGCAAATGGCCGTTGAGCGGTGCCGAGGCGGCTGCCGACAATGCGGCGCGGATCATCGCGGCTGCTCGAGATGCAGGCGATCTTGTCGTTCACGTCAGACATGAGTCGGCGAGCGAGAATGCCGCCTTTTTCATGGCCGGCTCAGAGGGCGCCCAGATTCATCCGAAGGTGCTGAACCGACCCGGCGAGTCCGTCATCGTCAAGAACCATATCAACTCGTTCCGTGAAACGGATCTGAAAGCGACACTCGACCGCCATGGTATCGAGGACGTCACGGTCGTCGGCAGCATGAGCCACATGTGCATCGACGCCGTGACGCGGGCCGCCAACGATTTCGGCTATCAGGTGACGGTCATCCATGACGCTTGCGCAACGCGCGACCTCGAATTCAACGGCACGCTCGTCCCTGCCGCGCAAGCGCATGCGGCCTTCATGGCGGCACTCGCCTTCGCCTACGCCTCCGTGCTCTCGACCAACGAGGCACTCGCCATGCGCGGCGAATTGAGAGCCTCTGCTTAGGCAGGCGGCATCGGGCGCGCCTGCGACGCGGGCTGACCACTGAAGAGCCCAGATGACCGCCATCGTCCCGTGGCGGCGACCAACGGACCGACTGGTCCCGTTCGCCGTTGACTTCACAGATGATGAGAGGAGAATGCCTGTTATGCCTCCCCACGCAATATAAGGGGTGCCCACGATGACGATCGCAAGGAAACTTCAGGATTATATCGACGGTGAGGGTATCGCCTATGATACCGTCCCGCATCATCGCACAGCGACAACCAGCCAATCGGCGCAAGCCGCGCATGTTCCGGGCAGCCGGCTGGCGAAATCCGTCGTCGTGCATCACGAGATGGGCTACGTCCTGGCCGTCGTTCCCAGCACGCACCGGATCGAGCTCAGCACGTTGCAAGATGTCATGGACAGGCGCCTCGGCCTCGCCTCGGAAGATGAGGTTTGCTCGCTCTTCGCCGACTGCGACATTGGCGCTGTCCCACCGATCGGATCGGCCTACAACGTACCTGTGATCCTCGACGAAAGCCTCGGCGATGCCAGTGACGTCTATTTCGAGGGCGGCGACCACACGACGCTGGTACATATGAGCGGCCCCAGCTTCCGGAACCTGATGAGGGACGCGCAAATCGCCCGCTTCAGTCACCGGCCGTAAGGTCGGGTTAAAGAACCGTTCGCGATTCGATTGCTCTGGCAAGGCAATGCGCTTGGCGCATGCCAAGAAGGCAACATTTCGCCGTAGGCAGGCTTGCCCGATCAGCGAGCACTGTGGGCGTGACCGATTTTGGAATGTGGCGCCCTTCGATCCGATTCCCTTTGATCTGCAGCGTCTCGACACCCTCCCCATGACAAAATTGCGAGCCACACCAGGACTACTGGCCGGGATCGGATCCGACATCTTGTGAGTACGTTGCCTGTAGCACTCGAGGGACATGAACGCAGCATCGGGCGAGATGAAACTGAGAACTGGCACGTGATTGTTATCGCTGTCGATGTCCAGGCATGCCCGCTTCATCTTACTTTCGGATCTTGCCGAGTGAAGCCGCAAGATCGCGAGCCCCGCAAACCTTGCGAGTTCAGCAGCGCACCCTAGTTTGAAATCGTGCGCGACCTTTGCAGTCGATGTGTATGCCGTTGTTCTAATGTAACTTTTCAAACCACAAAGGGCTTCCATCATGCCGGACGAATCTAAAGAAGGCCTCGATCGCCGCCATTTCCTGGTAGCATCCATCGCGACGGTCGGCGCATCCGCCGCCCTTGCCGTCAACGCTGGCGCTGCAAATGCCCAGCAAGCAGCGGCACCCTCTACCAATCCGTCATCAGGAACAGCCTACACCGGCGACGTCATCGACGGGAAGAAAGTCGTCAGCGCGCTTGACGTCAACGACCTGGAGCCCGGCAAGAAGCATGCCCTCTATTTTCAGGGCGTTGAAATGCCCACCGGACAGCACTGGCATGTCTCTGTGGTGGTCGCCAAGGGAACAAAGCCAGGTAAGCGCGCCATCCTTGTCAGTGGTGTGCATGGCGACGAAATGAGTTCTATCCATACAGTCCAGACGGTGATGAACCAGCTCGATCCGGCGGAAATGTCGGGCACGGTGATGGCGGTCACGGACGTGTCCCGCCCAGCCGTCGAAAGCATGCAGCGCAGATGGCCCAATCAGGGCAGAGGCATTGATCTGATCGACATGAACAGGGAGTGGCCCGGGAATGAGAACGGCGCCACCGCGCCCAGCCGGCACGCCGGGCTCCTGTTCAACCGGCTGCTGCGGCCGAACGCCGACTTCGCGATTGACTTCCACACCGGAACAACCGGATTCGAAGTGACAGCGTTTAATATTGGCGGCATGGATCTGCCCGAGGTCAAGGCAATGCTGGAGCTTTATCCGGTCGGCCAGATCTTCGACAACCATGTCTATCCCGGTGTCCTGCATAACGCGTTCATCGACGTGGGAATTCCGGCCTTTACGCCGGAGATCGGCGCTGCGCGGGTGCTGGACCTCGACATGATCTCTCTGTTCGTGGAAGGCACGATGAATGTCCTCAAGCATTACGGCATCGTCGCCGGGTCGATGGGACGCACAGGCAAGGACGTGAGTGTCTTTGTCGGAAACAGCGCCTTCCCGATTCTTGCCACCGCGGGCGGGATCGTCGAGCATCTGGTCAAGCTGAACGACAAGGTCGAAGCCGGGCAAAAGGTGGCCATACAGCGCAACAGCTTCGGCGAGGTAGTTGCGGAGTATACAAGCGGTGTGGCTGGCGAGATAACGGGTCAACGCAGCGATGCAATGTCCGAGCCCGGCAACCCCTTGGTATTCATCCTTTTCAACAAGCCAACGCCTGAAGGCTCCGAGGTCTATCCCGAATAGTTCACCGTGTAGGCGATCCTTGCTCGTCTTCCCAGGACAAGCATTTGCGACGCTCTTGCGCGCACGCCAAGGGTTTGGCGTGTCCACCTTGCTAGCTGCCACACGACGAGACGCAGAGGCTCTCGTCGAAACAAAGCCGCAGCTTCACGGCATTTTCGTCTTAATGATGGGAATGGCGCACCCGAAGAGATTCGAACTCCTGACCCCCAGATTCGTAGTCTGGTGCTCTATCCAGCTGAGCTACGGGTGCGTGCCGGAAGCGGTCAAACCGCTTGCGTGGGCGGTTCTCTAAAGGGTCCTTTGAGGGATTGCAATAGGCATTCTGAAAAAATCGCGACTTTGGTGGTGCAGAGCTGAAATGCGAAAAATGCATCACTTTTCTTGGAGTGCTCGGCCGCGATAATCGTCCAGGGATACCGGGCGGTCCGGAATTTCGATGCGGAACTGCGTTCCGACCGAGGGTTTTTCCACAAGAGCGATCGTGCCGCCGTGGGCCAGCACCAGTTCGCGGGCGATTACCAGGCCGAGGCCCGTGCCGCCGGAGCGGGCTGAGCCGCGGAAGGCTGCGAAGAGATTCTGTCTGGCTTTCTGCGGCATGCCGGGGCCAGTGTCGTCGACTATGATGCTGACGACGCTGCCGACACGTTGGGCCGAAACCGTGATTCGCTTGATGCCATCCGGTCCCCGCCCCGCGCCAGGCACGCTCAACGCCTGCACGGCGTTGCGGCAGAGATTGTGGATAACCCGGAACAGTTGCTCGCTGTCTGCATCGACCTCAAGGTCGGGCGCCATCTGTTCGACGAATTCAATGTCGCTCTGGGCATCGACAGCGAGCATGTCCTTGACGTCCTGTGTCAGGTCGAAAAGCCGGACGCGGCGCCTGCGCGGAGCGGCCTCGCTTGCCTGGCCATAGGACAGGACCTCGGTCGTATAGCCGACAGCGCGGTCGATCGTGCGCAGCAGCTTTGGCGCGAAGGCCTTCACCATAGGATCGTCGACGTCCACGAGGCGGTCCGACATCAGCTGCGCCGAGGCCAGGATGTTGCGCATGTCGTGATTGATCTTGGAGACGGCAAGCCCCAGGGCAGCAAGGTTCTTCTGCTGCTTCAGCGTCTTCTGCAGCTCCATCTGCATCGAGGTCAGGTGTCGGCCGGCAACCGCAAGCTCATCGCGCCCGCCATCGCCGACAAAGACGTTCTGCGGATTTTCCGGATCGGAGGAGAATTGCTGCATGCTGCCCGTCAGCTTGCGAATCGGCCGGATCAGGATCCGGTTGATCGCGAAGAAAACCAGTGTCGCGGTGAACATCGAAATCAGAATGGACAACAGAAAGACGTTGCGGGAATAGACCAGCATCGCATTGCGGAGGTGCTTGTCCTTCATCAGCACTTCCACGCCGGTATTGGTGTCCTGCACCGGGCCATAGACGCGGATCATGCGATTGCCGCCGAAAATCATCGTATCGAGCGCATCGCGGATCGCGATCATCGGCGGCACGTCGGTCAGATCATACTGTTCGTCAACGGAGGTCGGCATATCCGTCGTCGCAAGCAGACGCGAGGTGCCCTCTTTCCGCAAGACGATCGCCTTGGTGCCGGTCGCCTCCAAAGTTTCCTTCTGTAAGGCGCGCGGCAACTCCACCGGCTGCAGGCCATCGATAACGATCGCGGCCGCGGCCGCGGCGTTCAACCGCTCATCCAGCCAGCGCAGACGCATACTGGCAACCGAGGGGAAGAAGATCAGAACCTCGGCCAGCATGATGCAGACAACCGTCAGCCACAGCAGCTTGCCGGAAAGCCCGCCGAACTTTCCGGACGGGCGGTGCTCCGCCCTGTTGGTCTCGTTCCCTGCAGCACCGCTCTGGGGAAGATTCTCGCCTTGATCGTTGGCTTGCATCGTCTTTCGTCCGCTCGGCGCCAGGCGCCCTTCGCGACTTCTATATTAGCCGATGACGGTCCGCTTTCAAATCTTTGAGAGCAACGCCGCTTGCGACAAAAGGAAACGCCGCCCCGAGGCGGCGTTTCCGATCGGTCGAAAGAGGAAGAGGGCTGATCAGAACTCTTCCCAATTCTGCTCGGCGACGGCGACATTGCCGGCGAATGCGCGTGCGACGGTCCCCATGGCGCGGCGCGCTGGTGAGGCCACCGGACGATGCTCCTGTTGGCGCGCAACGGCGACAGGAGCCGCGGCCGGCACGTTCGAAACCTTGAAGCGCGAGATGAGGCGGACGAGGCCGTCGGCTTCGCCGGAGAGCTTGTGCGTTGCCGCGGAGGTTTCCTCGACCATGGCGGCGTTCTGTTGCGTCACCTGGTCCATCTGGTTGATGGCCGTGTTGACCTCCTTGAGGCCGGTCGACTGCTCCTTCGCGGCAGTCGCGATCGAGTGAATATGGTCGTTGATCGCGTTGACGCGGCTTTCGATCTGGGACAGCGCCTCGCCGGTGGCCTGAACGAGCTTCACGCCGACCTGGACTTCGTCCCCCGACTTGGTGATCAGGCCCTTGATGTCCTTTGCGGCGGTTGCCGAGCGCTGCGCCAGTTCGCGGACCTCCTGGGCGACGACGGCAAAGCCCTTGCCCGCCTCGCCGGCACGCGCGGCTTCGACACCGGCATTGAGGGCGAGCAGGTTCGTCTGGAAGGCGATCTCGTCGATGACGTTGATGATCTGGCTGATTTCGCGCGAGGCCTGCTCGATGCGGCCCATGGCGTCGACGGCATTGCGGACGACAACGCCCGATTTGCCGGCATCGTCCTTGGCCTCGGACACCATGACGCTGGCCTCCTGCGCGCGCTCTGTCGAATTGTTGACCACTGCCGTGATCTCATCGAGGGCTGCCGAGGTTTCCTCGAGAGCCGCTGCCTGCTGCTCGGTGCGCTTTGAGAGGTCGTCGCTTGCGGCGCGCAGCTCGTTGGTGTTTCCGTGGAAGCCTTCTGCCGTTTCGCGGACTTCGCGTATGGTCGTCTGAAGGGTGGCGAAGGTGCTGTTGACGTTCTGCTGCAGTTCGGCGAAGGCGCCGTGGAAGCTGCCGCGCATCGTCTGCGTCAGGTCGCCTTCCGCCAGGCTTGCAATTACGCGGCGTGTTTCGCCGACACCGGCATCGATACTCGAGAGCAGCTGGTTGATGTTGGTGGCGAACTGGTTGAGGTTCTCGTCACCATAGTCCTTGTCGATGCGGCGGCTGAAGTCGCCGGCAGCTGCGGAAGCCACGACCACGGACATGCTGGACTGCAGATCGTCGCTCTTGGCACGCATGGCGGCCTCCTGCGCGTTCATGCGGCGGACGGCGAGACCGTTTTCCTTGAAGACGGCAACGGCCGCAGCCATCTCACCGATTTCATCCTGACGGCCGGCAAACGGCACGTCGGCATCAAAATTGCCGTCAGCCACTTCCTTGATCGCCTGGGTAACCTTGTTGATCGGACGGCTAAGCTGGATCGTGCCGATGTAGAAGCCCATGCCGATGCCAGCCGTGACGCCGACAACACTGATCGCGATCACGAGCCACAAGATTGAGGTGCGCGAGCTTTCGACGAGAGCATTGACAGCGTCCAGCGTCGCCTTGTCGGTGGCCACCACAGCGTCGATTTCGGCCTGGAAGGCTTTGCGGTTGGCGCGGTTGGCATCGTTGTTGCCTTGCTCGCTGGCAGCCTGCGGGCTCACTTCCGTGCCGAGACGCGCTGTTTCGGTGCGGAATGTCCGGAATTCCTTGGCACGTTCAACCAGCTTGGCAAAAGCACCCTTCTGACTTTCGGGAACGAGCGGGGTCCAGGAGGCGATCACATTGTCGATCTGGTCGAGGTTCGCAAGCAGTCCCTTGGCGAAGGTAGCGGCCTCCTTCGTCGTGGGCGCACTGTAAATTCCGCGTGCTTCCATGACCGTCGCCGTCACAAAACGGTTAAGGCGCTCACCGGCGTAGGCGCGATCAGATGCGTCTTCGTAAGCCGACAGATTAGTATCGTATTGATGCACGGCCCAAAGCGCCGTCGCCCCGATCAGCAATGCAACGCCACACATGGCGGAAACAAGCAGATTGATCTTACCTCGAATTTTCAAAGGAAAAGCCCCCCAAAGACTGATGACAAGCCGGGAAAGCATTCCGGCCGATAGCTAAAATTGGCCCAAATAAATTAACGTTAGATTTCGGGTGTTTGGCTGCAGCACTACAAAAAATTACCCGTACTTAATCGCCGCCGCTTCGCTTTTTGCGCGCAGAAGCTTTAGGCGCTGGGCAGGATGCGTGCTGTAGTTGAAACTTGAGAAAAATATTACGCCAGCGCATGGCTCACTGCTTGTCACAATGATTAATGCGCTTCACTAAATCTTGTACTCCGGGCGCAAACTCGGAAATTCCCGGCGATAATTGACTTTGGGGGCCTTCATCCGTATAAGCCGCCGCACGTCCGGTCATATAAGGCTTTCGTTAGCCTCGCCCGTTCGAAAAACAACGCTCCTTGCAATATGCAAATTCAAGAAGGGCCGCACTCCGCGGTGTTTAAATAAATGAAGCGTACCTACCAACCATCCAAGCTTGTCCGCAAGCGCCGCCACGGTTTCCGTGCACGTATGGCCACCAAGGGCGGCCGTAAGGTCATCGTTGCTCGCCGCGCACGCGGTCGCAAGCGTCTTTCGGCCTAAGGCCGAATTGCCCGATAAGAGATGGCGGGCGAATTGACGACCAATAACAAGAAAATGACTGCCGGGCGGCTGAAAAGCCGCCCGCAGTTTCTTGCTGTCCGCCAGGGCGAAAAACGAAAAGGCGGTTTCTTCCTGCTTGAGGTGCTCGACCGGAAGGAGCCGGAGACCGAAGCCCGCGTCGGCTTCACCGTCACCAAGAAACACGGCAACGCGGTCGAACGAAACCGCATGCGGCGGCGCCTGAAAGAGGCGGTGCGACTTCATGCAGGGTTTGCAATGCAGCCCGGACACGACTATGTGGTTGTCGCGCGAAGGGACGTGCTGAAAGCATCCTTCAAAGAATTAGCCGCAGAGCTCAAAACTCGCGTCGAGACCAAGCCGAAACACAAGCGGTCCGGAGACGGCCGCCCCAGGAACGTATGATGCAAAACAACCGCAATTATTTCATTGCGATCGCTCTCTCAGTGCTGATCGTTCTCGGCTGGCAGTTCCTCTATATGAATCCGCGCATCGAGGCTCAGCGCAAGGCGGAGCTTGCCCAAAAGGCACAGCAACACACCGAGCAAGTGCAGACGCCTGCGCCCGGCGGCGCAACGACGGCGCAGCCGAACGGGGCGGCTCCCACCGACCAGGTTCCGGCGGTGGCGTCGATTGCAGATGCTCTTGCGAAGAACCCGCGCATCACGATCGATACTCAGGCACTTTCCGGTTCGATCAACCTTGTCGGCGCCCGTCTGGACGACCTCCGGCTCAAGCGCTACCACGAGACAGTCGACGACAGCAGCCCGATCATCACCCTGCTCAGCCCCTCCGAAACGAAGGACGGGTACTTTGCCGAACTCGGCTATATCGGTGGCGACGCGACCGGCAGCGTGCCGGGTCCCTCGACGGTGTGGACAGCGCCGGCTGACGCAAAGCTGACCGAAAAGACCCCGGTCACGCTTACTTACACCAATGACAAGGGCGTCACCTTCGCGCGCACCATTTCCGTTGACGAGAACTACATGTTCACGGTCACGGACAAGATCACCAATGCCGGTCAGGCTCCGGTCGCGCTTTCCGGCTACGGGCGCATCACGCGCTACAACAAGCCGGCTGTCGCCTCCACCTATGTTCTGCATGAAGGTTTCATCGGTGTTATCGGCGAAGATGGACTTGTCGAAAGCAAGTATACCGCCGTTGAAAAAGAAGCCGTCAATATGGCGAACGCAACCGGCGGCTGGCTCGGGATCACCGACAAATATTGGGCAGCGACGCTCATCCCGCCGCAGCAGACCCCCTTCGACGCCCGCTTCAGCCACTTCACGGACGGACAACCGCGTTTCCAGGCGGACTACAAGCAGAATGCGGTCACCGTCGCGCCCGGACAGTCGACTGAGCTCAAGAACCTGATTTTTGCCGGCGCCAAGGTCGTTCCTGTCATCGACAACTACAAGGATACGTATCAGATCCCTCGCTTCGATCGCCTGATCGACTGGGGCTGGTTCTACTTCCTGACGAAGCCGATGTTCAGGCTGATGGACTTCTTCTTCCATTACTTCGGCAACTTCGGCGTCGCGATCCTGCTGACCACCATCGTCGTCAAGGCGCTGTTCTTCCCGCTCGCCAGCAAGCAGTACGCTTCGATGGCGAACATGAAGCGTGTTCAGCCGAAGATGGAAGAGCTGAAGGCCAAGTTCGGCGACGACCGCATGGGCCTGCAACAGGCGACGATGGCGCTCTACAAGGAAGAGAAGATCAATCCGATCGCCGGTTGCTGGCCGATCGCGCTGCAGATCCCGATCTTCTTCTCGCTCTACAAGGTGATCTACATCACCATCGAGATGCGCCACGCGCCGTTCTTCGGCTGGATCCAGGACCTTTCGGCGCCCGATCCGACCTCGTTCATCAACCTTTTCGGCCTGTTGCCGTTTGCCGCTCCGACCTTCCTGCATCTCGGCGTCTGGCCGCTGATCATGGGTGTGACGATGTTCCTGCAGATGCGCATGAACCCGACCCCGCCGGATCCGACACAGGCGATGATCTTCAACTGGATGCCGCTGGTCTTCACCTTCATGCTGGCAAGCTTCCCGGCTGGCCTGGTCATCTACTGGGCCTGGAACAACACGCTTTCGGTCATCCAGCAGGGCGTGATCATGCGCCGCCATGGCGTGAAGATCGAGCTCTTCGACAATCTGAAGGGGCTCTTCAAACGAAAGCCGGCTCCGACAGAGAAATGACGAAAGCCCCGCTCCGGCGGGGCTTTTCATTTGTACCCCGCCGCGGTGTCCGACGACTGTGCGGTTGACAAAATCGCCTGGAACCTGAATGCCATAGGCACACTGGATTTTGCTGGAAAAGGCCGAATGACCGACAATAAGAACGACAAGCCGCTGTTCGGGCGCCCCTGGACCTTTATCCGCGGTGTTCCCTCCCTGAAATTCCTGCCGCCGGAAGGACCGCTGGAAGTGGCTTTTGCCGGCCGTTCGAACGTTGGCAAGTCTTCTTTGATCAACGCGCTCGTCAGTCACAAGGGGCTGGCGCGCACCTCCAATACGCCCGGCCGGACGCAGGAGCTCAACTACTTCGTGCCGGAAGGCTATTCCGGCGAAAGCGGCGACCTTCCGCCGATGGCTCTGGTCGACATGCCGGGCTACGGCTACGCGCAGGCGCCGAAAGACCAGGTCGACGCCTGGACGAAGCTCGTCTTCGATTACCTGCGCGGCCGCGCGACGTTGAAGCGCGTCTACGTGTTGATCGACAGCCGCCACGGAGTGAAGAAGAACGACGATGAGGTGCTGGATCTACTGGATAAGGCTGCCGTCTCATACCAGATCGTTCTGACCAAGACCGACAAGATCAAACCACCGGCTGTGACCAAGTTGCTCGCGGAGACCGCGGAAAAGATCAAGAAGCGGCCCGCCGCCTATCCGGCCATCATCGCCACGTCCTCGGAAAAGAGCGAGGGTCTCGATGACCTGCGCGAGGCAATCGCGCAAACGGTCGGTATCGCCAACTGGAAATGAAAGAAGACGCCCCGGTGGAACGGGGCGCCTTCTATTGACCGCCTGAACTAATTTACATCTTCGGCAGCAGAACCTTGTCAACGACGTGAATGACGCCGTTGGATTGCTTCACATCGGCTATCGTGACGTGGGCGACGTCGCCGTTTTCATCGGTGATCGTGATCTTGCCCCTGCTTTCCTTGGCCTTCAGCACGCAGCCGCCGACGGTCTTGATGTCGTGTTCGCCGCCGTCGGCCTTGATCATCTTGGCAACGGTCCTGGCCATCGCATCGGCCGCGACGACATGGCAAGTCAGAACCTTGGTCAGCGTTGCCTTGTTTTCAGGCTTCAGCAGCGTGTCGACCGTGCCGGCGGGCAACTCGGCAAAGGCCTGATTGGTGGGAGCGAATACGGTGAAGGGTCCCTTGCTTTCCAGTGTCGACACGAGACCGGCAGCCTTGACGGCAGCAACCAGCGTCGTGTGATCCTTCGAGTTCATCGCATTCTGCACGATGTCTTTCGTCGGATACATCGCAGCGCCACCGACAATCGGATTCTTGGCCTCAGCGACGAAAGCAAATGTGGAAACGGCAACGGCAAGCGCACTCAAGCGCAGGGCGGACTTCATCATGACGGTTCTCCTCTAGCATCCGCTTATGAGACCGGCCGAATGCCGGCATTCCCTTGCGGACATGAGGAGCTACGGAAGGCTCGCAGGAAGAGTTTCAGCGCGAACGCAGGTGTGCCGAAAAAAGTGTTAGCGGCGGTGCGTCGTGCCGCTCGCCACGATGGGGCCCGTGGCCTGGCCTGTCGGAGAGCCGCCAAAGGGCTCGAGGCTGACGGCAAGGGACGCGCCCTCGCCTATGTTGCCGCGCATATCAACCGGTATGACCAGCTCGCCGGTCTGATCCGAAGGAAACACGCCAAGCGACCTTGGTGTGCCGGTTGCCGGAACGAGCCAAAGCTCCAGTGACTTCTCCTGAGGCTTGCCAATAGCTACGGGCACGATCCTCAGCCTTCCGCTCTGCCGCTCATAGGAGGCGACCAGGTTGACCTGGCTGTTGGCAGCGGTCAGCTCGGCGACGAGCGGTGCCGGTGTTTGAGGCGGCGTGACCGCGACGGTCGCGATTGTCAGTGCACCCGCCGTGATCAGCAGCGAGACGAGCGCAAGACAACGCCAGAAAACGATAGAGCTCCATAGACCGCGCGACGGCACCGCGACAGCTTCCGGCTCACCGAACAAACGTGTTTCGATCTGCTTGAACGTTTCCTGACCGGGGCTGACGACGTCGTAATCGTCGTTGAAAGCGGAAAGGTTGGTCTCCCAGCGGCTGACGATGGCTGCGAACTGCCTGTCGCGGCGCATCCGCTCTTCCACAACCCGCCGATCCTTGAAGGAAAGAACACCAAGAACATACTCACCGGCGAGTACCTCGTCGCGGGAGCGGCCTCCCTTGCTCTGATCCGGCGATGTCATCGTTCCATGCACTCTCTCAGTTTCAAGAGGCTGCGACGCAGCCATGTGCGCATCGTGTTCAAGGGGACGCCAAACTGATCGGCCAGTTCCTGATAGCTCTGCCCTTCGACGTAAGCTTTCTTCACCGCCGTTGCCCGATCAGCTTCCAACTCTTCCATGCAGGTGTCAATCCGCCTTCCCTCATCCTTGATCACAGTCTGTATCTCGGGCGAAGGATCGTCATCCGCGAGGTCGTATGCACTGTCCAGTTCGTCGGCGATTGGCTTGCGCGCGCGCATGATGTCGATTGCCTGGTTACGCGCAATTGCAGCGAGCCAGGAAGACGGTGCCCCCGATCCGGCAGCAAAAACGCCGGCGCGTTGCCAGATCTTGACGTAGACCTCCTGGGTCGCCTCCTCGGCGTCCGTTCTGTCTCTCAAGATACGCAGGCAGATGGAAAGGAGTTTCGGGCTCGTCTCGCGATAGAGCACAGCGAATGCCTTGCGGTCCCCGATCGCAACGAGGCTTATCAAATGTGCGATTTCGTCGCTGGTCATCCCATGCCTCTAGCCAAAGCGCCGATCTTCTCGAGCGCGGTTGCCAGCACATACGGCAAACTATTGGCCTCTGGATTATTCCATCTGTCAAAAACTTGAGATAAAAGGCCGCGATCAATTCCACGGGGTATCCCATGAACCAGTCCGAAAGCGAAACCCAGGCACGCCTCCTAGCGCAGGCCCTGCCCTTCATGCAGCGTTACGAAAACAAGACGATCGTCGTGAAGTACGGCGGCCATGCCATGGGCAATCCCGAGCTCGGCAAGGCCTTCGCGAGCGACATCGCGCTGCTGAAGCAGTCGGGCGTCAATCCGATTGTCGTCCACGGCGGCGGCCCGCAGATCGGCGCGATGCTGACGAAGATGGGCATCGAATCGAAGTTCGAGGGCGGCCTGCGCGTCACCGACGCCAAGACGGTCGAGATCGTCGAAATGGTTCTCGCCGGCTCGATCAACAAGGAGATCGTCGCGCTCATCAACCAGACGGGCGAATGGGCGATCGGCCTTTGCGGCAAGGACGGCAACATGGTCTTTGCCGAAAAGGCGCAGAAGAAGGTCAAGGATCCGGACTCGAACATCGAGCGCGTGCTCGACCTCGGCTTCGTCGGCGAGGTGGTCGAAGTCGACCGCACGCTGCTTGATCTGCTTGCCCGCTCCGAGATGATCCCGGTCATCGCACCGGTCGCGCCCGGCCGCGACGGCGCAACCTACAACATCAACGCCGACACTTTTGCCGGCGCGATCGCCGGGGCGCTGAGTGCAACCCGTCTGCTCTTCCTGACGGACGTCCCCGGTGTTCTCGACAAGCAGGGCAATCTGATCAAGGAACTGTCCGTTGCCCAGGCGCACGCGCTGATCGCCGACGGCACGATCTCCGGCGGCATGATCCCGAAGGTCGAGACCTGCATCGATGCGATCAAGGCCGGCGTCCAGGGTGTCGTCATCCTGAACGGCAAGACCGCGCATTCCGTGCTGCTCGAGATCTTCACCGAGCATGGTGCGGGAACGCTGATCGTTCCCTGAGCCGCGGCTCTGCGCTTTTCCGGGAGTTGTGCTTTAGCCTGCGGCGGCATAGACCGCCGTGGCTGCCTCTTTCAGCTTCTCCATCATCATCCGATAGGGTCCTGGCCCATAGCTGACGCGGCTGACGCCAAGCCTCGCCAGCGTCTTAACATCGGGAGCGCCCGGTCGCATCATGATGTTGACCGGCAAGTCCGAGGCGGCTGAGATTTTCTCGATCAGGCCCTCATCGATTAGCCAAGGCACGAAGAAGCCGTTGGCACCGGCAGCGGCGTAAGCCTTGCCACGCTCGATCGCTGCATCGACCAGTCCTGCGTGCTTTGAGAGATCACCTTCGCGCAGAAACAGATCGGTGCGGGCGTTGATGAAGAAGGTAATGCCACGGCGATCCGCCATCTCGCGAATGGCGCGGATGCGGGCGGCCTGCTTCTCAACCGGGTGCAAGCCTTCACCGCCGACCACCTGATCTTCGAAATTGATGCCGATGGCGCCGGCGTCGATCAGCTTTTCGACATTGGCGGCGGCACCGGCCGGTTCCGTCGAATAGGCGCCCTCGAAATCGACCGAGAGCGGCAGGTCATTCACCGTGGTGATCGACCGCGTGGTGGCAACCAGCGCTTCGAGCGGAATCTTTTCACCATCCCCATAACCCTGCGCGGCGGCGACTGACCAGCTTCCCGTCGCAAGAGCCTTGGCGCCGGCCTCGGTCACGGCCTTCGCCGTTCCGGCGTCCCATATGTTGTAAAGGACGACAGGGTTGCCCTTCTGATGCAGCGCACCGAATGCCTTTGCCTTCTCGGCCTGATTCATTGGATCTCCTCCACAAACAATCCCTTGGTCTTCATCTCATCTTCGTGCCGCAAAAGCCATTGCTTGCGCCAGAGCCCGCCGCCGTAGCCGGTCAGAGATCCGTCGGCGCCAATCAGGCGATGGCACGGGATGACGATTGCCATCTGGTTCGCGCCATTGGCGCGCCCGACGGCCCGCACCATCTGCGGGTTCTCCATGTCACGCGCAATATCACCATAAGCGCGTGTCTCGCCGACGGGTATCTCCATCAGCTTCGACCAGACCTGACGTTCGAAGGCTGTGCCGAAGCCCAGCGCAAGCGGCGTCCGGAACGCAGCAGACCGGCCATCGAAATAGTCCTTCACCTCAGTATCGATCTGATCGATCGCAGGTGTGCGGCCGGCCGCAACCGAGGAGCGCGTCTTGCGCTGCAGCTTATCCAGTTCGGCCGGCAGCGCCTTGCGGTCGTGGAATTCAAGGAGATGCAGATGTGTCTGGTCCGCGACCGCCACCATGGGCCCGAGAGGCGTTTCGAACCAATCGGCAAACAGGAGATCACGCTTCTGCGACATGACAGGCGCCTTGCCGATCAGCCGCTGGAATGCGGCGCGAAAGCCGCTGCCGGACTCATACCCAGCCTCAATCTGAGCATCGATGACACGAGCGCCATTCGCCAGTTGCTTCTCCGCCTCGCCAAGACGGCGATAGCGGGCGATATCGAGGAACGTCACGCCTGTTGATCGCTTGAAAGCCCGCCGCACGGTCGAGGGGTCGTAGCCGCGCGCGATAAGATCGTCCTCCGTCCATCGCGCTGCCGGATTGTTGTCGAGTGCCTCGAGGAGTTCGTCAACAATCGGCTCCCTGTCCGCCTCTTCCAATGGCCGGCACCGCTGGCACGGCCGAAATCCGGATTGCATGCAGGTGGCGATGGAATCGTAGAAGAGGGTATTTTCTCGCTTCGGCTTGCGAGCCGGGCAGGTCAGCCGGCAGAAAATGCCGGTTGTCTTGACGCAAACGTAAGCGCGGCCCTCATAGGCAGGGCTTCGGGCAATCAGCGCGTCGTAGAGCGCATCGTCATTGGGCAGATCGAAGAGCATGAGGCGTTCTAACATCCCTTGCATGCCGCGTCCGCCGCAAATCGGGCGTCTATTTTTTCTTGCCGATTTCCTTGCGCGGCAAGCCGTGCCATAACGCCCCCATGACCAAGATAGATCGCACGCCGACCAAGGCGGACTTCTCGCATGTGACCGAGTGGGTTTTCGACCTCGACAACACGCTCTACCCGCATCACGTCAACCTGTTCGCGCAGATCGACAAGAACATGACGGCCTACGTCTCGACTTTGCTGCAGATGGAGCGGGACGAGGCGCGCAAGCTGCAGAAGCAATATTATCACGATCATGGCACGACGCTGCAGGGACTGATGATCCACCACGGTGTCGATCCGAACGACTTCCTCGAGAAGGCGCATGCGATCGATTATTCCAGCCTGACGGCGCAGCCCGAACTGGGCGCGGCCATCAAGGCCCTGCCGGGTCGGAAGTTCATCTTCACCAATGGAAGCGTCAAGCATGCCGAGATGGCGGCGGGCGCGCTGGGCATCCTCGAGCATTTCGATGACATCTTCGACATCGTGGCGGCGGACTTCGTGCCGAAGCCGGCGCAGGCGACCTACGACAAGTTCGCAGCGTTGAAGCGGGTGGAGACCGGCAAGGCGGCGATGTTCGAAGACCTGCCGCGCAATCTCAAGGTTCCAAAGACCCTTGGCATGCAGACAGTGTTGCTGGTGCCAAACAATCTCGAAGACACGGTTGTCGAATGGTGGGAAAAGACCAGCGGCGAGGACGATCATATCGACTTCGTGACCGACGATCTCACTGATTTTCTTGCGAAGATTACCGGTTAGGTTACGAAAGTTTTATCCAGCTTACCGATCTTTAATTGGGCGTTTTGCCACACCAGCCCTACCCTCTCATCTGTAATCCGATTGCGATTGCATATTGAAAGGAGCTGAAATGTCTCGGAACAAGCTGATACTGGCCGCACTCTCCTCCGTCTTGATCGTTGGTGCCGCAGGCACCAGTTTTGCAGCATCTCACGACAAGAAGCCTCATCGGCCTCGCCCGCAGCACAGCATGGGCATGATGATGGGCCCGCGCATGGGCGCGATCCGCGAAGTCATCTTCGTTCGCATGCTGAAGCAGTTCGACACCAACAAGGACGGCCAGATCTCCAAGCAGGAAGCCAAGGACGGCATGGAGGCAATCTTCGTCGCGATCGACACCGACAAGGACGGCTCGCTGACGCCAGGGGAAATCCGCAAGCACCGCGAAGCCATGATGGCCAAGATGAAGGCACCTGCGGATGATACCGCGGATGACGATGCAATGCCGATGGCACCGCCGGCCGATGCCGACAGCGCCCAGCCAGCACCACTGCAGGCCACCCCTGAAGGCCGCGGCATGCGTGGCGGAATGATGCGAGGCATGATGATGATGCAGCGCTTCGATACCGACGAGAACGGCCAGATTTCCAAGCAGGAAGCCGAAGCCGCCTTCGACAAGTTCTTCACCTGGATGGATCGCAACAAGGACGGGGTAATCTCGCTCGACGATATGCCGGATCGTCCATTCCCGTAAGTTTGGACTTACCGATCGATCGCAAGGCCCGTCGTTCTGGCGGGCCTTTCTATTCGTGGTGTTCGTAGAAGTCCTCGATAATCTTCCAGGCGGCATCCGCGGTGTCGACGAAGCTGATCAGATCGACATCGTCAGGCGCGATCGTGCCGAACTCGGCCAGTGCCTCGAAATTGATGATGCTGCGCCAGAACTTCTCTCCGAACAGGATGAGCGGCATCTTCTCCATGCGGCCTGTCTGAATCAGCGTCAGGCACTCAAAGAATTCGTCCAGCGTGCCGAAACCGCCGGGAAAGACCGCAATCGCCTTGGCGCGCACCATGAAGTGCATCTTGCGGATGGCGAAGTAGTGAAAGTTGAAGCTGAGCTCCGGCGTGACGTAGACGTTCGGCGCCTGCTCGTGCGGCAAAACGATATTGAGACCGATCGACGGCGCGCCTTCATCGGCGGCACCACGATTGCCGGCCTCCATGACACCAGGCCCGCCACCGGTGACAATAACGTATTCGTGGAAATCGAAGCTCGCCGAATACTTCGAGCAGAGCCGCGCAAACTTGCGTGCCTCGTCGTAGTAGACGGACGCGGCCTCGAGATTGGCCCGCTGCACCTCGTTGCGCGCCGCCCATGCGCTCTGGCCGGGAGCAGGAATACGGGCGCCACCAAACATCACCACCGTTGACTTGATGCCGCGCTCGGCGAGCAACATCTCCACCTTCAGCAGTTCGAGCTGCAGCCGGATCGGCCGCAACTCCTCGCGGCACAAAAAATCCTCGTCGACATAGGCAAGACGATAGGCCGGTGACAGGGTCTGCGGCGTCTTTGGGACGGACTCGGCGCGATGCTTGTCGACCGCACTCGTCTTGAGGGGGGCCCATACGCCATCCTTGCGCCGCAGTCTGCCGTTTCGTGCCTTTGCCATGCCTAATGCCTTTCAATACCGCCGGCTTTCAGAGCCGGTATGTCGTCCCGAGGCGTTGAAACGCCGCGGGAAAAATCATTCCATTTTACCCGTTCATGCGATAGAGCAGATCGCACCCTGCCAATCACAATTCCGGAGGCTTCGGTCTCCAACGATAAAGATCGAAGTTTAAGGAATTCCCATGAGCGCCAGCGACCTTTCCTCCCTCGAAAAGACCATCGAAGCCGCCTTCGACAACCGCGACAATGTGAATACGTCGACGAAGGGCGAAGTCCGCGACGCCGTCGAAACAGCGCTCGAACTCCTCGATGGCGGCAAGGCACGCGTTGCCGAGCGTGGCAACGACGGCGTCTGGAAGGTCAATCAATGGCTGAAGAAGGCCGTCCTCCTCTCGTTCCGCCTGAACGACATGGAAGTCGTCAAGGGCGGTTCGGGCAACTCGACCTGGTGGGACAAGGTGCCATCCAAGTTCGAAGGCTGGGGTGAAAACCAGTATCGCGCTGCCGGCTTCCGCGCCGTGCCGAACTGCGTCGTGCGTCGCTCCGCCTACATCGCCAAGAACGTCGTGCTGATGCCGTCCTTCGTCAACCTCGGCGCCTTCGTCGACGAAGGCACGATGGTCGATACCTGGGCGACCGTCGGTTCCTGCGCGCAGATCGGCAAGCATGTGCACCTCTCGGGCGGCGTCGGCATTGGCGGCGTTCTTGAGCCGATGCAGGCCGGCCCAACGATCATCGAGGACAACTGCTTCATCGGCGCGCGTTCGGAAGTCGTCGAAGGCTGCATCATCCGCGAGGGCTCGGTCCTCGGCATGGGCGTTTATATCGGCAAGTCGACCAAGATCGTCGATCGCGCCACCGGCGAAGTGATGTACGGCGAAGTGCCGCCCTACTCCGTCGTCGTTGCAGGCTCGATGCCGTCGGGCAATGCCACCATGGCCAACGGCCAGCCGGCGCCGCACCTCTACTGCGCCGTCATCGTCAAGCGCGTCGACGAAAAGACCCGCTCGAAGACCGGCATCAACGAACTGCTTCGCGACTGATCAAGTCTTGAGGTTCCGGCGATCTCGTCTGAAACGATGGGTGCCTCCGAAACGCTGACGGTCGGACTTGATCCGGCAAAATGAACGGCACATTCCAACAAGGCGGTACCGCCGCCTTGCCTTTTCTTTGCCACTACCGCTGGATAGTTCCACTCCCATGACCGCTACCGATCCCGTTGCCAATCTTCAGACTCTGATTCGCTGCCCGTCCGTCACGCCCGCTGAAGGCGGCGCGCTTTCGGCGCTCGAGGCAATGCTGTCGCCGCTTGGCTTCAAGGTGGATAAGGTGAAGGCGGCCGAGCCGGGAACGCCCGATATCGAGAACCTCTATGCGCGGCTCGGCGGCGAAGGCCCGCACCTGATGTTTGCTGGGCATACCGACGTCGTGCCGGTTGGCGACGAAGCCGCCTGGACGCATCCGCCCTTCGCCGCCGAGATTGCGGACGGCGAACTCTTCGGACGCGGCGCTGTCGACATGAAGGGCGGGGTCGCCTGCTTTGTCGCGGCCATTGCCCGCTATATCGAAAAGCATGGCGCACCGAAGGGCTCGGTCTCGTTCCTGATCACCGGCGATGAGGAGGGCCCGGCGATCAACGGCACGATCAAGCTGCTGCAATGGGCGGCCGAGCGCGGCGAGCGCTGGGATGCCTGCCTCGTCGGCGAGCCGACCAATCCGGACAAGCTCGGCGACATGATCAAGATCGGCCGCCGTGGCTCGCTCTCCGGCAAAATCACCGTGCATGGCGTCCAGGGCCATGCCGCTTACCCGCATCTTGCCGACAATGCGGTGCGCGGCATCCTGCAACTCACGCAAGCGCTGATGGACCCACCTTTCGACGCTGGCACCGACAATTTCCAGCCGTCCAACCTGGAAGTGACGACCATCGACGTCGGCAATCCGGCGACGAACGTCGTACCCGCCAAGGCAACGGCGAGCTTCAACATTCGCTTCAACGACACGTGGACCGCCGCGAGCCTACAACAGGAGATCCTGCGCCGCCTCGATGCCGCGGCAGCGGAAGGCGTGCTGCGCCCCGGCCGTGCGCCGCTCAAATACGATATCGTCTGGGCCGAGCGCCCGAGCCACGTCTTCCTGACCCGCAACAACGCGCTGATCGCCTCGCTGTCTTCGGCCGTCGAAAGCGTCACCGGCCAGTCCCCGAAGCTCTCCACGACGGGCGGCACGTCGGACGCCCGCTTCATCAAGGATTACTGCCCGGTCGTCGAGTTCGGCCTTGTCGGCCAGACGATGCACATGGTCGATGAACGCGTCGCAATTTCCGACCTCGAGCGACTCACGGTAATCTATGAAACCTTCATCGAGCGCTGGTTCGCTAATGCCGGGCTTTAGGGAAGTTCAGTACTATCTTGCCGGGATCTGGCTGCTGATCCGCATGGATCCGCGCGGCTTTCGCTTCCTCGACATGTCGGATCGCGGCGTCAACCGCTCGTTCTGGGCGATCTTCTGGTGCCTGCCGCCAATGGGCATCTCGTGGCTATGGTGGCGCCAGGCCTTCCTGCAAACGATGCCGCCGCATACCGACGTCGGCGCACTCTTCTATTTCAGACTCGGGCTCGTCGAGGCCGCCAATTGGTTCGTGCCGCTGGTCTTTGCAGGCTTGCTGCTGCTGGCCTTCAAGAAGGGCGAGCGTTTTGGGCCTGTTATCGTCAGCGTCAATTGGCTCGGCGTGCCGCTGTCCTACGTCAATGGGATGCTGCTCGCGCTCGTCTTCTTCCTGCCACAGCTGGTTGGCCTCGTCTCGGTGCTGCTGCTGGCCTTCATGCTTGCGCAGGTCTTTGCGATCGCACGCATCCTGAGGATGATCTTTTACGGCCAAGGCCTGATGGTTGGGGCACTCACGCTGGTGCTGCTCGTGCCATCACTGATGCTGTCGGAATACCTGCAGCGCTTTCTCGGCATTTATCCCGTCTGATCAGCGAAAAAATCAGAAGTCCTCGCCGTCGTCGCCTTCCACCGGCGGGCGCCGGTCGACGATGACGTCGGGATAGTCCACCTGCATGAAATAGAGTCCATCCGGCGGCGCGACCGGGCCACAGGCCTTGCGGTCTCGCGCATCCAACGCGGCGCGGACGTCGGCCGGCGTCCATTTGCCCTCCCCCGCGAGCTTGAGTGTTCCCGCGAAAGAACGGATCTGGTTGTGCAGGAAGCTTTGGGCCGTAGCACGAATCTCGATCAGTTCGCCGTTTCTCGTCACGTCCAGCCGATCAAGTGTTCGAATCGGACTGTTGGCCTGGCAATGTGCGGAGCGGAAGGTGGAGAAATCGTGCTTGCCGACGAGCGTCTGCGCCGCCGCATGCATGACCTCATGGTCAAGCGCTTTTGGGACCCACCATGCCTTCCCGGCCCCCAGCGCCAACGGCGCCCGGCGGCTGATGATGCGATAAAGATAATGGCGCCGCAGCGCCGAGAACCGTGCGTCGAAGAACTCGCTCGCCGCTTCCACGCTGACGATCGCGACCCGCTCCCCGGCCATCTTGAGGTGGGCGTTCAGCGCATTCTGCAATTTGAAGGCCGACCACTCCCTGGCGAGATCGGCATGGATGACCTGGCCCATTGCATGAACGCCGGAATCGGTGCGCCCCGCGCCGCGGATCGACACCGTCTCACCGCTTGCCGACAGAATCGCCTTCTCGATCGCCCCTTGGACAGACGGTCCGTTCTCCTGCCGCTGCCAGCCAACGTAAGGACCACCGTCATATTCAACGATCATGCGGTAACGATGCATCAGGGAAGCCTCGTGCCCGATGGAAGCGGTGTCCCGCGCAGGAAATCAGCGGCCGGCAACGGCTTGCCACCGGCTTTCTGCAGTCTGGTCAGGCGAACGGCGCCGGTTCCACAGGCAACGACCAGATCATCGGTCAGCAACTCGCCAGCGCTGCCGCGGCCCTGTGCGATTTCCGAGGCCAGCACCTTGACGCGCTCAGGCTTGCCGCCGATTGCCACTTCGAACCACGCGCCCGGAAACGGCGCCAGACCGCGAATGTGATTATGGATGTCAGCGGCGTCCCGCGAGAAGTCGATCCGCGTCTCGCCCTTGTCGATCTTGGCGGCGTAGAGCACACCGTCCGACGGCTGCGGCGTCAGGGGAAGATCGCCCATCTCGAGCTTGACCATTGCCTCAGCCATTGCCCTGGCCCCGACATGCATCAGCTTGTCGTGCAATTCCCCGGCCGTGGTGTCGGGGCCGATCTCGACTTCACCGGTGAGAGCCACCGGGCCGGTATCGAGCCCCTTGTCCATCTTCATCACCATCATGCCGGTCTTTTCGTCGCCGGCCATGATCGCCCGCTGAATCGGAGCAGCACCCCGCCACCGGGGCAGGAGTGAGGCATGACCATTGTAGCAGCCGTGGCGCGTGCCGGTCAGAATCGCCTCCGGCAATAGCAGTCCATAGGCAACCACAACAGCGACATCTGCATCATGCGCCCTGAAGCGCTCGCGCTCTTCCGGATCCTTGAAATTCACCGGCGTAAAGACGGGAATGCCGAGCAGCTCAGCCGCCTGGTGCACCGGCGACTTCTGCAGGTCCAACCCGCGCCGTCCGCCCGGCCGTGGCGGCTGCGTGTAGACGGCAAGAATCGTGTGACCCGCGTCGATCAGCGCTCGCAGGGTCGGGACGGAGAATTCGGGCGTGCCCATGAAGATGATGCGAAGCGACATTTCTATCCCGCCATGTTTCCGGTCAGACGTCTTCAAACGGGCTTGCGAGCTTCAGATCAAGCCCCTTCAGGCATCCGGCCCGCGAAATCGCCTGTCCAGCGAGGCTGCGTCAGCAAAGGTCCGGTTAGAGCGCCTTCGCCGACTTCGCCGCCTTTGTGAACTTCTTGATCACCATGTCCCGCTTCAGGCGAGAAATGTGGTCGATGAAGAGTACGCCGTTCAGGTGGTCAATCTCGTGCTGCAGGCAGGTCGCGAGCAGGCCGTCGGCTTGCACCGTCTGCTCCTTGCCATCACGGTCGAGATATTTGACGGTGACGGTCGCCGGGCGTTCGACTTCGGCATAATAGTCAGGGATCGAAAGGCATCCCTCCTCATATACCGAACGCTCGTCTGTCGATGCCACGACCTCCGGATTGACGAATACGAGGGGCTGCTTCTCTTCGCCCTCGCGGGAAACGTCGATGACCAGCATGCGGCGCGGCACGCCGATCTGGATGGCAGCAAGGCCGATACCGGGCGCGTCGTACATGGTTTCAAGCATGTCGTCGGCAAGTCGCTGAAGATCGGCGTCAACGCGCTCGATCGGCTTGGAAACCTGACGAAGCAGCGGATCGGGGAGAATGATGAGTGGCTTGATGGTCATGGCGTTCCCATAACGCATCTTTTTCCAGGATGGAATTATCCGGTGGGCTGGCGGAGCGCTTTTTTACGCCCCAGCCCGGAATTTCGCCGCATTCCCGTCATGCGGCGCGGCGTGTCGTGGTCATCGAACGTTGCTCGACGCCGGTACGGAAGCGCTGCAGCAGTGCAACCAGATTGTCGACTTCGCCGCGCAGGCGCCGCGTCTCGGCAGAGGTGTTCTCGACCATTCCCGAGTTCTGCTGCGTGATCGTGTCCATGTTGCGGATGGCGACACTGACCTCGTTGACCCCGGTTGCCTGATCGCGCGCGGCAGCGGCGATATCGGCAACGAAGCTGTTGATGATATCGATGCGGTTGATCATGTCGCTCAGCGCCTCGCCGGTGCTGCTGACGATGTCCACTCCTTCGTTCACCTGGACCGAGCTTTCCGAAATCAGGTTCTTGATCTCCTTGGCGGCGTCGGCGGTGCGCTGCGCCAGTTGGCGGACCTCTTGCGCCACGACGGCAAAGCCCTTGCCCGCTTCGCCGGCGCGCGCAGCCTCCACGCCGGCGTTCAACGCCAGCAGGTTCGTCTGGAAAGCAATCTCGTCGATGACGCCGATGATCTTGGCGATCTCGGTCGAGGATTTTTCGATGCCGGCCATCGCGGAAACGGCGCTGGTGACGAGTTCGCCGGAGTTCTTGGCCTTCTGCTGCGTCTCACGGACCGCACCGGATGCCTTTTCGGCGTTTGCGGCAGTCTGTCCGACACTGACCGAAAGCTGTTGCAGCGCCGCCGAGCTTTCCTCGACGCCAGCTGCCTGCTGGGCCGTCCGCAAAGCAAGGTCATCGGAGGCCTTGGCGATCACGTCCGTACCCCTCAGGATCTCGCCCGAGGTTGCCCGCACCGAGCCAAAGGACGCGCGAAGAGCGGCGACGGCGCGGTTATAGTCGTCGGCCATGGCTTTGAAATTACCGGGGAGATCTGGCGGCAGCGTGGCCTCGAGATCGCCGTTCGACAGCGCCTCCAGACCGCGGCGAAGATGATCGAGCGCAACGGCCTGGTCCTGCTCGGCCTTTACGCGCTCTTCTTCCAGCTTGCGTCGCTTCTCTTCGAGCGCTTCCAGATAGACCGAGATCGAATAGTCCATATCGAGCATCGCGGCCTTGATGACCGCTGAAAGCTTCTCGGCCAGCACCTTGCCCTGTTGCCTGGCGAACATGGAGGGCCACTGCCTGGCCATCAGGCCCTTCACGAGTTCGCTCATCAGCAGCGCGTAGCCACCGATATACCAGCGAGGCTCGAGGCCAATACGGGCATGGGTCTTGCCCACCGTGACCACGCCTTTGACGTAGGTTTCGTCGAAGTTGCCGCAAGCCAGATTGGCCCAGTGGTCTTCCTGGCGCTTCTTGGCATGTCCCATATGCGCTTTATCGGCAAAGAAACTTGCGACCTCAGACGTCCTTGCCAGCTTCGCGTAAAACTTGTCGAGAGCGCCGCCGAGCAACTCCGAGATTGCCGGGCGCATCTCACGCAGCGCCGCGCGGGCTCCGTCGTCCAGCTCGATGAAATCGAGGCGTTGCTTGAGCGTGCTGTCGGACTGCTGGCTGGTCATGATCTCTCTGCTTTGTAATTGATGCAAAAGGGAATTTGACCTGACCTTTTACGCAATATGGTTGAGCAAAGGTTAAATGAACTTGAGATTTGTCAATTGTCGTTTGTTCCCTCTACGAGCCAATCCTTTGGGAAGGCTTGCGAGTTGTTCACGTTTTGATCTAGCCATCCCACACGAGTTTGTTATGGTGGCGAAATGAACACCAGCTCTGAGTCGTTTCTCCTCGCCCTTTCCCGTATCAGTCCTGCCACGCTGGCGCTCGCCGGAGGCGCGATCGCGGCTCTGGTCTTGTTGCTGATCCTCTTTCTCGTCCGCAGCGGGCAGGTGCGGCGCGAGCAGGCCGAGGTAGCGAGCCTCCGTGCCGCCGAGACGGATGCTCGAATGGCCGAACTTCTGAAAATCCAGGCGGAAATGCACGGGCGCATGTCGACAATGGCCGAAGTGTTCGGCTCGAGGCAGTCCGAGCTGAACCAGGCGATCAACCAGCGTCTCGATGGTATGTCGCAGCGCGTCAGTTCGACGATCAGCGAGCAGACCAAATCGACGCACGAGAACCTGCAGCGGCTGCAGGAGCGTCTCGCCGTCATCGATGCCGCCCAGAACAACATCCAGACACTGGCGAAAGATGTCGTCGGTTTGCAGGCGATCCTCTCCAACAAGCAGACACGCGGCGCTTTCGGCCAATCGCGCATGGAGACGATTGTCGCCGACGGCCTTCCGATGGGGGCCTATGCCTTCCAACAGACGCTTTCCAATGGCTCGCGCCCGGACTGCACCATTCGCATGCCCAACGGCGCACCACCGCTGGTGGTCGACGCGAAGTTCCCGCTTGAAGCCTGGAACGCGATCCGGGACGCCGGCGGACCTGACGGAGCCAAGGTCGCCTCGCAGCAGTTCCGCCGCGACATGGAAACGCACATCCGCGATATCTCCGAGAAATATCTGATCCAGGGCGAGACGCAGGACACGGCCTTCATGTTCGTGCCGTCGGAATCGATCTTCGCGGAGATCCACGAGAATTTCGAAGCGATCGTGCAGAAGGCGCACCGGTCGCGCATCGTCATCGTGTCGCCTTCGCTGCTGATGCTCTCCATCCAGGTTATTCAGGCAGTCCTGAAAGATCAGCGGATGCGGGCCCAGGCACACGTCATCCAGGGCGAAGTCGCGAACCTGATGGACGATCTCGGCCGTCTCGACGAGCGTGTTCGCAAGCTGCAGAGCCATTTTTCCATGACCCAAAGAGATGTCGACCAGATCCTCACCTCCACCGATAAGCTCACCAAGCGCGGCGCGAAAATCGAAGCTCTGGAGTTCGAGGGCGGCGACAACAGCAAAGCCGCGGCGCGGGACGGTGATGGCGCGCCAAAATCCGTCGACAGCCGCAGCGGGCTTCTGAAGCTCAGAGTGGTTGACGACGAGTAAGCCCTTCAGGCAGTGTCGCACTCAAGAAAAGCATTGGACGGGACACTCATGATCACAGTCTTCGGCTCCATCAACATGGACCTCATCGCCACCACCGCGCGCTTGCCGAAGCCCGGCGAAACGGTTGCCGGCAACGGCTTCTCAACGGCAGCAGGCGGCAAGGGCGCCAATCAGGCACTTGCGGCGCGACGCGCCGGCCGAACCGTTCACATGGCGGGAGCCGTCGGCCGCGACGGCTTTGCGGAGCCGGCGGTTGCTCTCTTGAAGGACGCCGGCACTGGACTTGAAACCGTCAAGCAGGTCGACGAGCCGACCGGAACCGCACTGATCCTCGTCGGCGGTGACGGCGAGAACATGATTGCCGTTGTGCCTGGCGCAAACGGCACGATGACGCCGGCCGATGCCGACGTCGCGATCGACGCGATGAAGGAGGGCGACATCCTGATGCTGCAGCTCGAGGTGCCCGTTCCGGCCGTCGAGCGGGCGCTGGCCGCGGCGCGCGCCAAGAGCGTCACGTCCATCCTCAACCTGGCCCCACTGATCGAAGACGCTCCACGCCTCGGCCGCCTTGCCGACATCGTGATCGCGAACGAAACCGAGTTCGAGCGTCTTGCAGGCCAGGAAAACATGGGCACGGCGGATCGCGAGGCCGCGCTGAAGCGGCTCAATGCGGAGACGGGGCAAACCCTGATCGTGACGCTCGGCGCAGACGGCGTCATCGCAATCCGCGACGGCGTCATCTCCCATGCGAAGGGATTGAAGATCGAGCCTGTCGATACGGTCGGTGCCGGCGACACGTTCTGCGGCTATTTCGCCGCGAGCCTGGACGAAGGCCTCGATTTCGAGGCATCGCTGCGGCGGGCCGCCGTCGCAGGATCGCTCGCCTGCCTCAAGCAAGGCGCTCAGCCATCGATCCCATCAAGCGCCGAAGTCGCAAACGAGCTATAGGGCAATTCGCCCCGCGACATATCGGGGCGGTTTGCCGTATGCAGCGTCTGTTTTCATTAGATTTCATTCAAATTTAATAGGTTTCCGGCGATGTTCCAGCCATCGCCGGCCTTCGCCAAGGGGTCGGCTTCTGTCACGGCTGCTCCATGAGGGGGCGACGCCCTCGTCCCCTGTGCCGATGAATGCCCCGTACGGCACATCCTTGCTTCCCGAGGAATCCATGTTCATCTTTCGCATGAAATCGCTTGCAGCCAAGCTTATCCTCATTACGGGCGTTGCCATCGCCCTCGTCCTCCTCATCTCCAACTTCTTCCTCATCGGCGAGACGCGCAACCGCGTGCGGACCCTCACCATGGACCAGGCTAATCTCGAGGCGAAGGCTATCGCCAACGAGGTTGCCTCATCCGTCGGCGAGCTGGCAGGGGCCGCGCGCTCGATGGCCGGCACGATCGGTCATGGTCAGGAGGGCAAATATCTCGACCGCAAGGCCGTTCTGGACATGCTGAAGGCAAACGTCGAGCGCAACCAGTTTGCCTTCGGCAGCTGGTTTGCCGAAGAGCCGAACGCCTTCGACGGCCAGTCGCCGTCCATGGCCGGCAAGGCCGAATTCGGCGCAGCCAAGGATGGCACATTCAACCCGTACTGGACGAAGAGCAAGGACGGCGGCTTCAGCTTCTCCACCTTCGATTCCGACTATAAGGCTGCCTGGTACGCGCTCGCCGCAGAAAGCAAGAAGGGCGCGCTGTCGCCGCCTTATGCCGAGACGACGACCGGCGAGAATACCGCGATGACGTCCATTGCCTATCCGGTGTTCTCGGGTGGCAAGATGATCGGCGTCAGCGGCGTCGACATCTCCCTCAAATCGCTCCGCGATAAGCTTTCGACGCTCCACCCCTTCGGCTCTGGCCGCGTTACGCTGCTCTCGCAGACCGGCAAATGGATTGTCTCGCCGATTCCCGAGCTTTCCATGAAGGACTATGACGGCGAAGGCACAGATGCCGTGAAGAGCGCGCTTTCGACGCTACAGCCAGCCGTCGTCAAGGACCTGAGCTACGATAGCTACGAGCCCTTCGACCGCGTCGTCTATCCCTTTGCCCTGCCCGACGTGAACACGACCTGGGTCATCCTCGTCGACGTCCCGCACTCGGCCATCAACGCGCCTGTTCAAGATCAAACCTCCATGATGGTTGTCGCCGGCATTCTCGTGCTCGCAGCCGTCATGATTGCCCTCTACCTAGCCGTCCGTTCCCTCGTCCAGCGTCCGATCGGCGGTCTCGTCGCCAGCGTCAAGGCACTCAGCGACGGCAAGTACGAGCAGCCGGTAGCCGGTCAGGATCGCGCTGACGAGATCGGCGCCGTGGCCAAGGGTCTTGAGGGCTTCCGCTTCGCACTCGCCGACACGCAGCGTCTTGAGGCCGAGGCAAACAACCAGCGCGATGCAGCCGAAACCGAGCGTGGCCGCTCGGAAGCCGAGCGGCATCAGTCGATCACGCTGCAGCGTCATATCGTGTCGATCGTCGGCTCCGGCCTGTCCGAATTGTCCCAGGGCAACCTCGGCCATCGCATCACCGAGGACTTCCCGGGCGAATACGCCAAGCTGAAGCAGGACTTCAACGCGGCTCTCGAAAGCCTCGAGGAAACCATCAACACGATGAACCTCAGTGTCGTGAACATCGGCTCCGGTACAAGCGAAATCAGCGGCAGCGCCTCCGACCTCGCCAAGCGTACGGAACAGCAGGCAGCAAGCCTGGAAGAAACGGCAGCCGCGCTCAACGAGCTCACCGCACAGGTCAACTCCAGCGCCGACAACGCCCGCACGGCGGCTGACAACGTCAACCTCGCCTGCGAGGATGCCGAAAAGTCAGGCGAAGTGGTGCGCAAGGCAATTGCTTCGATGCAGGGCATCGAGCAGTCCTCCACCGAGGTCTCGCGCATCATCGGCGTCATCGACGAGATCGCCTTCCAGACCAACCTGCTGGCCCTGAATGCCGGCGTTGAAGCCGCACGCGCCGGCGAAGCCGGCAAGGGTTTGCCGTCGTCGCGCAGGAAGTCCGCGAGCTGGCCCAGCGTTCCGCGAACGCCGCCAAGGAGATCAAGACGCTCATCAACACTTCGGCCGTACAGGTCAAGGAAGGCGTCGATCTGGTCGGCCGCGCCGGCGATACGCTGCACAAGATCTCCGAGCAGGTCATGGGCATCAACGGCCTTATCCGCCAGATCTCCGCATCGGCCAGTGAACAGGCGATCGGACTGAAGGAGATCAACCAGGCCATGAACCAGATGGACCAGGTTACCCAGCAGAACGCAGCCATGGTCGAGGAGACGACGGCAGCCAGCATCACGCTGAACGACGAGGCCCAGACGCTGAAGCAACTCGTGACACGCTTCCGCGTATCCGGCATGAGCCACGCTTCCGCACTACGCTCGACGGCTCAGCAGATGCGCGCGCCGACTGCTGCACCGACGTATCGCAAAGCTGCAGCACCGGCACCGCGCCGCGCAGTTCCGCAGACTCAGGGCTCGGCAGCGCTCGCTCAGGACAACTGGGAAGAGTTCTAAGCCGAACTCGACGGCTTGAATGAACAAAGGCGCCTGAGCAATCAGGCGCCTTTTTTACTGGCATGTTGAATGCTCAGGCAGCGTTCGAGGTCTGCTCCTCATTGAGGAACGCATAGATCGCCGAGGCGGAGTCGGTCGCACGCAGCTTGGCGACGAGATCGTGGTCGCGCAGCACGCGGGCGATGCGCGAGAGGGCCTTGAGGTGATCAGCGCCAGCGCCTTCCGGTGCGAGGAGCAGGAACACCAGATCCACGGGTTGATCGTCCAGGGCCTCGAAATCGACGGGCTGATCGAGGCGCGCGAAGATGCCGACGATGGAATGGACGCTTGCCAACTTACCGTGCGGAATAGCGATCCCGTTACCGACGCCGGTCGAGCCAAGGCGTTCGCGCTGCAGGACAACATCGAAAATTTCCCGCTCCGAAAGCCCTGTGACTTTCGACGCCTTTGCAGCCAATTCCTGGAGGAGCTGTTTCTTGGAATTTACCCTAAGGGCGGGAATGATCGCATTTTGCTGCAGCAAATCTGCCAAAGCCATTTTATTTTCCTTCTGCGCCAAGAGAGGAGAGCGGCAGCCTAACTGCCGCCCTTCGCCTTGATCTCAGCTTTTGATACTGGCTGCATCGATCCAGCCAATGTTACCGTCGTGCCGACGATAAACGATGTTCAGTTGTTCCTTGCCTGGACTGCGGAATAGCAGCAGCGGCTCATCCGTCATGTCGAGCGCCATCACGGCGGTCGCGACAGACATTGTTTTTAGTTGCTTGGTGCTTTCGGCGACGATCGCCGGCGCGAAGTCATCCGGGATCTCGTCTTCGTGGTCCGACATGCCATCCATGACGGTGTAGGCAACTTCCGCAGAACCATTCTGGTGATTTCCGGCGTAGTGATCCTTCAGCTTGCGCTTGTAGCGGCGAAGGCGCTTCTCGATCCGCTCGGAAGCGGCATCGAAGGCCAACTGCGGGTCCATCGCCTCTCCGGCGGCATGCAATACAACTCCGCTATCGAGATGAAGCTTGCAGTCGGCGGAAAAACGGGCGTTGGCCTTATGCACGATCACTTGACCAGAATACCCTCCGTCGAAGTATTTCGTGACGGCGACACCGATTTGGTCCTCGATCCGCTGACGGAACGAGTCACCAATTTCCATATGTTTACCGGATACACGCACACTCATGGAGTTTCCCTTCTTACAGTGTTTGCGGGTACCAGTTTACGCCAAGGCTCACCCTCATCCAAGCACTTCGCGCGATCCCAAGCAAGATCGGCCGAAGTTGCGGGCTTCAGGCGCCCTGAGGATGATGGGGATAACTTCCAACGCTGTCCACAGCGCCAATTGCGGCGCGCTTCTAGCCAGAAGTTACCAAAATGTCAACAGACGCATGAATTAGAATTTATAAATACACGTATCGGTAGCTCCAGGCAGCAATCAAAAACCCGCAACCTTGGCCAAAGCGCGCTTCTCCCGCCGGCGCTGGACCGAGGATGCGATGTTCATCGCTTCCCGGTATTTAGCCACCGTGCGACGGGCCAGGTCGATGCCGCCCTTCTTGAGAATAACCACGATATCGTCGTCGGAAAGCACGGATTCCGGGCTTTCCTGCGAAATCAGCGTCCGGATCTTGTGGCGTACGGCCTCGGCCGAATGGCTGTCACCGCCTTCGACGGCGCTGATCGAAACGCTGAAGAAATACTTGAGCTCGAAGAGCCCCCGCGGCGTTAGCATGTACTTGTTGGATGTGACGCGGCTGACGGTGGATTCGTGCATCTTGATGGCGTCGGCCACCGTCTTGAGGTTGAGCGGCCGCAGGTGATCGACCCCATGCATCAGGAAGGCGTCCTGCTGCCGAACGATCTCACTCGCCACCTTCATGATCGTCTTGGCGCGCTGGTCGAGGCTCCGGGTCAGCCAGTTGGCAGTCTGCAGGCATTCCGACAGAAACGCGTGATCCTCACCACTCTTGGTGACTTTTGAAAAATACGCCTGGTTGACCAGAACGCGCGGCAACGTGTCGGGATTGAGCTCGATCAGCCAGCCGCCGTCGGAGCCTGCCCGCACGACGACGTCAGGCATGATCGCTTCCGACATTCCGGTTTCGAAGCCGGCACCTGGCTTGGGATTGAGCTGCCGGATCTCGCCCAGCATGTCGAGCAGATCTTCCTCGTCCACGCCACACAGCCGCTTCAGCGTCGCGAAGTCACGCCGGGCCAGGAGCTCGAGATTGCTGACCAGCGCCTGCATGGCAGGGTCAAAGCGGTCTTTCTGCCGAAGCTGGATCGCCAGGCACTCCGCCAGATTGCGGGCGAATACACCGGGCGGATCGAGCGCCTGCAAGGCGGCGATTACACGCTCGACATCGTCGACATCCGCGCCCAGCCTGTCGGCTGCTTCCGTCGCATCGCCCTGGAGATAGCCTGCCTCATCCAGCTGATCGACGAGATGTTGCGCGATCAGGCGATCGGCCATATCGGGCAGGACAAAGGGCAACTGCTGGGCAAGATGATCGCGAAGCGAGATTTGACCGGCAACGAAATCATCGAGATCGTAGCTCTCCGCCCCTTCGCCGCTGCCGGGCATCGACTTCCACTGGCTGATCAGCTCCGGAGCATCGGCGCGCTGCGGGACGCCGTCATCGGGAAACACGTTGGCATAATTGGCGTCGAGTTCGTCGCTGAGGCGGCTTGCCCCACCGCTGTTGCCACTCTCGTACCAATCGCCCGACAAGACCTCGGTTCGGCTATCGTAGCCGTCGTCGGAGGGGTCTTCAGCCTGATGCGCGTAGGCCTCGTCCTCCGCGCCCCCGCGCTCGCTGCCCGATTCCGCATCATTTGACGGAATCTCGAGCAGCGGGTTCTTTTCGACTTCCTGGGCAATAAACTGCGTCAGCTCGAAATGCGTCATCTGCAGCAACTGGATGGACTGCATCAGTTGCGGTGTCATCACCAGCGACTGGTTCTGGCGCAGGAAAAGATTGGCCGACAGTGCCATAGCGGACGCGAAACTCCCGTTCGTCTCCTCCGGGAAACCGCGTCCTGCCACGGGCTCAGGCCACGGAAATCCAAGTTGGCCCAAAAATTGCTTTTTTATTCTATTTGGTCAAGCGGAACTGTCACAGAAGGTGAATTTCCGCGGCGCGAGAGCGCGTCAGAGGCTGAAATTATCGCCGAGGTAAAGGCGCCGCACTTCCGGGTTGTTGACGATGTCGTTGGCACGACCGTGCGTCAGCACTTCGCCGGCATGGATGATATAGGCGCGGTCGATCAGGCCCAACGTCTCGCGCACATTGTGGTCGGTGATCAGCACGCCGATGCCGCGCGCCGTCAGATGATGCACAAGATGCTGAATGTCGGCGACGGAGATCGGATCAACGCCCGCAAACGGCTCATCGAGGAGCATGAAGGTCGGATCGGTCGCCAGCGCGCGGGCAATTTCGAGGCGGCGACGCTCGCCACCGGAAAGCGACACGGCGGCGCTCTTGCGCAGCTTGCGAATGTGAAACTCATCGAGCAGTTCGTCGAGCTTCTTCTCGCGCGCAGCCTTGTCGTTGATGTGCACTTCCAGGACGGCGCGAATATTCTCTTCGACGGTCAACCCCCGAAAGATCGACGCTTCCTGCGGCAGATATCCGACGCCCAGCCGCGAGCGACGGTACATCGGCATCGTCGTGACTTCGTTGCCGTCGATCTCGATCGTACCTTCATCAACGGGCACAAGCCCGGTGATCATATAGAAGCAGGTTGTCTTGCCGGCGCCGTTCGGACCCAGCAGGCCAACGGCCTCGCCGCGTCGAACGACCAGCGACACGCCGTTCACGACACGGCGGGTGCTATAGGTCTTGGTCAGACCGCGCGCAATCAGCGTGCCCTGGTAACGGCTTTTGTCGCCGGCGGGGGCTTCAGCAGCTTGCTGCCCGGACCTGCCGAACATGGTCGATAGCGAGAATAACTTCACGTGGTACGGCCGGGGTCAGTTCTGTTTCTGCGATTTCGGATCAAGCTGAATCTGGACGCGCCCCCCGCAGCTCTCCAGCTGTGCCTGTCCCGTCTCCATGTGCACAGTCAGCTGGCAACCCGTAAAGACGTTGGGCCCATCGGTGAGGACGACCCTGTCACCCTTGAGGATGAAAAGCTGCTTGGCCATGTCGAACGAACCGTTGTCGGCGGTAGCTGTCTGCGTGCCCGAGGTCAGGTACACCTTGTCCGTCACCACGATGTGATCGATATCGGCGTTTCCGGATGAAATCGATGCCGAAGCATTCTTGGTGTCGGCGGCCTTGGCGTCGGCGGCAGGCGCGTTCGCGTCGCCGGCCTTCGGCTTGTAGTAGACCGTCATGTGGCCGGCCTGCAGCGTCGTCTTGCCCTGCACGACCTTCACATTGCCAGTGAAATCGGCCGTGTGCTCCTTATCGTGGATCTCCAGCTTGTCGCTCTCGATCTGGATCGGTTCGTCACTGCTGAGCTTCAGCCCATCCATCTGACTGGTTGTTGCCTGCGCCAGGGCGCCTCCGGTCAACACAAGCAGCGCAACCGCGCCACTCAGAAATACTGCTCCCGCCTTGCGGGTAGAAATGCGACAAGCGTTTGTCATGGTGACCCGGCTGTTAAGTGCCCTGTTTGTGAATAGCTGAGGGATCGACGTTCATGCGTACATTTCCCTCGAATGTGATCGTCTGCCCCTTATCCGTCATCTTGACCGACTGCGCAACAATAGAGGCACCATCTTTCTGAATGCTTACGGGATCCTCGCTGGTGAGCTTCCCGCCCTTGATGTCGACCTTGGCGCTCTGGAAGTTGGCCGTCAGCCCATTGCTCAAAAGGATGGCAAAGGGAGATTTGACATCGAGATTGTCGGTCGCACGATCGTAATCTGCGGCCGTCGCCTCGACGCGGGCGATCAGATCGTCCTTCATCGGGACGGCCGCCTTGATATTCTCAAGCGTCATCAGGTTGGGATTTTTGATATCCTGAAGCGCGCGTTCCGCCAGCATCGAATAGTTGATGCCATCCGAGTTGCGGCCGGAGATGGCGGGCTTTTCCATCACCACCTTGCCATTCTCGATCTTGGCGCCCTCGATCTTGATGTTCTCCGGCAGGTAGGTGCGGATCACGGATACACCAATGAAGATCAGCGACACCACAACGGCCGCGATCGGAAGAATGACCTTCAGGCGGCGCACCCGTGCCGAATGGAAGCGCGCAGCGACATAGGCGCTTCGCTCCGGCGTCACATAGTCAGCCTGTCCCGTGGTGTTCAAAGTATTGAGCATAACCTGGTCCGTGTAGGTGATGGAGCAGCGTATATAAGCATTCTCGCGCTCGATCACAGTTCGTTTCGCATTATTACACTGACTTGCCAATATGGATTTTTTTCTGCAACAAGCAACAAAGGCGCCGACGCGTGCAAAATCTACGTGTCCGAACGGCGCAGGAGCCCTAGATTTGCGGGATCACGCGTGCTCCCCACCCCTGGAGGAATGTATGGACAGTTCCATGATCGCCGATCGCCGCAGGCTTCGCCGCAAGGTCGGTTTCTGGCGCGTCGTCGCGGTGCTGCTGCTCGTGCTATTGGGTTACGCTGCTTACTGGGCACTCATCGGCGATATCGCGACCAGTCGGCCGCACGTCGCCCATGTGACCATTTCCGGGCTGATCACCGATGATGACGAGCTGCTGGAGCGGCTGAAGAAAATCGAAAAGAGCGATGCGGTGAAGGCCGTCATCGTCTCGATTTCCTCACCCGGGGGCACGACTTATGGCGGAGAGCGGATATTCAAGGCAATCCGTGCCATTGCCGCCAAGAAGCCTGTCGTATCCGACGTGCGCACGCTGGCCGCTTCCGCCGGCTACATGATCGCGACCGCCGGCGACATGATTATTGCCGGCGACAGCTCGATCACCGGCTCGATCGGGGTGATCTTCCAGTATCCGCAGATCAGGCCGCTGCTCGACAAGATCGGCGTTTCGATGGAAGAAATCAAATCGTCGCCCTTGAAGGCCGAACCGTCGCCATTCCATCCGGCGAGCGAAGAGGCCAAGGCCATGATCAACAACATGATTCTCGACAGCTACGGCTGGTTCGTCGATCTCGTCGCCGAGCGGCGCAAGCTGCCGCATGATGAGGTCCAGAAGCTTGCGGACGGCTCGATATTCACCGGCCGTCAGGCGCTCAAGGTCAAGCTGATCGACCAGATCGGCGGAAATGACGAGATCAGGGCCTACCTTGAGACGCGCAAGGTCAGCAAGAACCTACCTGAGGTCGATTGGGACAAGAGAAGAAACACAGCTTTCCTGCTCGCGGACAGCGCGTCTCATATCCTCACGCTGCTCGGTTATGACGATCTTGCCAAGGCGCGTGACCTCGGCGGAATCGTGCCGCAGAAGTTGCTCCTTGACGGGCTCCTTTCAGTTTGGCAGGTTGGCAATGATTGATAAGAAATCAATAATTTAAGGGGGACGAAAGTGATCAAGTCCGAACTGGTGCAGATCGTTGCAGCCCGCAACCCGCATCTTTATCATCGTGACGTCGAGAATATCGTCAACGCGGTTCTCGACGAGATAACCGACGCGCTCGCGGCCGGCAATCGCGTCGAGTTGCGCGGCTTCGGCGCCTTCTCGGTGAAGAACCGCCCGTCCCGCTCCGGCCGCAACCCGCGTACCGGCGATACCGTTTTCGTCGAGGAGAAGTGGGTTCCCTTCTTCAAGACCGGCAAGGAGCTGCGTGAGCGCCTCAACCCGGGACAGGCCGACGAAGAGGATTGATCCTCTCCCTGATGCAGCCTGCGGCAAGCCCGCACTTGAACTTGGCTCTCGGCCCACTATCCTGCTGACCAGATCAAAGCGCTGCGTCAAAGTCGACGGGCGTTGATATACGGAGGCCGAGCATGGCGAAGAAGATCACCAACCTTTTGATTTTTTTACCACTCGGAATCATTTTGATCATCTTCTGCGTCGCCAACAGGCAGGTGGTGACGCTCGCCTTCAACCCGTTTCGGCCGGACGACCAAGTCCTTTCCTTGTCAGCGCCGTTCTTCGTGTTTCTTTTCATCACGCTGATCATCGGCATGCTGGTCGGCTCGGCAGCCACCTGGCTCAATCAGGGCAAATACCGCAAGCGCGCGCGAACCGAAGCGAAAGCGGCCGTTCGCTGGCAGGCCGAGGCGGACCGCCACAAGACCCACGCCGAGGAAATTGCGGGCCATCTGCCGTCGAGGTGACGCGCACGCCAAGGGCGGACAGCGGGCCGAAATTCAGCTATGCAACCACTTGCAGCCATAGATCCGGCTTCATAGCTATATAAAATGCGACCCACTGCACATCTGCTAGGCACAGTCGTTTCGCGGCATACGAGCCCTGCCTTGCGAGGATGAGACCATGAATATCGACGAAATCCTGCGGTCAGTCGTGGCCGTTCGCTCCTCAATTCCTGATGATGCCTTTACGGCCGGCACACTCGGCACGCGCCGGGAGGGAAGTGGCGTCGTCATCAAGCCATCCGGACTGGTCCTCACCATCGGCTACCTGATCACCGAGGCCGAGGAAGTCTGGCTGACCACGCTAGACGGGCGCGTTGTCGCGGCCCATCCTCTCGCCTACGATCAGGAGACCGGGTTCGGCCTGCTTCAAGCACTGGGTGACCTCGGCCTGCCGGCATTGGAATTCGGCGACGACATCGGCGCTAACCTCGGTGATCCCGTCGTGCTGGCGGATGGAATCGGCCAGTTCGTGGAAGCCAGGATCGTGGCAAAGCAGGAATTCGCGGGTTATTGGGAATATCTGCTTGATGAGGCGATCTTCACCACGCCTGCGCATCCCTCCTGGGGAGGCGCGGCACTCATTAATGGCGACGGCAAGCTGCTTGGCATCGGGTCACTGCGGCTGCAGATGAGTCAGGGCGGCGACGCCGTCGATATCAACATGATCGTGCCGATCAATCTGCTTCCGCCAATTCTGGACGACCTGATGACCCAGGGCCGCGTCAACAAGCCACCGCGTCCATGGCTCGGCGCGTTCTCCGCAGAAAGCAACGGCGATGTGATCGTTATGAGCGTCGCCGACGGAAGTCCTGCGGACGAGGCCGGCCTGCGCCGAGGCGACATCATTTCCGAGATCCGCGACGGCGAGGTCGATGGACTTGCCGATTTCTATCGCAAGGTCTGGAGCAGCGGCCCAGCCGGCGCGGAAATCCCGATGCGGGTGGTGCGCAATGGACGCGAGGCGTGGCTGCGCATCAGGTCCGCCGATCGCAATGCTTTCCTGAAGAAGCCGCAGCTTCAATAGGCCTGCGCATCCCGGGCGGCTGGGTAGAAACTCATCTCTTCGTAGTCGCCTTCCGCCGATGAGCCGGATCCCGTGACGATGAACCCCTTGGATCGATAGAAGGCGTTCGCACGCTCGTTCTTGACCAGGCATTTCAGCCGATACTTCCTGAGCGGCCAGTTCGGCAGCGCCGTGAGCAAGGCGGCTCCCGCCCCCTGCCCTTGCCAGGACTTGCTGATATAAAGCATGTGAATGAAATCGTCCGGCGGCCATAGGGTCATGAAGCCCGCGGTCTCACCGTTCGGCGCTTCTGCAATCCATAGGTCTTCGCCCTGTGTGTGGACGCTGAAATCCTCGTGGCGGAAGCTGGCCGGATCGACCCATTTGAATGTTTCGCGGCGGACGGCCAGATATATGTCGGCCAGCCTTTCCAACTCCGGTTGAAGTGGCGATCTGATGGTCCACTTCACGGATGGTGACGTCGTCTGAATGGAGAAATCTGTCAATTCCGACCCTTATTCTGCGGCTTTGGCACTGACGGCGGCGTTGAAGCTGGAGAAGAACTGCTGCGCCAGCTTAGCGGAGGTTGAGTCGATCAACCGCGCGCCGAGTTGGGCAATCTTGCCACCAACCTGGGCCTTTGCTTCATACTGCAGGACCGTCTCCTCGCCCTCATCCTTCAATACGACATCAGCGCCGCCCTTGGCAAAGCCGGCAATACCGCCCTTACCTTCGCCCGAGATCGTGTAACTTTCCGGCGCCTGAATGTTGGAGAGCAGGACCTCTCCGTTGAACGTCGCCGAAACCGGACCGATCTTGACCTTCACCACTGCCGTGAGCTCCGTCGGGGACTTCATCTCCAGGTTCTGACAACCCGGAATGCACTGCTTCAATATCTCGGGATCATTGAGTGCCGCCCATACGACATCCCGGGGTGCGGCAATCCGTTCTTCGCCGGTCAAGTCCATCCGAAAATCCTCCCCTTTTCGACGTGGCTCAATTTATCACAGCCCGAAAGCGCTTTGCCAAGATGAAACGGAATGCTATTTGCACGGGCTCTATCGAATTGAAGCACGCGGAAGATTACGTTGAGACAGAAAGAACGCCGGCCAGGCCAGAAATCCGCCGCCGGCCCCTCCGGCGGACGCCGCGCCGACGATCGAGGCCCGCGCCCGGCAAAGCCCGCGGCGAAGCCGGCACCGGCCCGTGAAAGGGTGCGCGAACCTGCCTCCGTGCCTACGGCAATCGACCGGCCGCTGATGGTGCGGACTGGCGAGCGTCCGGCTGAACGCGTGCCCGTCATCCTCGAATCCCTTGGCGCAGGCGACTTCCATCTGATCGACAGCGGCAACGGCGAGAAACTGGAGCAATACGGCCCCTACCGGATCGTGCGACCGGAGGGCCAGGCGTTCTGGCAGCCGTCCTTGCCGAAACAGGCTTGGGAGAAGGTCGATGCAGTGTTCACCGGCGATACCGACGAGGAAGGCACCGGGCGCTGGCGCTTTCCAAAGGAGGCGCTCGGCGAGACCTGGCCGCTCAATCTGCTCGGCGTGGATTTCCTCGGTCGCTTCACCTCTTTCCGCCACGTCGGCGTCTTTCCCGAGCAGATCGCCCACTGGACCTGGATGAAGCAACAGGTCGAGGCCGCCAAGCGGCCATTGAAGGTTCTGAACCTCTTTGGCTACACCGGTGTTGCCTCCCTGGTTGCCGCCGCTGCCGGCGCCGAGGTTACGCATGTCGATGCTTCCAAGAAGGCGATCGGCTGGGCGCGCGAAAACCAGGCGATGAGCCGGCTGGAGAAGGCGCCGATCCGCTGGATCTGCGAAGACGCGATGAAATTCATCCTGCGGGAAGAACGCCGCGGCAACACCTACGACATCATCCTCACTGATCCGCCGAGTTTCGGCCGCGGCCCGAACGGCGAGGTTTGGCATCTTTTCGCGCACCTGCCGCTGATGCTCGATATCTGCCGTGAAATCCTGTCTCCGAAGGCGGTTGGACTTGTGTTGACGGCCTATTCGATCCGGGCCAGCTTCTATTCGATCCATGAACTGATGCGCGAGACCATGCGCGGGGCCGGCGGTGTCGTCGAATCCGGCGAGCTCGTCCTTCGCGAGGCCGGGCTGGACGGCAAGGCGCCGGGCCGCGCACTCTCCACCTCACTCTTCTCCCGTTGGTACCCAAATGAGCCATGAACACAGGGGCCACGGCCCGCATAAGGTCGGGCACGTGAAAGAGGTTACCTCGCTCGCCAATCCGATCATCAAGGACATTAAGGCGCTCAGCGACAAGAAGACCCGCGAGCAGAGCGGCACCTTCATGGCCGAAGGCTTGAAGCTGGTCATCGACGCGATCGAACTCGGCTGGACGATCCGCACGCTTGTCTATGCCAAAGCGGCCAAGGGCAAGCCGCTGGTCGAGCAGATGGCTGCAAAGACGGTCGCCTCCGGTGGGCTGGTGCTCGAGGTCAGCGAGAAGGTGATTTCCTCGATCACCCGTCGCGACAATCCGCAGATGGTGGTCGGCATCTTCGAAAGCCGCTGGAAGCCATTGCGCGAGATCCACCCAAGGCCGGGTGAAACCTGGATCGCCCTCGATCGCGTGCGCGATCCCGGCAACCTCGGCACGATCATCCGCACAGCCGACGCTGCCGGCGCCTCTGGCGTCATCCTTGTCGGCGAGACGACCGATCCCTTCTCGCTCGAAACGGTGCGCGCCACCATGGGCTCGGTGTTTGCCGTTCCCGTTGCACGCGCCACGGCGGAAGAATTCATTGCCTGGAAGAAGCACGCTGGAGCTTCCGTCGTTGCTACGCATCTGGCAGGGTCAGTTGACTACCGTACCATCGACTACAAGAAGAAGCCGGTGGTGATCCTGATGGGCAACGAGCAGTCCGGGCTGCCCGAGCATCTTGCCAAGGAAGCCGATGCGCTTGCCCGCATTCCGCAGCAGGGCCGTGCCGACTCGCTCAATCTTGCCGTCGCCAGCGCCGTCATGCTGTTCGAGGCGCGCCGCCACCTCCTCTCACTCGACGAGGCCAAATGACCGAACAGACGCTAGAACGACCGACGCTGCTTGCCCGGCCGCTGCCAATCCTGATCTTCATCGTCATCGCCGTTGCACTCGACCAGATCGTCAAGATCGTTGTCGACCACACCCTACCACTGCAGGAGCCGGTGCATCTTTTCCCGATGCTGGCGCTTTACCGAACCTACAATCTCGGCGTCGCCTTCTCGATGCTCTCGGGCATGGACGGCTGGTTCATCGTCGGCATGCGCCTCATCATCGTCGCTTTCGTCATCTGGCTCTGGCACCGCACCAACAAGCAGCGCACCTTCGCTCACCTCGGCTACGCGCTGATCATCGCCGGCGCGCTCGGGAACCTGATCGATCGCTTCCTCTACGGGCATGTGATCGACTACATCCTGTTTCACACCGAGACATGGTCGTTCGCCGTCTTCAACTTGGCCGACAGTTTTATCACGATCGGCGCGGGATGCGTGATTCTGGACGAGCTGATACAACCTAAAAACGCAGACCGTTAAAATCTTAGCGGTTTGCTGAAGGCATTTGGAACCGCCGCCATGCTATTCCGGCGGGCATGCAAGGTCTCGGTCAATTGCACGACAGACTTGCCGCCGCGTTCGGGCGGCATACCGCTCATCGCCACGGTGAGCGGGACTCGGATATTGTTGCCTATCAAGCCGAGTTCGTTTCACCGCAATTCCAACGCAGCCGCGTCGGCCGCAAGCTTCTATCCTGGTGGTTGGGCGGTCTCGGCCTTGTTGGCGGCTTTCTCCTTGTTGTCGTGGCGCAGGCGGGCGGCCCTCTGCTGCCATCGGTGGGGCTCGGCGTTGCCGCGCTGTCCTTCGTTGTCCTGCTCGCGATGCTCGCAACCACCAGACAACGCCCGTTGCGGAAACACCTCACCGGCGTTTCATCCGCATGGAGCCAGAGGGCGGCTCTCTTTGCGGAGATCCACGACGCGCTTGGCGACATTACCGTCACACGGAACATGGATCGGCGCATCGTTGGCGCCAACGAGGCATTTCGTCGGCTGACCGGCAGGCTCAATCCAGAGGGACTGACGTGTGAGGAGATTGGCATCGCCTTTCGACCGGGCTCGGTACCGCATCGCTTCGAGGTGGAGATCTCGACGCCGGAAGGCCAACGCATCTTTTTCTGGCGTGACGTCGTTACCCGCGACCCCGCCGACGGACGGCTCCTGCTGCAGAGCATCGCTCGCGATATCACCGACGAACGGCTGACCGCACAAGCCCGCGAGGAGGCCCGGCAGAAGGCCGAGTACAACAGCGCAGCCAAATCACGCCTGCTTGCCACGGTCAGCCATGAAATCCGCACTCCGCTGTCCGGCATCCTCGGCATGACGCATCTGCTGACCGAGACACGGCTGACGCAGGAACAGCAGAACTATCTGACGGGCATCCGCCAATCCGGCTATGCGCTGACGCAGCTGGTCGAGGACCTCCTAGACTTCTCGACCATCGAGGTCGGTCGTTTCCAATTGCGCCCCCGCGCAGAATCGCTGCGCAAACTCCTTGAAAGCGTCGTCGAAATGCTGGCCCACCGCGCCCATGAAAAGGGCATCGAGATTGGGACAACGGTATCCTCCGACCTTCCAGACATGATGAGCTTCGATCCGGCGCGCCTGCGTCAGGTCCTGTTCAACGTGATCGGCAACGCCGTGAAATTCACGCAGGCGGGCGGCGTTTTCGTCCAGGCATCGCTGCAGGCGAACAACGTGCTGATCAGTGTCACCGACACCGGCCCCGGCATGACCGAGGAAGAACAAAACCGCATCTTCGGCGAATTCGAGCAGGGCGGAACGCTGGTCGAGAAGAGCGCCGGGACAGGGCTTGGTCTCTCCATCTCCGCCCGCATCATGCGCGAATTTGGCGGCACACTTACGGTGACAAGCGAAAAGGGAGCCGGTAGCGAGTTCAGCATCCGCTTTCCGATCGCCATTCCGGAGGAACGCCGCAGTCGCCACAAGGCCGTGCTTGCAGGCAGCGTCGTGCTGCTGCTGGCACCGGCCGGTTCGGCGCGCAAAGCGATATCGGAGACGATCGCAACGCTTGGCGGCGATTGCCACCTGGTCACCGACGGTGCGAGCGCCCATGACATGTTGCTCGCCATGGCTGCGGGCGACCGCAGGCCAACCGACATCATCGTCGACCACCGGATGTCGACGGAGTTCGCCGAGCACCTTGCCGACCGTGCTGAAATCGCGGCACTGGGACTGCGCAAAATCTTCCTGGTCAACCCCGAGGAGCGCAACGCCCATCCGCTCGACCTATTCGACGCGTGGCTGATACGGCCGCTGCGCGAGCAATCGCTGATCGACGTGCTGCGTGGACGGATGCGCGGCATGGAGAAGCGCGATGCGTTGAACGATAACCAGCCCGGTTTCAGCGTTGCCATTCCGGAAGCGGGAATCCAGAGTGGGCTGCGTATCCTGCTGGCGGAAGACGACCCGATCAACGCGATGCTCATTCGCGCCATGCTCGAAAAAGCCGGTCATACCGTCGAGCACGTCGAGCACTTCGAGACGCTGCTCGACGCCGCGCTGTCGGAGGGAAGCGTGCGCCCTGACATTGTCATCAGCGACCTTTCCATGCCAGGAGGCGACGGCATCGACATGCTTGGCCGGCTACGCGGGCACGAACGCCGGCTCGATCTTCCGCCTGTTCCGATCCTCGTGCTCACCGCCGACAAGCGCGATGAATCCCGTAGACAAGTCTTGCTGAATGGTGCAAACCGCGTCATGGTAAAGCCGGTTGACCCGATAAGGTTGCTGACGGAAGTCCAAGCTGTTGCTGCGCTTTCGGCCCGCCGCGTGGAAGCGCGGTAGCCATCAAATAACCGGCACGCTTCTTGCGTATGGCGGCTATATGATGTCACTTTCCTGTCGCATATAAGTGTTTTATGGCGTGTCAAAAGCCGGCAACGGGAGAATCGCCATGTCAGCAGACGCCCTCAACTGTGACGCTGTCGCCGAGACCCCCCGGCCATCGACCACGCTTGCGCTAAAGGAAGGCGACGTTCTCGGCCGCATCGGCAATCTCGAAACTCGCCTTGCCCGAACGGCCAGCGAGATCGATGCCGCCCAGGCCGTCCGCTTCCGCGTCTTCGTCGAAGAAATGGGGGCACAGCTTTCGCCGGAGGCCATGCGCCGCAAGCGCGATTTCGATTCCTACGACACGTTCTGCGATCATTTGCTCGTGCTCGACCGCTCGATCGAGGGTGACAGCGAGGACCAGATCGTCGGCACCTATCGCCTGCTGCGACAGGAAGTCGCGATGGCGAACGGCGGCTTTTACTCGGCTTCGGAATTCGCCATCGACGAGCTGCTTGCTCGCCATCCGGACAAACGGTTCATGGAACTCGGCCGCTCCTGTGTGCTGCCCGACTACCGCACCAAGCGCACGGTCGAGCTTCTGTGGCAGGGCAACTGGGCCTATGCGCTGAAGCATGGCATGGGCGCCATGTTCGGTTGCGCCTCCTTCCCGGGCATCCACCCGGAAAGCCATGCGCTGGCACTGTCCTTCCTGCATCACAACGTCGCCGCGAAGGATGAGTGGGCCGTCGCCGCTCTTCCGCACCTTGCGCGCGACATGGATCTGATGCCGGCCGAAGCCGTCAACCCGAAGCGGGCGCTGATGGCACTGCCGCCGTTGATCAAGGGTTACCTGCGCCTCGGCGCCATGGTCGGTTCGACCGCCGTGGTCGACAAGGCCTTCAATACAACGGATGTCCTGATCGTGTTGCCGATCGCCAGCATTTCCGATCGCTACCTGAACTACTACGGCGCCGACGCCGGTCGTTTCGCGAGCTGACTTTCAAGCAGATGGAAGACGGAGCGGGAGGATGGCTGCCGCTCCGTTTTTATTTCACGATCCAGCCGTATAGGCGGCGATCGCCGCCATGTTGACGATGTCGGAATCCTTTGCGCCCATCGAAGTGATCTGAACGGCCTTGTCGAGGCCGACGAGGATCGGGCCGATGACAGTCGAACCGCCAAGCTCCTGCAGCATCTTCGTGGAGATCGAGGCTGAGTGAAAGGCCGGCATGACGAGCACGTTGGCCGGGCCGGACAGGCGGCAGAACGGATACTGCTCCATGACCTTGCGGTTCAGCGCCACGTCGGCCGCCATCTCGCCGTCATACTCGAAATCGAGGCGGCGCTTGTCGAGGATTTTCACCGCCTCGCGCACACGCTCGGAGCGTTCGCCCGACGGATGACCGAAGGTCGAATAGGCAAGCATGGCGACGCGCGGCTGATAGCCCATGCGGCGCGCAAAGCCTGCGGCCTCGACAGCGATATCGGCGAGCTCCTCGGCGTTCGGCATATCGTGAACCGCTGTATCGGCGACGAACACCGTCCGGCCGCGGCACAGCGCGATCGATACGCCGATGACCCGGTGGCCGGGTTTCATGTCGATGCAGCGGCGCACATCTTCCAGGGCCGTCGAATAGTTGCGGGTGATACCAGTAACCATCCCATCGGCGTCACCAAGCGCCACCATGCAAGCGGCGAAGTGGTTGCGATCCTGATGGATCAGACGCTGTGCGTCACGATGCAGGTAGCCTTTGCGCTGCAGGCGCGCATAGAGGTAGTCGATATAAGTTTCGACGCGGGTGGAGATACGTGCGTTGACGATTTCCAGCCCCGGCCGATTGAGGTCGATGCCGGCGCGCTCGGCGGTCTGGTGGATCAGGTCTTCGCGGCCGAGCAGGATCGCCGTGCCGAGCTCCTGGTTTGCGTAGGACATTGCCGCACGCATGACCTGCTCTTCTTCGGCCTCGGCAAAAACCACCCGCTTTGGACGGCGGCGAACGCGTTCGTAGAGGCTCGCCAGCGTCGAGGCGATGGGATCGCGGCGGCCGGAAAGTTCGCGGGCATAGGCCGTCATATCTGTAATCGGCTTGCGCGCTACGCCGCTGTCAATCGCTGCCTGTGCCACGGCAACCGGGATCGCCGAGATCAGGCGCGGATCGAACGGCACCGGAATGATGTATTGCGCACCAAAGCGCGGGCGGTTGCCCTGATAAGCGGCAACAACATCGTCAGGAACGTCCTCGCGGGCGAGATTTGCCAGCGCCTCAACAGCAGCGATCTTCATGGCGTCGTTGATGGTGGTCGCACGGACGTCCAGCGCGCCACGGAAGATATAGGGAAAACCGAGGACGTTGTTGACTTGGTTCGGATAATCGGAGCGACCCGTTGCCATGATGGCGTCGTCGCGGATGCGGGTAACCTCTTCGGGCGTAATTTCCGGATCGGGATTGGCCATCGCAAAGATGATCGGGCGATCAGCCATGGAGCGGATCATGCTCTCGGAGAACGCGCCCTTCTGCGAGAGGCCAAAAACCACGTCCGCGCCCTTCATCGCCTCCTCGAGCGTGCGCGCCTTGGTCTTGACCGCATGCGCCGACTTCCACTGGTTCATGCCCTCGGTGCGGCCCTGGTAGATAACGCCCTTGGTGTCGCAAAGGACGATATTCTCGGGCGCGAAGCCCATGGCCTTGATGAGCTCAACGCAGGCGATGGCTGCTGCACCCGCGCCATTGCAGACGAGTTTCGTCGTTTTCAGGTCGCGACCGGTCAATTCCAGCGCATTGATGAGACCAGCGGCAGCAATGATCGCCGTGCCGTGCTGGTCATCATGGAAAACCGGGATGTCCATCAGTTCGCGCAGACGCTGCTCGATGATGAAACAGTCGGGCGCCTTGATGTCTTCGAGATTGATGCCGCCGAACGAGGGACCGAGGAAGCGGACGCAGTTGATGAACTCATCGACGTTTTCGGTATCGACTTCGAGATCGATGGAGTCAACGTCGGCAAAGCGCTTGAATAGCACCGACTTGCCTTCCATAACAGGCTTGGAGGCCAGTGCACCGAGATTGCCGAGACCGAGAATTGCGGTACCATTCGAGATGACCGCGACCATGTTGCCGCGCGTCGTATAATCATAGGCGGTGGCCGGATCGGCGGCGATTGCCTTCACCGGAACGGCAACGCCAGGCGAATAGGCGAGCGACAGATCGCGCTGGGTCGCCATAGGCTTCGTGGCGTTGATCTCCAGCTTTCCGGGCCGCCCCATGGCGTGGAACTCAAGAGCCTCGTTGTCGGTCACTGATGTAACCGGCCGCTGCTTCTTCTCGGTGTCGGGCATTTTTCCTCCAACGTCTTGTGGGTGACGCCTTGCTCTTCCTCAATCGCGGTTGTCATCTATAGCGGCGGGCGGCTAGGGTTGGCACCTCTTTTTTGGAAAAAATGCATCTCCGTGAACGAACGAATAAACACTGGAATAGAAGCCTTTTCGGCTGCCGAGCTGGCCACGGAAGAAAGCCGCGCCTCGGCAACGCCGATGATGGAGCAATTCATCGAGATCAAGGCCAACAACCCTGACTCGTTGCTGTTCTATCGCATGGGCGATTTCTACGAGCTGTTCTTCGAGGATGCTCTGGAAGCCTCCCGTGCACTGGGCATCACGCTGACCAAGCGCGGCCAGCACATGGGGCGGGACATTCCTATGTGCGGCGTGCCTGTTCATGCGGCCGACGACTACCTGCAGAAGCTGATCGCCCTCGGTTTCCGGGTTGCCGTCTGCGAGCAGGTCGAGGACCCGGCCGAAGCCAAGAAGCGCGGATCCAAGTCCGTCGTGAAACGCGACGTTATCCGCCTGGTGACGCCGGGCACAATTACCGAGGAAAAGCTGCTTTCGCCGTCGGAATCGAACTATCTGATGGCACTTACCCGGATTCGCGGCAGCGCCGAGCCGGTATTGGCGCTGGCTTGGATCGACATCTCGACCGGAATTTTCCGCCTGGCCGAGACCGAAAGCTCGCGGCTGCTTGCCGATATCCTGCGGATCGACCCGCGTGAACTGATCGTGCCCGATACGATCTTTCACGATGCCGAGCTGAAACCTGTTTTCGACGTACTCGGCCGCACCGCCGTTCCGCAACCATCCGTGCTCTTCGACAGCGCCACCGCCGAGGGGCGGATCGCGCGCTATTTCAATGTCTCGACGCTTGATGGGTTCGGCACCTTTTCGCGCGCCGAGCTTGCCGCCGCCTCTGCAGCCGTCGCCTATGTCGAGAAGACACAGATCGCCGAACGGCCGCCGCTCGGCCGGCCGGAGCGCGAAAGCGGCGCGTCAACGCTGTTCATCGATCCCGCCACCCGTGCCAATCTCGAACTTGCCCGCACGCTTTCAGGCGATCGCAACGGCTCGTTGCTGAAGGCGATCGACCGTACCGTGACGGGCGGCGGGGCACGCTTGCTGGCCGAACGGCTGATGTCGCCGTTGACCGATCCCATCCGGATCAATGAGCGGCTGGATTCGATCGGTTTCCTGATGGAGGAGCCTTCGCTTTGCGGCGACCTGCGCCACCATCTCAAGCATGTTCCCGATATGCCGCGCGCGCTTTCGCGTCTTGCACTCGACCGTGGCGGGCCGCGTGACCTTGCCGCCATCCGTCAGGGCCTGAGTGCTGCGGGCGATGTCGCCCGGCTGCTGTCGGAAGCACTGCTGCCGGAAGAGCTGAAGCTCGCGCTTTCGCGCCTCGAGGCCCTCCCGGCCGGCCTCGCAACGCTGCTTTCCGAAACACTGGGCGACGAGCTGCCGCTGCTGAAGCGCGACGGCGGCTTCTTGCGGGACGGCGCCAACACCGAACTGGACGAGGTCAGGGCGCTGCGCGATCAATCGCGTCGGGTGATTGCCGGCCTGCAGCTGCAATATGCCGAGGAAACCGGCATCAAATCGCTGAAGATCAAGCACAACAATATCCTCGGCTACTTCATCGAAGTCACTGCCGGCAATGCCGGGCCGATGACCGATACGCCGGAGGCCAAGGGTCGCTTCATCCACCGCCAGACGATGGCGAACGCGATGCGCTTCACCACCACCGGGCTTGCCGATCTGGAAAGCCGGATCGCCAACGCCGCCGACAAGGCGCTTGCTATCGAACTGGCGGCATTCGACCACATGACCTCGGCCGTCGTCGCCGAAGCGGAAGCAATCAAGGCAGGCGCTCGCGCGCTCGCCGTTATCGACGTTGCCGCCGGCCTTGCGCTGCTTGCAGACGAGCAGGCCTATTGCCGGCCGCTGGTCGACGGCTCGAAGATGTTTGCGATCGAAGGCGGACGCCACCCTGTCGTCGAACAGGCGCTGCGGCGGCAATCATCTGGCCCGTTCGTTGCCAACAACTGCGATCTCTCTCCCGTCTCCGGCGGAAAGGATGGCGCGATCTGGCTGCTGACCGGCCCGAACATGGGCGGTAAGTCGACCTTCCTGCGTCAGAATGCACTGATCGCGATCCTCGCGCAGATGGGGTCCTTCGTGCCGGCGACGTCAGCCCATATCGGCATCGTCGATCGGCTGTTCTCGCGCGTCGGCGCTTCCGACGATCTTGCGCGCGGCCGATCGACCTTCATGGTCGAAATGGTCGAAACGGCGGCGATCCTCAATCAGGCGACCGACCGGTCCCTTGTCATTCTCGACGAGATCGGCCGTGGTACGGCTACCTTCGACGGCCTTTCCATCGCCTGGGCCGCCGTCGAACATCTGCACGAAGGGAACCGCTGCCGCGGCCTCTTCGCCACCCACTTCCACGAACTGACGGTGCTGTCGGAAAAGCTTGCACGGTTATCGAACGCGACAATGCGCGTGAAGGAATGGGACGGCGACGTGATTTTCCTGCACGAGGTCGGCCCGGGTGCTGCCGACCGCTCCTACGGCATCCAGGTTGCCCGGCTTGCCGGCCTGCCGGCCTCGGTGGTGGCGCGTGCCCGCGACGTGCTGACACGCCTCGAGGACGCCGACCGCAAGAACCCGGCGAGCCAGCTCATCGATGACCTGCCTCTGTTCCAGGTGGCGGTTCGGCGCGAGGATGCCAGCCGCGGCCCATCGAAGGTGGAAGAAGCGCTAAAGGCCATGAGCCTCGACGACATGACCCCGCGCGAGGCGATGGGCGCGCTCTACGACCTCAAGAAGAAGCTGAAGCAGGGCTAGCCGATGTTCATGGATCGGCTGTTCAACGAGACCCAGAGGCTTGCGGCGATCTTCAACGCGCTTGAAGCGCTGCGGCTTGCGGATGAGCACGGCACCCCGCGCGGCTGGGCTTCGCCCTTCGGCCTGCTGCAGATCATCCGCTGCTGCGCCCGGATTCTGGAACTTTCCTCGTGTGTTGCCAAAGCCGGCTACCGCGAGTGCGACCAAGAGACGCTGGAGGCGATCACCAGCGAAACGCGGCAGGTGCTCTATTCCGTACAGGCTCAGATCGCTGCCTGATCGCCCGATGCCGCCGCTTTCGCGCGCGGCAACACCTTTTCGCCAAAATTAAAGGTTCTGCAGTATGAAAGCCCGTGTCATCGGCGGGCAAAGAGGCTATAGCGCATGCAGACGAAACGAGAGGAGCAGCAGCACACGGCTGCGCCACGCGAACAGGAAGCCGCCCCGCGCATGGCGACGACGAACGACATCGATTTCTCCGATATCCTCGACACCGATCATCTCTCGAAGACGTGCGACGCGGTGGCCGAGGCCAACAAGACGCGGCCCGACGTCATGCGGTCCGATCTGCTGGCGATCCTCAAGAAGGCGAGCAGCGAAGGTAGACAGATAGCGCGCGAGTTGCTTTCTGCCGATGGCAGCGGCATCAATTGTGCCCGCCGTATTTCCTGGCTGCAGGACCAGATCGTCACGGTCCTCTACGAGTTCGTCTGCACCCACGTCTTTCCGAAGCAGAAGGACAAGTTCGCCGTCACCGCCGTTGGCGGCTATGGCCGCGACACGCTGGCGCCAGGCTCCGATATCGACCTTCTGTTCCTGTTCCAGCCGAAGCCGGCGGAGGAGACGCACAAAGCAGTCGAATTCATGCTCTACGTCCTCTGGGACATGGGCTTCAAGGTTGGCCATGCAACGCGCACCCTGGAAGAGTGCATTGCGCTGTCGAAGTCGGACATGACGATCCGCACGGCGATCCTCGAGATGCGCTACATCTGTGGCCTGCGATCGCTGGAAACGCAACTGGAGACGCGCTTCGACAAGGAAATCGTCACCGGCACCGGCCCCGAATTCATCGCCGCCAAGCTTGCCGAGCGTGACGAGCGCCACCGCAAGGCGGGCGACACGCGCTATCTCGTCGAGCCGAACGTCAAGGAAGGCAAGGGCGGCCTGCGCGACTTGCACACGCTCTTCTGGATTTCGAAATACTACTACCATGTTCGCGACACGGCGGAGCTGGTGCCACTCGGGGTTCTCTCCAAGCACGAGTATCGCGTTTTCGAGAAGGCCGACGACTTCCTCTGGGCGGTGCGCTGCCACATGCATTTCCTGACCGGAAAGGCCGAGGAACGGCTGTCCTTCGACATTCAACGCGAGATCGCCGAAGCGCTTGGATATCATTCGCGACCCGGCCTTTCGGCCGTCGAGCGCTTCATGAAGCACTACTTCCTCGTCGCCAAGGACGTCGGCGACCTGACGCGCATCCTCTGCGCGGCGCTCGAGGATCAGCAGGCGAAGTCGACGCCCGGCCTCACCGGTGTCATCAGCCGCTTTGCGCACCGCAGCCGCAAGATCGCCGGCAGCATGGAGTTCGTCGAGGACCGCGGTCGTATCGCGCTTGCAAGCCCGGATGTCTTCAAGCACGACCCGGTCAACATCATCCGCCTGTTCCATGTTGCCGACATCAACGGGCTGGAATTCCATCCCGATGCGCTGAAGCGGGTGACGCGCTCGCTCAACCTCATCGACAGCGATCTGCGCGAAAACGATGAGGCCAATCGCCTCTTCATGTCGATCCTGACTTCGAAGGGCGACCCCGCGCTCATTCTGCGGCGCATGAACGAGGCCGGTGTGCTCGGCCGCTTCATTCCCGAATTCGGCAAGATCGTCGCGATGATGCAGTTCAACATGTACCACCACTATACGGTGGACGAGCATCTGATCCGCACCGTCGACGTCCTGTCGGAAATCGACAAGGGCAAGGCCGACGACCTGCACCCGCTCGCAAACAAATTGATGCCCGGCATCGAGGACCGCGAGGCGCTCTACCTTGCCGTGCTGCTGCACGACGTTGCCAAGGGCCGCCAAGAAGACCATTCCATTGCCGGCGCCCGTGTCGCCCGCAAGCTGTGCGCCCGTTTCGGCCTGTCGCAGAAGCAGACAGAGTTGGTCGTCTGGCTGATCCAGGAGCATCTGGTCATGTCGATGGTCGCGCAGACGCGCGACCTTACGGACCGCAAGACGATCACCGACTTCGCCGATGTGGTGCAGTCGCTCGACCGGCTGAAGATGCTGCTGATCCTGACGATCTGCGACATCCGCGCCGTCGGTCCCGGTGTCTGGAACGGCTGGAAAGGCCAGTTGCTGCGCACGCTTTACTATGAAACGGAACTGCTGCTTGCCGGCGGCTTCTCGGAGGTTTCGCGCAAGGAGCGCGCCAATTTCGCAGCCGAAGCGCTCTACAACGCGCTCTCCGACTGGAGCCAGAAGGATCGCAAGATCTATAGCAAGCTGCACTACCAGCCCTATCTGCTCTCCGTTCCCCTGGAAGATCAGGTCCGGCACGCCGGCTTCATCCGGCAGGCGGACAAGGCCGGCCAAGCGCTGGCGACAATGGTGCGGACCGACAGTTTCCACGCGATCACCGAGATCACCGTATTGTCGCCTGACCATCCGCGCCTCCTGGCCGTCATCGCCGGTGCCTGTGCCGCTGCCGGTGCCAACATCGTCGACGCGCAAATCTTCACGACGTCGGATGGGCGCGCGCTGGACACGATCCATGTCAGCCGCGAGTTCAAGGACGATGCCGACGAGCTTCGCCGCGCCGGCACCATCGGGCGGATGATCGAGGACGTGCTTTCCGGCCGCAAGCGACTGCCCGAGGTCATCGCGACCCGCACCAAGAACCGCAAGAAGAGCAAGGCCTTCGTCATCCCGCCATCGGTCAACATCTCCAACAGTCTGTCGAACAAGTTCACGGTCATCGAAGTCGAATGCCTTGACCGACCCGGCCTGCTGTCGGAAATCACAGCGGTTCTATCGGATCTCTCGCTCGACATTCAGTCGGCCCGCATCACCACCTTCGGCGAGAAGGTCATCGACACCTTCTACGTGACCGATCTCGTCGGCCAGAAAATCTCGGGCGACAGCAAGCGCTCGAATATCACCGCGCGCCTCAAGGCCGTGATGGCCGAGGAACAGGACGAGCTGCGCGAGCGCATGCCCTCCGGCATCATCGCGCCGCCTGCTACGGCCAGCGCCGCGATGCAAACAGAAAAGAAGGCGGATTCGCCCGCATGAGCCCAAACGCATGAGCCTCGTTAGAAAATTCGCCACCGTCGGCGGCGCCACGCTCGGCAGCCGCATCTTCGGCTTCGCCCGTGAAACGCTGATGGCGGCCGCACTCGGCACCGGTCCGATGGCCGACGTCTTTTATGCCGCCTTCCGTTTTCCGAACCTCTTCCGGCGGCTCTTTGCGGAAGGCGCTTTCAATGCCGCCTTCGTGCCGCTCTTTGCCAAGGAAATCGAGGCGAACGGCACCGATGGTGCCAAGCGCTTTTCTGAAGAAGTGTTCGGCGTGCTGTTTTCGGTGCTGCTGCTCATCACCATCGTGATGGAGCTCTCCATGCCCCTGCTCGTGCGCTTCGTCATCGCGCCGGGCTTTACCAACGATCCGGACAAGTTCGACATTACCGTGCGCATGGCGGCGGTCATGTTCCCCTACCTCATGTGCATGTCGCTGACGGCGATGATGAGCGGCATGCTGAATTCGCTCCATCATTTCTTCGCCGCCGCGATTGCGCCCGTTTTCCTCAACGTCGTGATGATCGGCGCGCTGTTCTACGCGCTCTATATCGACGCGGAGCCCCTGCAGACCGCGTGGTATCTCTCCTGGGGCGTGCTCGTCGCCGGTATCCTGCAGCTCGCCGTCGTCTACTTCGGCGTGCTCCACGCCGGCATGAGCATCGGGTTGCGTTTCCCGCGCTTCACGCCCAACGTCAAACGACTGCTGATCCTCGCGATCCCCGCGGCGGTGACTGGCGGCATTACCCAGATCAACCAGATGATCGGCCAGGCGATTGCGTCCTCGCGCGAAGGCGCCATTGCAGCCCTCCAGTATGCCGACCGTATCTATCAGCTGCCGCTCGGCGTCGTCGGCGTCGCCGTCGGCGTGGTGCTGCTGCCGGAACTCGCCCGCGCCCTGAAGGGCGGCAATCTGCGCGAGGCCGCAAACCTGCAGAACCGGTCGATGGAATTCGTACTGTTCTTGACCATCCCCGCTGCCTTCGCGCTCTGGATTCTCTCCGACGAAATCATCCGTGTGCTCTATGAGCGCGGTGCCTTCCATCAGGAAAACACCTCCATCGTCGGCTCCATCCTCGCCATCTACGGCATTGGCCTGCCGGCTTTCGTGCTGATCAAGGCGCTGCAGCCGGGATTCTACGCGCGCGAGGACACCAGGACGCCGATGCGCTTTTCCGCCATCGCCGTTGGCGTCAATTGCGCCACGGCGCTGACGCTCTTCCCGTTCCTCGGCGCTCCCGGCATTGCAGTCGCGGAAGCGACGGCAGGCTGGATAAGCACCGTACTGCTCTTCACCACCCTGCTGCGTCGTCGCCATCTCACCTGGGAATGGGCCTTGGCGCGGCGCACGGCGCTGCTCGTCGTGTCGGCGGCCGTCATGGGCGGCGTGATCATGTACCTGCAGCACCGCTGGGAGCCGTGGCTTGCCTCAAGCGCGCACCTGACGACGAAGGTCGGCACGCTCGGCCTTCTGATCGTGATCGCCATGGCTGTCTACTTCGCGACCGCATTCCTGATCGGTGGCGCAAATCTCGGCATGATCCGGCGCAATCTCAATCGCAAGCCGGCTGCAAAGGTAGACGGTTGAGCCTCAGCAATAGGTCCATCGTCGTTTGGCGCCTACGTCCACATGGACGATGCCGTTGCAGTAACGGCCGATCCCGCCGATTCCTGGTGCCGATTCAGCGATCGCAATGATGGTGCGCTCCGAAACGCCGGGGATCCGGATATCGGCGGCTGCGCAGTAGCGATGCTGGGAATGAGATCGACCGTGCGCCCGGAACCCCGAGGTTACCATTGGACGGCGACCGGTCTTGGCGGCGATATAAGCAAGAACGCCGCGTAGCCGCGGCGGGAAGCAGTTCGCCTGGACGCTGACGGTCTGCAGCGAGTAGGCAAGCGTTTCCTTATGCTTGAGCGGCGGTATTGCAACTCTTCTGACGTTCTGGGCGTCGGCACTGTCGAAACACGACAGACTGAACAGGCCGGCGAGTGCGATGGAAAATGCCGAATGCATGGTTCCCTCCCCTCGAAATGCGCCGGCATCGCCGGCGCAGTTTTTGGCGAATGGAACGCTCACCCCAAAAATGGCCTTTTTGTGAAATTCTTTACCTACCGTTACGGAACCGTAACACAATTTACGGCCAATTGATGAATTAGCTCTACCTCAGAGGTGGTATAAATTTCCAAGCTGCGTAAATTTTCTTGACATATTCACAGCAAGTAATTCATCGCCAATCTCCCGTTCATAGCGTTTCTCGTGCAAATACCACCGCCAATCCCCGCCGGGTGCAATGTGTGTCAAAACGCTTGCTAGACCTCACGGTCGCGAAGGCGCTCCCGTCGGCGCGAGGAGCATGATCCTTGACCGAGCCCCCGCAACCGGCAACAACACGACACGACAAATCGGAGCCTGCAATGTCCCAATCGCTCTTCCTCGTAACGCTCGTCGTCGACGACTACGATCGCGCCAAGGACTTCTACTGCGGCGCGCTCGGCTTCGAATGCCTCCAGGATGACGTCCAGCCGGATGGCAAGCGCTGGGTCGTCGTCAGACCGAAGGGCAGCGACGGCGCAGCCTTTCTGGTCGCGCAGGCGGCCAACGATCGGCAGATGGCGGCAATGGGCAACCAGACGGGCGGGCGTGTCGGCTTCTTTCTCAAGACCGACGATTTCGCAGGCGACCATGAGTCGATGCTGGCCAAGGGCGTGCAGTTTCTCGAGGCGCCGCGGCACGAAAGCTACGGGACCGTCGCCGTGTTTGCGGATCCTTACGGCAACACCTTCGATCTGATCGAACACGCCGCAGGCTGAACCCCTTGATTGCGGGAGCGCGCGCGTGCATAAGCGCGCCCGTTAGCAACATGGGTTACAGACCCTGGGGCCCTCCACCAGCCTAATCGAGGACATAATGAACGAATTCAGGAAAGTCGTTTTTTCCGGCGTCCAACCGACCGGCAATCTCCATCTCGGCAACTATCTCGGCGCGATCCGCAAGTTCGTGGCACTGCAGGAAGGCAACGACTGCATCTACTGTGTCGTGGATATGCACGCGCTGACGGCGCAGCTCGTCCATGAGGATATGCCGAACCAGATCCGCTCGATCGCCGCCGCCTTCATCGCCTCCGGCATCGATCCGGAAAAGCACATTGTCTTCAACCAGTCGGCCGTGCCGCAGCATGCAGAACTCGCATGGATCTTCAATTGCGTAGCGCGCATCGGTTGGATGAACCGCATGACGCAGTTCAAGGACAAGGCCGGCAAGGACCGCGAGCAGGCCTCGCTCGGTCTCTACGCCTATCCGAGCCTGATGGCTGCCGACATCCTCGTCTATCGCGGGACGCATGTCCCCGTCGGCGACGACCAGAAGCAGCACCTTGAACTCGCCCGCGACATCGCCATGAAGTTCAACCTCGACTACGCGGAGCATATCCGCAAGACGGACTATGGCATCGACATCACCGTCGGCAACGAGCCGGTGCATGCCTATTTCCCGATGGTCGAGCCGCTGATCGATGGCCCGGCGCCGCGTGTCATGTCGCTTCGCGACGGTACCAAGAAGATGTCGAAGTCGGATCCATCAGATCTTTCGCGCATCAACCTGATGGACGACGAGGAGGCGATCTCGAAGAAGATCCGCAAGGCCAAGACCGATCCGGACGGCTTGCCCAGTGAAGTCGACGGTCTCAAGGGTCGCCCGGAAGCGGACAACCTTGTCGGCATCTACGCGGCGCTCGCTGACAGGTCGAAAGCTGACGTGCTTGCCGAATTCGGCGGGCAGCAGTTCTCGGTCTTCAAGCCGGCGCTCGTCGATCTCGCCGTCAATGTGCTCTCGCCGATCACCGCCGAGATGCGCCGCCTGATGTCGGACACCAGTCACATCGACGCGACCCTGCGCAACGGCAGTGAACGGGCTCGGGCCCGCGCCGAGGTGACGATGAAGCAAGTGCGCGACATCGTCGGCTTCTTGTACTGAGATAGGCCTCAAGAGCTTACCCGGGGCGACCTTTGCCGCCCCGGGCTTGTCGAAGCCAGACCTGCGGCGTAGTCTGTTGAAACGACCGTCAGGAGGCTTCGATGCGAGATCGCAACCTCATCCAGATCGGCACGATGGAGATCCGGTTTCTGATCGACGAGGATCAGAGTGCCGGCGGTCTCGTGATGTTCGAATTCACGGTCCCGCCCCAGGCACGCGTCCCCGCCCCCCATTACCACCGGGACGTCGACGAAGTGATCTACGGATTGTCCGGCACGATGTCGACGACGCTGGACGGGCGCAAACACGAGATCGCAGCAGGGGAAACCCTGTTCATTCCGCGCGGTTACGTCCACACCCACGAGAACCTGCATGGCGAAACCGCCAAGGCGTTGGTCACCATGACGCCCGGCCTGATCGGCAGGCGCTATTTCGAGGAGATGGCGTCGGCCATCAATGTTCAGGGCAAGCCTGACATCGAACACGTGAAGGCGATCATGCGTCTCTACGGACTGGTTCCGGCCTGACTACAGCACGCAGGCGATCCTACGAGGGCGACCAAACGAGGGCTTGCAAATCTTCAGGTTCAGGTGTCAGAGTCCGCCCCATGGTATCAAAACGACTCTCCCGGCTCGAAGGTCATCGCCGCAAATTCATGGCTGTCATTGACGATACGCCCGAATGCTCCCGCGCCGTCCACTACGCCGGTCGGCGCGCCAAGAACTCGAATGGCGGCCTTGTGCTGATGTACGTGATTCCGGAGGGCGACTTCCAGCAGTGGCTGGGTGTGGAGGAAATCATGCGCGCCGAGGCGCGCGAGGAAGCGGAAGCAGTAGTCGCCAAGGCGGCGCATGTGGTTCGCGAAACGATCGGCATCGACCCTGAGATCGTCATCCGCGAGGGAAGCGCCACGGAACAGATCAACGCCGTCATCGAAGAAGACCGTGATATCGCCATCCTGGTGCTGGCCGCAAGCTCGGCAAAGGAGGGACCGGGGCCGCTGGTGTCGTCGATCGCCGGGCGTGGCGCGACATTTCCGATCCCCGTCACTGTCCTGCCGGATACATTGACCGACGAGGAGCTGGATGCCCTCGCATAAAGCCATTTCTTGAGTGCCAGTCTCTTGAATAGAGTTGCCAATCGGCTTATTTTCTTTTTTGAAGAATTCTAAAGACGGCCTGGGCCACTGCCCGCCGCACGGAGAGCGACATGTTTATTCAGACCGAAGCCACACCGAATCCCGCCACGCAGAAGTTCCTGCCGGGTCGGGTCGTGATGGAAAACGGCACGGCCGAGTTTCGGAGCGCCGACGAGGCCCAGGCATCGCCGCTCGCGGCTCGTCTGTTCGAAATCCCGGGCGTGACCGGCGTCTACTTCGGTTATGACTTCATCTCCGTCTCCAAGGACAATGCCGAGTGGCAGCACCTGAAGCCGGCGATCCTTGGCTCGATTATGGAACACTTCATGTCGGGCAAGCCTGTCATGGGCGATGCATCGATTCTTTCCGAAGATCTCGATGCCGGCGGCGAATTCTTCGACGAAGCCGACGAGTCGATCGTGCTGACGATCAAGGAGCTGCTGGACACACGCGTGCGGCCGGCCGTTGCACAGGATGGTGGCGACATCACCTTCCGCGGCTTCAAGGACGGCAAGGTTTATCTCAACATGAAGGGCTCTTGCTCCGGCTGCCCGTCCTCGACGGCGACGCTGAAGCATGGCGTGCAGAACCTGCTTCGCCATTTCGTTCCGGAAGTCGAGGAAGTCGTCGCCGCCTGACGGCGACGCCCCTGTTCCGGCATTCGTCCTGGCGCAGCAATTGCAAGCGCGGCAGGGTGATTGTATGGACGCTGAGGAACGCTTTATTCGGAAATTGATGCCATGATCATACTGGCGCTCGACACCGCAGGTGTGGATTGCGCTGCCGCTCTCTATGACAGCGGCAGGAATACGATGCTGGGGGAGGCATCGGACATGATCGGCAAGGGGCATGCTGAGCATCTGATGGGGATCGTCGACCGCGCGATGGATAAGGCGGGCCTGGCGCTTTCGGCCGTCGATCGTATTGCCGTCACCATCGGTCCTGGCTCCTTCACGGGCATTCGCGTCGGCGTCGCCGCTGCCCGCGGCTTTGCGCTGTCGCTCGGCGTTCCGGCCGTCGGCATCACCACGCTTGCGGTGATGGCTGAAGCGCAGCGGCAAAAGACGCCCGGGCGCCCGGTGCTGACAGCCATGGATGCCAAGCGAAACGAGATCTACTTGCAGGCCTTCAATGCCGATGGCGAACCGCTCGACGAAGCGCGCGCCGTGACTGTCGAGGAAGCGCAGACGGTTGCTGCGGCATTCGATGGCGAAATAACCGGTTCGGCCACGCCCCTCCTGAAGCCGGACGCTACCGGCGACCATGCCAACCATTTCCCGATTTCTTTGGTGGCGCGCCTCGGTGCCGACGCCGATCCGTCTGCTGGAAAGCCTAAACCTCTTTATCTGCGCGGACCCGATGCCAAGCCGCAGGCCGGATTCGCAATTGCGCGAGTATGACGATGTTGGAATCCTATTTGACCTTGAAGCCGGAATTTGAAATCGTCGCGATGGATGCCGATGATTGCCGCGCGGTCGCCGCGCTGCACGGCGAGCGTTTCGCCCGCCCGTGGGGCGATGGCGAATTCTACAGCCTGCTCAGCCAGGATACCGTCTTCGGCTTCGTGGCCCGCCAAACCAATGCATTCCTCAAGAAGCCGTTGCCGGGCTTCGTGCTGGCGCGCCAAGTCGCCGGCGAAGCGGAAATCCTGACGATCGCCGTGCAGACAAAGGTCGCGCGCGCCGGCCTCGGCTGGCGGCTGATGCAGGCTGCCATGCGCGAAGCGAAACTGCGCGGTGGCGAGAGCATCTTTCTCGAGGTCGACGACGGCAATGCGGCCGCACTCGGGCTCTACGGCAAGCTCGGCTTCGAGAAGGTCGGCGAACGCCGGGGATACTACAAGGATGCCAAGGGCGCGGTTTCCACAGCGCTTGTCATGAAGCGCGTTCTTCGCTAGTTCCGTTGCTTGAACGTTGACTATCGGAAGGCAGCCCATGACTGACGTCGCCAAGACCCTCGAGGAGCTTTGCGCTGAACGCGGCATGCGCATGACCGAGCAGCGCCGTGTAATCGCACGCATACTCGAAGAATCCGCCGACCACCCCGACGTGGAAGAACTCTATCGCCGCTCGGTGAAGGTCGATGCGAAGATTTCGATCTCGACAGTCTACCGCACCGTGAAGCTGTTCGAAGACGCCGGCATTATCGAGCGTCATGACTTCCGAGACGGCCGCTCGCGCTATGAGACGGTGCCGGAAGAGCATCACGACCATCTCATCGACCTCAAATCGGGTGTCGTGATCGAGTTTCACTCGCCCGAGATCGAGGCATTGCAGGAGCGCATCGCCCGCGAGCACGGCTTCAAGCTGGTCGACCACCGGCTGGAACTTTACGGCATCCCGCTCAAGCCGGACGAGCGCTGAGACATGATCGCAGCCATGGAGTCTTCGTCTTGATCGCCTGGCTGCGCGTCGCCTTTGCGGGTATCGTCATTTTCGTCGCCAGTCTCCTGCTCATGCCCTGGCAGCTTTTGGCGCTCCGCTTCGACTGGAAGCTGCGGCGCTGGCTGCCCCGCGTCTGGCATCGCATCGTCTGTTTCTGTCTCGGCATCCGGATTCGCGTCCATGGGAAGATGGAAACGCACAGGCCGTTGATGCTGTGCGCCAATCATTCGTCGTGGATGGACATCATGGTGCTCTCCGCGGTTGCCGACGTTGCGTTCATCGCCAAGATCGAGGTGCGCGACTGGCCGATTTTCGGCACGCTGGCGAAGCTGCAGAAGAGCGTCTTCGTCGTGCGCGAGGAAAAGCGCAAGACCGGTCATCAGGCGAACGAGATAGCGACCCGAATGGCGGATGGCGAGATCGTCGTCCTGTTTCCGGAGGGCACGACGTCGGATGGAAACCGGCTTCTGGAGGTCAAATCGTCGCTGTTTGGCGCCGCCGCCATGGCGGTTCCCGCTTCGCCGACCGGAGCAGTCGTCGTCCAACCGGTCGCGGTGGCCTATACCGGCGTCCACGGTCTGCCGATGGGGCGCTATCATCGCCCGCTTGCCTCGTGGCCGGGCGATGTGGAGATGTTCCCGCATCTGAAAGACATGCTGCGATGCGGCGCCTTTGAGGTGGAAGTCTGTTTCGGCGAAGCCGTCGAATATCGTGCGAACAGCAACCGCAAGGAAGTCAGCACGACCATCGCTCGTCGCATCCGCACGATGCTTGGCGCAGCATTGCGCGGTCGCAAAGCGGCCTGAGGCAAGATTTCCTTTTCTCGCGCATGAAAAACCACTAAATAGCCGCCCATGACCCAGGACAGTGCCCTTCTTCATGCCCCGGAGACCGATCTCCGTGATGGCAGCAACAGCCGCAAGGTGTTCATCAAGACCTATGGCTGCCAGATGAACGTCTATGACTCGACACGCATGAGCGATGCCCTCGCGCGTGACGGATACGAGTCGACGGAAGTCTTGGAAGAGGCAGACCTTGTTCTGCTGAATACCTGTCATATCCGCGAAAAGGCTGCCGAAAAGGTCTACTCGGCGCTCGGCCGCCTGCGCGACATGAAGAAGGAGCGCAACAAGGAAGGCCGGGAGTTCATGATCGGCGTGACCGGTTGCGTGGCACAGGCGGAAGGCGAGGAAATCCTGCGCCGGGCGCCCGCCGTCGACGTCGTCATCGGTCCGCAGACCTATCACCGCCTGCCGGAAGCGCTGCGCAAGGCGAAGGAAGGGCAGCGGATCGTCGACACGGAATATGCCCTCGAAGACAAGTTCGAGCATCTGCCGATCGCCGAGAGCAAGAAAATCCGCTCTCGCGGCGTAACCTCCTTCCTGACGGTTCAGGAAGGATGCGACAAGTTCTGCACCTTCTGTGTCGTGCCCTATACGCGCGGTTCGGAAGTATCTCGGCCTGTCAGCCAGATCGTCGAGGAAGCACAGAAGCTCGTGGAAGGCGGCGTGCGCGAAATCACGCTGCTCGGCCAGAACGTCAACGCCTGGCATGGTGTCGGCCCGAATGATCAGGAATGGACGCTCGGAGACCTGCTCTACCGGCTGGCCGAGATCCCCGGACTTGCGCGTCTGCGCTACACCACCAGCCATCCTCGCGACATGGACGATCGCCTGATCGAGGCGCATCGGGACCTGCGCGCGCTGATGCCCTACCTGCATCTGCCGGTGCAGGCCGGCTCCGACCGCATCCTGAAGGCGATGAACCGGCGCCATACGGCCGCCGAATACCTGACCCTCGTCGAGCGCATCCGCGCCGCTCGCCCAGACATTGCCCTTTCCGGAGACTTCATCGTCGGTTTTCCGGGGGAGACAGACCAGGATTTTGAAGATACACTCCGTCTCGTGGAGGAGGTGCGCTATGCGCAGGCCTTCTCCTTCAAGTACTCGACACGGCCGGGCACGCCCGGTGCGGAACTGAAGGACCAGGTGCCGGAAGAGATCAAGGCAGAACGGCTAGAACGCCTGCAGGCGCTTCTTCTGAAGCAACAGCAGGAATTTGCCGAATCCTGTGTCGGGAAAACGATCGAACTGTTGCTCGAAAAGCCCGGTCGCATGCCAGGACAGCTTATCGGCCGTTCTCCGTGGCTTCAGTCCGTGAATGTTGATGCAAAAGCATTGCAAATCGGTGACATTATTAACGTGCGAATCACCGGAACCGGAACCAACAGCCTGTTTGCCGAGATAGCAGAGGCTGAGGTCTAAACCCTAGGAGCTCGACCGCTTGAACGGACAAGAATTGGTTTCTTCACCGCGCCACCCACGCATTGCGAGCGACGCCAATCACTTTATTCTGACGTTCGAGAACAATCGGTTCGCCAGTGAGTTGTTCGGTCAGTTCGACCAGAACCTCAAGCTGCTTGAAGAGCGTCTCCACATCGACGCTCGAGCGCGCGGCAATTCCGTCGTTATCTCGGGAGACATTGTCGCCACCAACCAGGCGCGGCGTACACTCGATTACCTCTATGAGAAACTCCAGAAAGGCGGCAGCGTGGAGCGATCCGACGTTGAAGGCGCGATCCGCATGGCGGTCGCCGCAGACGATCAACTGAGCCTGCCGACGATGGAGCGCAAAGCCAAGCTCACCATGGCGCAGATTTCGACCCGCAAGAAGACTATCGTCGCGCGAACGCCGACCCAGGACGCCTACGTGCGCGCTCTGGAACGGGCCGAACTGGTTTTCGGCGTCGGTCCGGCGGGTACCGGCAAGACCTATCTCGCCGTCGCTCATGCGGCCCAGCTCCTCGAACGGGGTCTTGTCGAGAAGATCATTCTTTCCCGCCCGGCGGTGGAAGCCGGCGAGCGGCTCGGCTTCCTGCCCGGCGACATGAAGGAAAAGGTCGATCCCTATCTCCGCCCGCTCTATGACGCGCTCTACGACATGATGCCCGCCGACAAGGTCGATCGGGCAATCACGGCCGGTGTTATCGAAATCGCTCCGCTCGCCTTCATGCGCGGCCGGACGCTCGCAAACGCCGCCGTCATTCTCGACGAAGCGCAGAACACGACCTCGATGCAGATGAAGATGTTCCTGACGCGTCTTGGCGAGAATTCCCGCATGATCGTCACCGGCGACCCGAGCCAAATCGACCTGCCGCGTGGTGTCAAATCCGGACTGGTGGAGGCCCTTCAACTACTGAATGGCGTCGAAGGCATTTCGATCGTCCGCTTCCGGGATACGGATGTCGTACGTCATCCGCTTGTCGGCCGCATCGTCAAGGCCTACGACTCGACCTATATCGCGGAAGCAGAGGAAGCCAGCCGGCAGGATTGATGGCCGAACTCGATATTCAGATCAGCATCGAAGAGGGCGACTGGCCCTCCGAGGATGCGCTGCATGCATTGGCGGATCGGGTGCTGGAAACAGCCGCCACCTATCTGCGTGAAACGGTCAAGCAGCCCTTTCCGAAGATGGTGCCCGAGGTTTCGCTTGTTTTCACGGATGATGCCTCGATCCAGGACATCAATGCCGAGTGGCGCGGCAAGGACAAGCCGACCAATGTGCTTTCCTTTCCGGCCTTCCCGGTCAAGCCAAGCAACGTGCCGGGACCGATGTTGGGCGACATCATTATCGCAAGAGAGACCGTTGAGCGGGAGGCAGTCGAGCTCGAAAAGAGCTTTGACGACCACCTGACCCACTTGATGGTGCATGGTTTCTTGCATCTCTTCGGCTACGATCATAATAATGACGCTGAAGCCGAGATAATGGAGGGGCTCGAGACTCGCATTTTGGCGGTACTCGGCCTATCTGACCCATACGAGGGTCAAGACCTTAAAATGGAACCATGAGCGACTTTACGACGAGACCGGCCGCGGAGGCCAAGGACGCCGACCAATCCTCCTCTTCTGACGAGGGTGGCAGTAGTAGTAGGCAGTCTGGACGACCCCAATCCTTCTGGACGCGCGCCGCGCGTATCTTGAGACCACAGCAGGGCTCGCGCCTTCGCGAGGACATCGCCGATGCGCTGCTGACCGACGCTGCCGACGGTGACGTCTTTTCGCCCGATGAACGGGCAATGCTGCACAACATCCTTCGCTTCCGGGAAGTGCGCGTTGCTGACGTGATGGTGCCGCGGGCCGATATCGAAGCCGTCGATCAGAACATCACGATCGGCGAACTGATGATCCTGTTCGAGGAATCTGGCCGTTCGCGCATGCCTGTTTATGCGGATACGCTCGATGATCCGCGCGGCATGGTGCATATCCGCGATCTCCTGTCCTACGTCGCCAAGCAGGCCCGCAACAAGCGCCGCGGCAGCACCAAGACAGTCAAGTCGACAGAGCCTCTGGTCGAGGTTTCACCCGAACACTTGCAGAAGCCTACACGCGCTGCGAAGCCGAATTTCGACCTCAGCCGCGTCGACCTACAGAAGACGCTGTCGGAGGCCGGGATCATCCGCAAGATCCTGTTCGTTCCGCCGTCGATGCTTGCGTCGGACCTCCTTCGCCGCATGCAGGTCAACCGCACGCAGATGGCGCTGGTCATCGACGAGTACGGCGGCACCGATGGATTGGCCTCGCACGAGGACATCGTCGAGATGGTCGTCGGTGACATCGACGACGAGCACGACGACGATGAAGTCATGTTCAAGCGCGTCTCCGAAGACGTCTTCGTCGCGGATGCCCGTGTCGAACTGGAGGAGATCGCCGAGGCGATCGGGCCGGACTTCGACATCACCGAACAGGTCGACGAAGTCGACACGCTGGGCGGCCTGATCTTCTCCGAGCTCGGGCGTATTCCGGTGCGTGGCGAGGTCGTGCAGGCTCTGCCCGGTTTCGAGTTCCATATCCTCGACGCCGATCCGCGCCGGATCAAGCGCGTGAGGATCACCCGCAAGCGTCAGGCCATCCGTCGCCGCGTCAAGATCGACGGCGACAGCACGCCCGGTTCGGATCACGGCGAGGAGAGGCAAACCGACGCCTCCACGTCGACCTGATGCCGCAACGCACGACAAACGGCGGCTTTTTTGAAAGACTGCGAGCGGGTTGATTCGCAGCTTGATGGGAGTGCGCATGGAGCGGCTTGCGGACAGGGTTATCCTTGCCTGGGGGTTCAAGAGGGTTGCGTTGGCGGTCCTTGCTGGCGCCGTCGGCGTTCTGGCCCTGCCTCCATTTGGCTTCTTTGCCGCAATGTTCGTGTCGTTCACGCTGCTCGTCTGGCTGATCGACGGCTCGGCTGCCGCTCCGGAAAGCGGGCTCATTGGGCGACTGTGGCCATCTTTTACCGTCGGTTGGCTCTTCGGCTTTGGCTATTTCGTCGCGGGTCTCTGGTGGCTTGGCCACGCCTTGATGATCGACGCGGAGGCCTTCGCTTGGGCGCTGCCGCTGGCGATCCTCGGCCTGCCTGCCGTGCTCGCCATCTTCTACGGCATTGCTGCGGCGCTGGCGCGAACCATGTGGTCCGATGGCATGGGGCGGATTGCGGCGCTTGCGGCGAGCTTCGGGTTGCTGGAGTGGCTGCGGAGCGTGCTTTTCACCGGCTTCCCCTGGAACGCTATCGGCTACGGCATGACGCCCGTGCCGCTCATGATGCAATCGGCGCACGTCATCGGCATCATGGGCATCACGTCGCTCTCGGTCTTCATCTTCGCCGCTCCCGCACTCCTCGGCACCCGGCAGGGCGCAAAGCTCGGGCTCTCGCTGGCAGCCCTGCTCTTCGCCGCACATATCGGCTATGGCGCCTATATCCTCTATGGCCCGCAACCCGCGCCTGCATCCGACTCCCCGAGCCCGGTCATTCGCCTGGTTCAGCCGATGATCGAGCAGACGGCGAAGATGGACAGCGACGCCGACCGCGCTGCTATCTTCGAGAAGCACCTGAAGCTTTCCGTCGAGCCTCCGAAGGACGGCGGGCGGAAACCGGACATCATTGTCTGGCCGGAAACGTCCATTCCCTTCATCCTGACCGACAATCAGGATGCGCTCAGCCGGATCGCGGACACGCTCGACGACAATCAGATCCTGATTGCCGGCGCTGTCAGGGTGGAGGACATGGGGCCTGGCAATCCGCCTCGCTACTACAATTCGATATACGTCATCGACGGCCGTGGGCAGATTGCCGGCGCGGCCGACAAGGTGCATCTCGTGCCGTTCGGCGAATACGTGCCGTTCGAGAATATCCTCGACGATTTCGGCATCCAGAATGTGGTCGAGATGCCAGGCGGCTTCTCACCCGCCGCCACGCGCCAGCTTCTGAATTTGCCCACGGGGATCAAGTTCTATCCCCTCGTCTGCTACGAGATCATTTTCCCCGACGAGATGACCGGCGACCTAGGCGCCGCCAATGCCATTCTCAATGTCACGAACGACGCGTGGTTCGGTGCAACACCCGGCCCCTACCAGCACTTTCAACAGGCTAGGTTGCGTGCCGTGGAGACCGGCTTGCCGCTGATTCGAAATGGCAATAGCGGAATTTCAGCCATCGTGAACTCCCGTGGCGAGGTCATTGCGGGTCTCGGCCTCAATGAAACTGGCTTTGTCGACGCAACCATCGAGCGTTTCGACGCCCAGCGCGATCCGGGTTACCCGCGCCAAACTTACTTCCGGTTGATCGAGATACTTCTGTTTGCAATTGCGCTGGTTTCGCGTTTTGGTTTAGTTTTCAAGCAGAATTGACCGAAAACCCCTAAAATTGCATAGTGGTTCGGATCGGCGTTCTTAGCGTATGTTTCAAGGTGGTTAATCAAGACTTTGCAACGTGGCGTTTTGGGATGGGTTTGGGCATGCCGGTTTGAACAAGGTTGAAAATTTTTGTTAGGGCAGGACCATGATTGAGAACAAGAAGCGGCCGAACCCCATCGACGTACACGTTGGTAGTCGCATTCGCCTTCGGCGAACGATGCTCGGAATGAGCCAGGAAAAGCTCGGAGAGAGCCTCGGCATCACCTTTCAGCAGATCCAGAAATACGAAAAAGGCACCAACCGTGTCGGTGCCAGCCGCCTCCAGAATATTTCCAGCATTTTGAACGTTCCGGTTTCCTTCTTCTTCGAGGACGCGCCGGGCGAACAATCCTCCGGCCTGTCCGGCATGGCGGAAGCCTCCAGCTCCAACTATGTGGTCGACTTTCTTTCGTCGTCCGAGGGGCTTCAACTCAACCGCGCCTTTGTAAAAATCACCGATCCCAAGGTTCGCCGCAAAGTCGTCGAGCTGGTGAAGGCACTCGCCGCCGAAGCCGACAGCGAATAACCGCCATTCAAAATTCGGAGCAGAGACAAAAGCGGTCGCAACGGCCGCTTTTGGCATTTTTGGGGCAAAATTTGCCACTTTGCAGCAGATATAAAGATATATTTATGTCCTTCTACGCTTGTTTTTCTGATGCGAACTGAGTACCTACTAGGCAGCTTTTGTTCTTTGAGGGGAATCCCGGAATGCGCGCGAATTACCTTTTCACCAGCGAGTCAGTTGCCGAAGGTCACCCGGACAAGGTGTGTGACCGGATCTCCGACGAGATCGTGGATCTGGTCTACCGCGAAGCCGCCAAGACCGGCGTCAACCCCTGGGGCGTGCGCATTGCCTGCGAGACCCTGGCAACCACCAACCGCGTCGTGATCGCCGGTGAAGTGCGCCTGCCGCCGAGCCTGATGAAGAAGGACAAGAACGGCAACGACGTCATCAACCCTTCGAAGTTCAAGGCCGCTGCCCGCCGCGCCATCAAGGACATCGGCTATGAGCAGGACGGGTTCCACTGGAAGACGGCGAAGATCGACGTGCTCCTGCACTCGCAGTCCGCCGACATCGCCCAGGGCGTCGATAGTGCCGCCGACCAGCAGGGTGACGAAGGTGCCGGCGACCAGGGCATCATGTTCGGCTACGCCTGCAAGGAAACGCCTGACCTCATGCCAGCGCCGATCTATTACTCCCATAAGATCCTGCAGCTGCTCGCGACTGCCCGCAAGAAGGGCGACGGCGAAGTTGCAAAGCTCGGCCCGGACGCCAAAAGCCAGGTGACGGTGCGCTACGTGAACGGCAAGCCTGCCGAAGTCACGTCGATCGTTCTCTCCACCCAGCATCTCGACGAAAGCTGGGATTCGAAGAAGGTTCGCGCGGTGGTCGAGCCCTATATCCGCGAAGCCCTCGGCGATCTGCCGATCGCCGACGATTGCAACTGGTACATCAATCCGACCGGCAAGTTCGTCATCGGCGGTCCTGACGGCGACGCCGGCCTCACCGGCCGCAAGATCATCGTCGACACCTACGGCGGTGCTGCTCCGCACGGTGGCGGTGCGTTCTCCGGCAAGGACACGACCAAGGTCGACCGCTCGGCCGCTTACGCTGCCCGTTACCTCGCGAAGAACGTCGTTGCCGCTGGTCTTTCCGACCGCTGCACGATCCAGCTGTCCTACGCTATCGGCGTCGCACAGCCGCTGTCGATCTATGTCGACCTGCACGGCACCGGCAAGGGCGTGACGGAAGACCAGATCGAAGCCGCGATCCGCAAGAACATGGACCTGTCGCCAACAGGCATCCGCCGTCACCTCGACCTCAACAAGCCGATCTATGCCAAGACTTCGGCCTACGGCCATTTCGGTCGCAAGGCTGGCCGCGACGGCTCGTTCTCCTGGGAACGCACCGACCTCGTCAAGGCGCTCAAGGACGCCGTCAAGGTCAAGGAAGCAGCATGACCGACATGGAGCGTCGCGGACGCGCGACCGAAGCCTTCTTCGGTCGCCGCAAGGGAAAGGCTCTGCGCGAACATCAGGCAGAGCGACTGAACACCCTGCTTCCGGCGTTCCTCATCGATCTTTCAGCGGCTCCGCCCGAGCCGCTGAAGACCCTCTTTCCGGTGCCGACCGAAAGGCTGCGCCTGGAAATCGGTTTCGGCGGCGGCGAGCATCTGATCCATCGCGCCGTGGAAATGCCCTCGACCGGCTTTATCGGGGTCGAGCCTTTCATCAATTCCATGCAGAAGCTGCTGACGAGCGTCGACAAGGCAGACGCCAGGAACGTTCGTGTCTACAACGATGATGCGACGCAATTGCTGGATTGGTTGCCGGACGCCTCGATCGACCAGATCGACCTGCTTTACCCGGATCCGTGGCCAAAGCGGAAGCACTGGAAGCGCCGCTTCGTGTCGAAGACGAACCTCGACCGATTCCACCGCGTGCTGAAGCCGGGCGGGCTGTTCTGCTTTGCGTCCGATATCGATACCTACGTCAACTGGACGCTGCTCAAATGCCGCGACCATGGCGGCTTCGAATGGCTAGCACAGAATGCGGCAGACTGGCTGACGCCCTACGAGGGCTGGCCGAGCACACGCTACGAGGCCAAGGCACGGCGTGAAGGCAGATCTTCCGCCTATCTCACATTCAAGCGCGTCTGAGCCTGCCTAGTGCAGGCTCACCGTTTTCAGCTCATCCTCAGCGGCCTTGAAGAAGGTGCTGGAGCGATTATCCGTCAAAAGGATCGGCGTGCCATCGGCGCCGAATAGCGCCCAGAGGTCAACGCTCGGATCGATGTCTGGCGCTTCCGGGAAGCACTTGGCAACTTCTTCGTTGCGCATCTTGCGGATATAGGCGACCTCGCCGTTGCCGATGCCGGCAAGTTCGGTTTTGGTCAGGTGCGAATTGGCTTCTTTCATCAACATTCCTGTACCTCCAAGAGAAGGGACCAACGGCTCAACATGCGCCGTTGTCCTACTGTGAGACCGAAATGTTAATTTTCTTCACCATGCGGCTCGGTTCGGGGCGGATGAGATCCACCGACAGCAACCCATTCTTGAGGCAAGCGCCCAAAACCTGCATGCCGTCGGCCAGAACAAAGGTCCGCTGGAACTGACGCGCGGCGATGCCGCGATAGAGATAATCGCGCTCTCCCTGCTCTGCCTGACGGCCGCGGATCGACAGCTGATTTTCCTCGACGCAGACATCGAGGTCGTCCTCAGCGAATCCCGCGACGGCAAGGGTTATGCGCAGCCTTTCCGGATCGCCGGAAGCGCGGTCAGGAGCAACGCGCTCGATATTGTAGGGGGGATAGCCATCACTCGCCTTGGAAAGGCGCTCCAGCGTCTTCTCCATGGCGTCAAAGCCCAAAAGCAGCGGGCTCGCGAAAGGCGTCATGCGGCTCATCTTTCAAGTCCTTGATTCAAGCGACCTTGCCGGACCTGAAATGCAGCATCCGACTGCCGACAATATGGGAATTGCCGAGCCCGGGCGCAAGGCGGACGTCCATGCTCGCTCCCGGGAAGCCAGCAAGGGTCCGACCTTGACAAAGCAGGCGCCGACTCGCATCAAATCCTGCCCGCGCCGGCTGTGCCGATTTGCGACGGGAATATAAACAAACGGTGCATGCCACGAAGACGCGCACCACGAGGATGGGAACGATCGGAATGGCAAACCCTAGAAAGATCATCATCGACACTGACCCCGGTCAGGACGACGCAGCCGCCATCATGCTGGCTTTTGGCAGCCCGGAAGAGCTCGATGTACTCGGCATCACCACGGTCGCCGGCAACGTGCCACTGTCCTACACCAGCCGCAATGCGCGCATCGTCTGCGAGCTCTGTGGTCGCACCGATACGAAGGTCTTTGCCGGCGCCGACAAGCCGATTGCGCGCAAGCTGGTGACCGCGGAGCACGTGCATGGCAAGACCGGCCTCGACGGTCCGGTTCTCGACGAGCCCACGATGCCGCTGCAGACGCAGCATTCGGTGGATTTCATCGTCGAGACGCTGCGCAGCGAGCCGGAAGGCGCAGTGACGCTCTGCACGCTGGGGCCGCTGACCAATATTGGCCTGGCCTTCCAGCAGGCGCCCGACATCATCCCGCGCGTCCATGAACTGGTCATGATGGGCGGCGGCTTCTTCGAGGGTGGCAACATTACGCCGGCCGCCGAATTCAACATCTTCGTGGATCCCGAGGCAGCCGACATCGTCTTCCGCTCCGGCGTTCCGATCGTGATGATGCCGCTCGACGTCACGCACAAGCTTCTGACAGGCAAGGACCGCGTCAAGCGCATGGCTGATCTCGGCACACGCCCGGCCATCGCCATGGTCGAGATGCTGGAATTCTTCGAACGCTTCGATGTCGAGAAATACGGCTCGGACGGCGGCCCGCTGCACGACCCGACGGTTATCGCCTATCTGCTGAAGCCGGAGCTTTTCAAGGGGCGGACCTGCAATGTCGAGATCGAGGTGAAGTCGGAACTGACTGCCGGCATGACCGTCGTCGACTGGTGGCACGTGACCCACCGCAAGCGCAATGCGCAGGTCATGCGCGATGTCGATGCGGACGGATTTTTCGATCTGCTGATCGAGCGTTTCGCCCGCATCTGATTTCGGATTGTTTGACGGGCGCCTGAGGGATCAGGCGTCCTTCTGGTCGAAAACCGAATTGGTTTCGGGTTCGACCAGCTTCGGTCCGCCCTTGGCGACGCCGACCATGGCCGGGCGCAGAACACGCTCGCCAATCGTGTAGCCAGCCTGAACGACCTGAACAACGGTGTTGTTCGGCACCTCAGGGTTCGGTACTTCGAACATGGCCTGGTGGAAATTCGGATCGAACTTCTGGCCAACCGGCTCCAGCTTTCGGACACCGTGGCGCTCGAGCGCCGCCAACATCGAGCGTTCCGTCATCTCGACACCCTCGATCAGCGTTGTCAGGCCGGCATCAGCGGCAGCCCTTGCTTCCTCCGGAATCGCATCGATGGCGCGGCGCAGGTTGTCCGAAACGGCCAACATGTCGCGGGCGAAGCCAGCAGCCGAATAGGTCTTGGCGTCCTTGATTTCCCGCTCGGTGCGGCGGCGCAGGTTATCCATCTCGGCAGCAAGCCGCAGATAGCGGTCGCGCAGCTCTGCGTTCTCGCCCTTCAGAAGTTCCAGCGGATCGGGCTGTGCGGTGGCTTCGTTCTCGACGTTTGCGGCGGCGTCCGCTGCGGCTTCGGCCGCGGCTGCGTCAGGTCCGTTCTTCGTCGTTTCGTCAGTCATGACGTTCTCCGGTGATTGGTGTCTTTTAGGATGTGCCCGATATCGAGCTTTGACGGGCAAAAATCAAGTCTGCGTGACTGAAAAGCGCGCGATGCGGGGCAACTCATGCCGGGTTGAGCGAGAGGGCCAGCTTGACTTGCTCGCGCTAAAGTTCTTTTATTTTAGAGCTACCTAAACCTTTCTTGCTTCGGCCTAATCCTGGGTCAGGGAGCTGCTACCATGAGCGATCAGAAAAGCTATTCCGGGCGCTGCTTCTGCGGCGCCGTGGAGATTGTTGCTACCGGCGAACCGGTGGCGATGGGATACTGCCACTGTGCCTCCTGCCGGCATTGGTCCGCAGGGCCGGTCAATGCCTTCACGCTCTGGCAGCCCCAGGCTGTCCGGGTCACTAAAGGCGGAGAGCATGTCGAGGGCTATCAGAAGTCCGATACCAGCGTGCGGAAGTTCTGCGAGCTGTGCGGTGGGCATCTCTACACCGAGCACCCGACCTGGGGCGTCACCGACGTCTACGCGGCACTTCTGCCGGATCTCGACTACACCCCGGCGCTGCACGTGAACTATCAGGAGAGCGTGCTGCGCATTCGTGACGGCCTGCCCAAATATAAAGACATGCCCGCGGAGATGGGCGGCTCGGGCGACACGTTGCCTGAGTAGCCGCGCTACTTCGCGCCGCGTGACAATCGCGTCATAAGCTGAGCGGTATAATCGACCATCGGGACGATGCGCGAGTAGTTGAGACGCGTCGGCCCGATCACTCCCACGGCACCGACAATGCGGTCGTCATCGTCACGATAAGGCGCAACGATCAACGACGAGCCGGAGAGCGAGAAGAGCTTGTTCTCAGAGCCGATGAAAATGCGCACACCTGGCCCGCTTTCGGCCAGATTGAGGAGTTCCAGCAAGCTGTCTTTTTTCTCGAGGTCGTCGAACAGCATGCGCAGGCGGTCGAGATCGTCGGCACCGGCGAGACCGGCGAGCAAATTGGCGCGGCCGCGAATGATGAGCTGAGCCGGTTTGCCTTCGTCCGCGCTGCCGGACCACACAGCGATGCCGCGCTCGACGAGATCCTGCGACAGCGTGTCGAGTTCGCGGCGGACATCGTCCTTCAGTCGGCTCAGCTGATTGCGCAGTTCCGGCAGCGTCTGGCCGGTCATATGCGCGTTGAGGAAGTTTGCGGCCTCGGTCAATTGCGATGATGTGACGCCTGCCGGAAGCTCGATGATGCGGTTTTCCACCTGGTCGTGATCGCCAACGAGCACCGCAAGCGCCTTGGTCGGCTCGAGGCGAATGAACTCGACATGCTTGAGCACAGGATCGCTTTTCGAGGTGATGACAAGTCCGGCGCCGCGCGAAATGCCCGAGAGCATTCGGCTCGCCTCGTTCATCATCAATTCCATCGGATTGTCGCGGCTTTCGGCGCGCACCTGCCGATCGATGTTGGCACGATCCTCGGCCGAGAGATCGCCCACCTGCATGAAGGCGTCGACGAAGAAGCGCAGGCCGATCTGCGTCGGCAGACGCCCGGAACTGACATGCGGTGAATAGATGAGGCCGAGTTCTTCCAGATCGCTCATCACATTGCGTACGGACGCCGGCGACAGCGACATCGGCAGGATTCGCGAAAGGTTGCGGGAACCGAGCGGTTCGCCCGTTTCCAGATAGCCCTCCACGATGCGGCGAAAGATTTCCTTGGAGCGTTCATCCAGCGCAGCCACTGCCTCTGAAACCGACGTCGATCTGAACTCCATGAAACCTTGCGTACCCGTGCTGACGATGATCCGACAAAATATAGCCAATCTCTCCGCAGCGGCAAAAGGGAAATTGCAAATGGACGCTGCCAATCGTAGAAGCTCTCAACACCATAGCACGCATGATCTACCCGAAGCCTGCTCACGCCTTCGGCACGATGATTAGGAGAATAGTATGCGGCCCTCAGGCAGAAAAACCGACCAGATGCGCAAGGTCTCTTTCGAGCGCAATTTCTCCAAGCACGCGGAAGGCTCCTGTCTGGTGAAGTTCGGCGATACGCATGTGTTGTGCACGGCGAGCGTCGAGGAAAAGCCGCCGGCATGGCTGCGCAACACCGGCAAGGGCTGGGTTACGGCCGAATACGGCATGCTGCCGCGCGCCACCGGCGATCGCATGAAGCGCGAAGCTGCGGCCGGCAAGCAGGGCGGTCGCACCCAGGAGATCCAGCGCCTGATCGGCCGCTCGCTGCGCGCCGTCGTCGACCTCAAGGAGCTCGGCGAGCGCCAGATCACCCTCGATTGCGACGTCATCCAGGCGGACGGCGGAACGCGCACCGCCTCGATCACGGGCGCCTGGATTGCGCTCTACGACTGCCTGAAATGGATGGAGAGCCGCAACATGCTCAAGGTCGAGCGCGTGCTCAAGGACCATGTCGCGGCCATTTCCTGTGGCATCTTCGCAAACCAGTCGGTCCTTGACCTCGACTATCTCGAAGACTCCTCGGCCGAGACCGACGCGAACTTCGTGATGACCGGCACTGGCGGTATCGTCGAAATTCAGGGCACCGCCGAAGGCACGCCCTTTACCGACGAGGAGTTCGCTTCGCTGATGACGCTCGCCAAGGGGGGCATTGCCGAACTCGTGGCGATGCAAAAGCAGGCGATCGCCGGATGAACGACGTGCTGGAAGGCATGCTGGAGACGGCGCTCTATGCTGAGGATCTCGACAAGGTCGAAGCCTTCTATGAAGGCGTTCTCGGTCTTTCGAAGATCTCGCGGAGCGGCAACCGGCATGTCTTCTTTCGCTGCGGCCCCGGCGTGCTGCTGATTTTCAATCCGAAAGAAACGATCAAGCCGCCCTCAACGACCGCGCTGCAGGTGCCGCCTCATGGCACAAGCGGTGCGGGACACGCCTGTTTCCGCGTCTCGGGCGAAAATCTCGATGCGATTGCCACCCGGTTGATGTCCGAGGGTGTCGCCATCGAATCCGAAGTCACCTGGCCGCAGGGCGGCCGATCGATCTATTTCCGCGATCCAGCGGGCAACAGCCTTGAATGCGCTGAAGCCCGTATCTGGGGCCTCGAATAGGACAATCATGCGCAAGCTCGAAACCAAGACCATTGTCGTTGCCAGCCACAATGCCGGCAAGATCCGGGAAATCCAGGACCTGATCGGCCCCTTCGGCTTCACCGCGAAGTCGGCGGCTGAATTGAACTTCGTGGAGCCTGACGAAACCGGCACCACCTTCGAGGAAAACGCAAAGATCAAGGCGCTCGCTTCTGCGGAAGCCGCTGGACTTCCGGCGCTGTCGGATGATTCCGGCCTCGCCATCGATGCGCTCGGCGGCGATCCTGGCGTCTATACCGCCAACTGGGCCGAGAAGCCCGACGGGACCCGCGACTTCGCGATGGCGATGGAGAAAGTCGAGGCGGCGCTGGACAAGGCCGGCGCTTCAAAGCCGGAACAGCGTACCGCCCGCTTCGTAAGCGTGCTCTGCCTTGCCTGGCCGGACGGCCATACGGAGCTCTTCCGCGGTGAAGTCGAGGGCGCTGTCGTCTGGCCGCCGCGCGGCAGCCAAGGCTTCGGCTACGATCCGGTCTTTCAACCCGAGGGCTATGACACTACCTTTGGAGAGATGAGCGGGGAAGAAAAACACGGCTGGAAGCCGGGCGACGCAGAGGCCCTGTCGCACCGCGCCCGCGCCTTCAAGATTTTCGTCGAAACCTGCCTGGAAGCCTAAGGGCAACGTGGACACTTTGGAACAGCCTGACCTGATGCGCTATGCCGCTCTTCTGCCCGATACCGGCGAACCCGGCTTCGGCGTCTACGTGCATTGGCCGTTCTGCGCTGCCAAGTGCCCCTATTGCGATTTCAACAGCCATGTCCGCCACCAGCCGGTCGATCAGGAGCGCTTCACTGCGGCCTTCCTGAAGGAACTGGCAACGGTGCGCCAATTGAGCGGGCCGAAGACGGTGACGAGCGTCTTCCTCGGCGGCGGCACGCCCTCTCTGATGAACCCTTCGACGGTTTCGGCCATTCTCAATGGTATTGCCAAGCATTGGCATATGCCAGACGGTATCGAGATCACCATGGAGGCGAACCCCTCCAGCGTCGAGGCGGAGCGTTTCCGGGGCTATCGCGCCGCCGGGGTCAACCGCGTCTCGCTTGGCGTCCAAGCCTTGAATGACCGCGACCTGAAGTTTCTCGGACGGCTGCACGACGTTGCCGACGCGCTGAAGGCGATCAAGCTGGCACGCGACATCTTTCCGCGCATGTCCTTCGACCTGATCTATGCTCGCCCGAACCAGACTGTCGAGGAATGGGAGCGCGAGCTGAAGGAGGCGATCTCCTACGCGGTCGATCACCTCTCGCTCTACCAGCTGACGATCGAGGAAGGCACGCCCTTCTACGGCCTTCACAAGGCGGGCAAGCTTGTCGTTCCGGACGGCGATCAATCGGCATTGCTCTACGAAGCGACGCAGGAGATCACGGCTCGCGAAGGAATGCCGGCCTACGAGGTGTCCAACCACGCGCGCCCCGGCGCGGAGAGCCGCCACAACCTCACCTATTGGCGTTACGGCGACTATGCCGGTATCGGCCCCGGCGCCCACGGGCGGCTGACGCGCGGCGCGATGAAGATCGCGACGGCGACCGAGCGGAAGCCGGAAAGTTGGCTCGATCTCGTCGAGCGCGACGGCCACGGCATCCTCGATCAGGAACAACTCGGCTACGAGGAGCAGGCGGACGAACTGCTGTTGATGGGACTACGCCTGAAGGAAGGTGTCGATCTCGCCCGCTGGCAACAGCTTTCAGGCCGCGATCTCGACCCAAAGCGTGAAGAATTCCTGCTGGAACACGGCTTCGTCGAGCGGATCGGCAATTCCCGGCTTCGCTGCACGCCGTCGGGTATGCTGATCCTCGATTCCGTCGTAGCCGACCTCGCCTGCTAGGCCGGCCGCTTTCGTCCCAGGGAAAACAACCGCCCGTCGATCGCCGCAAGGCCGATCGCAATCATCGCCATGCCGATCAGATGCTTGGCTTGCAGTTGCTCGCCGAGAATAGCTGCGCCGAGCAGGATGGCGCTGACCGGGATCAGGAAGGTCACGAGCATGAGGTTTGTCGCCCCTGCCGTTGCCAGGATGCGGAAGAACAACACATAGGCGATCGCCGTCGACAGCAAGGCCAGGCCCAGCAAGGCCATCCAGGTCTCGAGTGACGGGGCGGCCAAAGTCCAAGGTTGATCCACGACGAGCGCGATCGGCAGCATCAGGATGGTCGAAGCGGTAACCTGTCCGGCGGCGGGAATGAGCGGCGCCATGCCCATCTGGCGGAAGCGTCGGCCGAAAATCCCGGCGAAGGAGTAGGAGAGCGCAGCACCGAGCACGGCAAGCTGCGCCAGCACGTTCGAGCCGAGATCACGCAACACGTCGAAGCCAATCATGTAGGCAACACCAGCAAAGCCAACGAGGACGCCGAGCAGGCGGTTGCCGGTCATCTTTTCGTCCGCTGTCAGGAAATGCGCGACGACGACACCGAAGAGCGGCGTCGTGGCATTCAGGATCGAGGCAAGGCCGCTTGCGATGTGCGTCTGGCCCCAGACGATGAGGCAGAAGGGGATCATGTTGTTCAGGATGCCCATGCCGAAGAACGCAGCCCAGGACCTAGCGTCGCGCGGCATCGCATGGCCGGTGGCTCGGACGATAAGGTTCAGCGCAAGTGCGGCAACCAGGACCCGGCCCGCGACGATCGTGAACGGCGGCAGGGTCTTCACCAGAATACCGTTGAAGAGGAAGGAGCCGCCCCATAACAGGGACAACACCAGCAGCATTCCCCACTCGGCAAGGCCCATTTGTTTCTGCTGCATTATCTTCTCCCTAGTCAGCCTGACCGGAATACATCCAGCCGCTGGCTGCCACCACCCGATTGTTGCGCGTCTCGAACGCGGCCATTCTCGATTAATTCTCGCTCATCGCGCAGCTTGAATCAGCTTTTTCGACAGCTTTCATGCTGATATTATTGCGATGCCTGGCAGGAGACAAACGAGTCTTTCTCGATCCATGATATAGCTGAGCTAAACCATGAGCGACTATCTTCCCTCTCTTTCAGCACTTAGGGCCTTCGAAGCCGCCGCGCGACACCTCAGCATGACGCTTGCGGCAAAAGAGCTCAACGTCACGCCGGGCGCCGTCAGCCTGCAGATCCGTGACCTGGAAGCATCGCTTGGCGTCAAGCTCTTCGAGCGCAAGACGCGCGCGCTGGCCTTGACGGTTGAGGGCGCGGATTATTTTTCGACGCTTAGGGCAGCATTCCGTCTGGTCCGGGAGGCGACGGCGGCAATCACGGCGCGGGGACGCGGCGCCGTCCTCAACGTCACCTGCACGGCGGGATTTGCGACCTACTGGCTCGTGCCGCGTCTCGGGCGCTTCGAGGCGATGCACCCTGAAATCGACGTTCGCATCAGCGCATCGCACCGCGTGCTCGACTTTCAGCGTGACGGCATCGACCTCGCAATCCGCCACGGGCTCGGCGGGTATGACGGCCTGATCAGCGAGCGGCTCGTCGATGACGAACTCGTGCCGGTCTGCACGCCAAAGCTTGCCGCTGAACTGGGGAGCAATCCGTCGCCCGGCGCCCTCGCTGGTTTCCAACTGATCCATGACGTCTATCGCCATGACTGGCAGCTCTGGCTGGAAGCGGCCGGCGCAACGGGGGTCGATCCGTCGCGCGGGCCGATCTTCATGCATGGCAACGGAGCCTATGACGCGATGAAGGCCGGGCTCGGCTTTGCCTTGATGCGACGCTCGTTTCTGGAGCGGGACCTGAAGGAAGGTGCGGTGATCACGCCTTTCCCGCTTGGGATCGCAAGCCGCCTTGCCTTCCACCTCGTCTATCCGGGCCCCGCGCTCGAGCGACCGGCAGCGGCGGCCTTTCGCCGCTGGCTGCTGACCGAGGCACAGGCCTGACCTGACTGTGGCTGATTTGTCATGCTGATTAAAAAGTGGAGCATTTTAATCATAAAATAGGGTTTTCTTCGGGCTTTTTCTTGACTATTACACTCCAGATAAAATTCTGCAATGAGCCTTCCGGTGTGATAAGCCAATGAATAATCTTCAATTTTCTTCTCGATTCCTTTCCACATCAGCTTTGACGGGCGTGGTGCTCGCCCATCTTCTCGCGCCGGCTGCGGCACAGGATGCCGCGGGGCAGCAAGACGGAGCGACGGTTCTTGAAGATATCATCGTCAATGGCGGCAGCGGCGGCGTGATCCAGGCTGACGGCTATGTCGGCAAGAGCAGCGCGACAGGCACGAAGACCGACACGCCGTTCATCGAGATTCCTCAGTCGATTTCGTCCGTAACCGAGCAGCAGTTGAGGGACCGCAATCCGCAGAGCCTGCTCGATACGGTCGCCTACACACCGGGCACTCGTGTCGGTGCTTACGGCTTCGATCCGCGCTTCGATTCATTCTCGGTACGCGGCTTCGACGTGACCTATACGGGGATCTTCCGCGATAACCTTCGTCAGCCCGGCGCAGGTTCGTCACTCTTCAAGACCGAGCCTTACGGCCTCGAAGGTGTCTCAATCCTGCGTGGACCATCCTCAGCGCTGTATGGAGCAACGGGCGCCGGCGGTCTCTACAACCTCATCACCAAGCGGCCGACGGAAGACGCTTTTCACGAAGTTCAGCTGCAGTATGGTACCGACCAACGCTATCAGACCCAGTTCGACCTCTCAGGTCCCGTTAACAATGAGGACCCCTTCTATTATCGCCTGACTGGCCTCTACCGCGATGCCAACACGGAACAGGTCAGCGTTCCCGACGACCGCGTCTATATCGCGCCAGCCTTCATGTGGAAGCCGGACGAGGATACCAAGCTTACCATTCTCGGCGAGTATTCCCGAACCAAGACCGGTGGGACGGCGGCCTACTACAATGATCCGGCCGGCAACGTAACCGACATTTTCGCAGGCAATCCGGCCTTCAACGATTCAGTCCAGAACCAGGCGCGCATCGGCTATGAATTCGAGCACCGGCTGAACGACGTCTTCGTGTTCCGCCAGAACGCCCGTGCATCGACGCTCAACATCGACGCCGACTGGGCCTTTGCCTACGCCCCCAACGCGGTCGATCCAAGTCTCCTCGACCGCAGCGCCGGCACGTTCGACGAGCGGCTGACGGCCTTCGTCATCGACAATCAATTGGAAGCCAAGTTCGAAACGGGGGCGGTCGACCATACGGTGCTTGCGGGCCTGGACCTGACCAAGCTGCGCTGGCGTTCGCTCGATGGTCGGGGCGTGTCGCCGCCGCTCGACACCAACAATCCGACCGCGGGAGCGCCCGTTGCACCGATCGACTTCGACACGCGCACCATCCAGGATCAATGGCAGGTCGGCACCTACCTGCAGGACCAAATCCGCTATGACGCATGGATACTCACCGTCGGAGGGCGTTACGACTGGGTTTCGACCGACACCGACAATACCGACCTCAGCACGAACGCTCTGACCAGCCTCTCGCAAAAGGACAAGGCATTCTCCGGCCGTGTCGGCTTGGGCTACGAGACCGATTTCGGCATTGTACCTTATGCCAGCTACTCCACCGCCTTCGCACCCAATGCCGGTATCAACCAGGAGACGGACCAGCCCTTCAAGCCGACGGAAAGCGAGCAGGAAGAGATCGGCGTCAAGTACCTGCTCCCGAACAGCAACACGCTGCTGACGGCTGCGCTGTTCAATATCGACCAGAAGAACAGCCTCTACTACGAGGTCGTGAACCTGCCGACAGGACCGGCGAACATTCAGGTGCAGCGCGGCAAGATTCGCTCCCGTGGCTTGGAACTCGAAGCGACCACGAGCCTCGACAACGGCCTGTCGCTGGTCGCGTCTTATACCTACACCGATACCGAGATCCTGGAAGGAACGACCGGGACCGTTGGCAATTCCGTCTCGTCGGTTCCGAGGCACATGGCTTCGCTCTGGGCGAATTACACATTCCAGGAGAGCAGCCCGGTCTACGGCCTCGGCATCGGCTTCGGCACCCGTTATCTCGGCAAGAGTTACACCAGCGACGCCAACACGGCGCAGAACGGCTCACGCGTCCTCTTCGACGCCGCCATCAGCTATGATTTCGCGGCGCTGGACAAGAAATACGACGGCCTGAGCCTGCAGGTGAACGCCACCAACCTCTTCGACCGCCGGGAGGCCGTCTGCTCGGCGGGCTTCTGCTATCGCGACCAGGGCCGCGCCGTGATCGGCAGCCTGCGCTACACATGGTGAGCTGATGGCGAGCGCACAGCACCATGTCGCCGATCGAGGCCAGAGCGCCTCGATTCTCTCGCCGGCTTTCGCCGGCGAGCATGCGTGGTGCAGCGAGAAGATGGTACTCTCAACCGAGCTATCGGACGGGGTACCGCTGCCGCGCTTCTTCGGTGACGGCGGGTTCAGGCAGGCGATTGATCGTTATGCCGAGGCATGTGGAGACAGCGACAGGCGCGCCGTCGTCTCGATGTGGTCGTTATATTACTTCTCCACTCTTTCCATCCCCTACGTGCTGGCGCGCCGCCTCGCCGCGCAGGCGCTGCCGATCGCCTTCGATGAGATGACCATCGCATTGCAGGAGAACGGGCTGCCACGCGCGTTCGGCGTTCCACACCGGGGCGGGCATGCCGCGGTCGAGGAGGACGACGGGTTCGGGGCGATAGGTCCATTGTTGGAGCAACATCTTCCCGAGGCGGTCGCGAAACTCAACGCTTGCGGTATTTCGGCCAAGCTGTGCTGGAACAATGCCGCTGTCTATCTCGACTATGCGCTGCGATTGACCCGGCCAGCTGAAGGCCCCGATCTCACGGTGTTCGTGCGCGGCTGCCTGCCGGATGGCGGCGTCAATCCTCTTTGCGGCAGCGTCCGATATGTCGAGGAGGATGGTGAGCGCGTCGCCCGGCGGAAGATATGCTGCTTGCGCTACATGCTGCCCGACGTGCCGAGCTGCGGCAAGCCTTGCGCTCTTCCGAGCCAAAGGAACGTACAATGACCCTTTCCACGATCACGAGACGTGGCTTTCTCGCCGCCGCGTCCACGACGCTCTGCGCGCCGGCTCTCTTGAAGGCCGAGACGCGCTGGCCGCTGACCGTGACCGACGCGGTCGGTCGAACGGTGACGATTTCAAGGAAGCCGAAGTCGATCATCCTCGGAACGGGATTCAATCTTTTCGCGCTGTCGCTGATCCATCCGGATCCGGTCAGCCTGCTTGCTGGCTGGGCGACCGACATGAAGACGGACAATCCGTTCATCTACGACGCCTTTCGCAGCAAGTTTCCGGCCCTCGACAAGGTCCCGCTGGTCAGCAATGGGCAGGCGGATGGCATGAACTTTGAGGCCGCACTCTCCTTGGAGGCGGACCTTGCAATCATGGGCAGGTGGCAGGCCGATGGCGAACAAGGCGAACGTGCCATCGACTATCTCCAATCGATCGGCGTGCCTGTCATCGTCGTCGATTTCAATCTCGATCCACTGAAGAACACCCCGCGAGACATTCGCCTCCTCGGCCGCGTTCTGGAATGCGATCGGCAAGCGGAAGATTATGCGCAGTTCTTCGAAAAGCGGGTGCAGCGCATCAAGGCAGAGTCGGCAGGGAGAGGCGAGGATGCGCCGCTGGTGCTGATGGACGCCTTCCCGAGCGCAACACGGGGCAGCTGGGCGATCGGCCGGACCGGCCTCGGCGAGTTGATCACGCTTGCCGGCGGACGCAACATCGCGGACAAGAACCTACCGCCGCAGGGCGGGCCGGTGACGGCGGAATACATCATCGCGGCGGAGCCGGACGTCTATATCGCCACAGGCTCGCCGGGTGGCGTCTACACCGTCTTCTCGATTGGCCCTGGCGCCGATCCCGCAGAAGCCCGTCGGTCGCTCCAGGAAACCGTTAAGGCACCCGCCCTTGCCCCACTGAAGGCTGTGCGCGAGGGAAATGTGCATGGCATGTGGAACTTCTTCAACGCCGTGCCGCTGAATGTGCTGGCGGCGGAAGCCGTGGCATCCTGGGTAAGGCCTGACCTGTTCGGCGATCTCGATCCGGCGGGCGGCCTCGCCGAAATCAACGAGCGTTTCGCTGCGGTCCCGTTCGAGGGGGCATACTGGACTAGCTTGGCGGGTTAACGTCCAGGCGCACCGGTCTTGAAAAGACTGCCGGTCGGCGTGTTGAGGAACATCTCCAGCGGAATGTATTCCTGATGCAGGAAGCCGGTGGACGGCAGCAGGTCCTCGCGCACCATTTCGATCACGGCAACCACCGAGGCCGATGTCGTCCAGGCAATCGCCGTGCGGCGAGCGCCTGCTATCTCGATCGGATAGTAGGCGCGCACAAACTCCTTGCGGCGCAGGTTGCCGTTCTCCGTGCCCTCCGCTGCCACGTGGACATACACAACATCGTCCTCGACCGGCGGCTTGGCGTTGGTGAGGATTTCACCGGCAAGCTTGCGCCTGTCGCGCATCAGGAGTTCGTGAAAGAAGAAGTTCATCAGATCCATGTGTCCGGGATAGCGCATCGTCTTGTAGTCGAGGTTCTCGACCTTGCCGAGCATGGTGTCACACATGGTGCCGAGGCCGCCTGATGTCGTGAAGGCCTCCAGTTTCACACCCTCGACGTAGATCGTCTCGTGCCATTCCATCGGCGAGACGAGCTTGCGAATGCCCCCCTCGATCACTTCGCAGTCGTTCAAATACTCATTGACCACGCCTTCGGGCGACCAGTTGAAGGCGTAGCCGAGGAGACCGGTCGGATGCTGCGGCAGGGCGCCGACGCGCATGCGAATGGAACGGCATTTGTCGAATCCATCCGCAAGGCTCGATCCGACAATACCGACGAAGCCGGGGGCGAGGCCACATTGCGGCGCCATCAGCCCGCGCGCGGTCTTGGATAGTTCGATGATGAAATTTGTGGTCGGCACGTCTTCCGTGAGGTCGAAATAATGGATCCCCGCAAGATGGGCAGCGCGCGCCAGGCCGATGTTGAGGTGATAGGGCAGGCAGGAAAGCACGGCCTCGACACTCGACAGCAGTTCGCCGATGGTGGTGGGGTCGGAAACGTCCCCACTCCTGCACTGGAACGGAAGGCTCTCTGTCGGCGCCTGAATATCGATGCCGAGAACCTCGAAGCCCCCCTCGTGCAGGAGCGTCGCTGCCAACCGCCCGACCTTGCCCAGCCCGAGAACGGCAATCCTGTCGAAACTCATCAACTCCCTCCCCTTTTGTGCACGCGGCACACGCTCCTCACAGCCAGCGTACAGAAGATTGTGCGCAAAAGAAAACGGCCGGAGCAATGCCCCGGCCGTCAAAGCACAGAAGGTTTCCCGACTATTCGTTGATCAGGCGCTTCAGCAACTCGATCTCATGCGAGAGCTTCGTATCCTCAGCAATCAACTCCTCGATCTTGCGAACGGCATGCAACACGGTCGTATGATCGCGACCGCCGAAGCGACGGCCGATTTCCGGGAAGGACCGCGGCGTCAGCGTCTTCGACAGATACATGGCGATCTGGCGCGGCTTGACGATGACACGGGTGCGGCGGTTCGAGACCAGCTCCTGGCGCGACACGTTGTAGTGCCGTGCGACGATGCGCTGGATATCCTCGATGCGGACGCGACGCGGCTCACCCGAACCAACAAGGTGGGCAAGAAGCTCGTCCACGCGCTCTACCGTCAGGTTCGGCTCGAAGGAGCGACGGAAGAGCAGCTGGTTGAAGGCGCCTTCCAGTTCGCGGCCGCTCGCAGTGATGTTGCGGGCAACATGGTTGAGCAGTTCCGCCGGGATTTCCAGTGACGGATCCTCGACGCGAGCTACGGCGAGGCGACGCTTCAGGATTTCGAGGCGCATTTCGTAGTCCGGCGCATCGAGCTCGATGGCAACGCCGCCCTGCAAACGCGAGCGGACGCGTGGATCGAGCGATTCCAACTCCCAGGGAGCGCGGTCGGCAGCGACCACGACCTGCTTGGCGCTGTCGAGCAGCATGTTCAGCAGGTGGCAGAACTCGTGCTGGATCATCTTCCCCTGCAGGAACTGCATGTCGTCGATGATCAGAAGGTCGATGTTGCGCAGCGAGTCTTTGAGCGTCAGAGCATCATTGTCGCGGATCGCGGTTGCGAAACGCCACATGAAATACTCTGCCGTCAGATAGACGACGCGCAGTGCGCGCGGGTTCTGAACCGCGGCATTGGCGATCGCCTGCAGAAGATGCGACTTGCCGAGGCCGACGCTGGAATGGACGAACAGCGGATTGAAACGGACAGCGCCCTGTCCGGCTTCCGCAATCGTCTTGGCGGCGGCAAGTGCCACGCGGTTCGAGCTGCCTTCGACGAAGGTGTCGAAGGTGAAGCGGGAATCCAGAGGCGAGCCGAAGAGCGGCTGGCCGGAGGTGGCCGGACGGGCTGCGGCAGCGGACGAAACCGCCTGCTGCGCAATCTGGCCGGCATGCTGCGCCACAGGGCGGCGCGTCTGCGCAGCGGCAACAGGCTCCGGGGAAACCGGCTCTTCAGCCGGCTTACCAACGCCACGCGTTGCCGTGCGAACAAGAATTTCGACTTTCAGGATTTCAGAGTCTTCGGCCCGGAACAGGCTGGTGATCAGCTCAAGATACCGATTGTTGATCCAGGACTTCAGGAAAGTTGTCGGCACCGTCAGGCGCACGACGCTCTTTGAAACCGAATGCAATTTCAGCCGTGCAAACCAGCTTGCATAAACATCCGGACCGACCTGCGCCTTCAGACGGGCGCTGACACGCTCGAAAAGTACACCATGCTTCATGTCTCCCTTTTCCCCTGCCGCCTCGGCGCAAATAGAGCCAAACGCCTGCGGTTCATTGTCCCCACTCTCCAGGACATCCGCCGTCATTGTATTCATCTGCATCATGCCGCCTTCCATTCGTCGGCCGACTTTGTTTCGTCGCCCGATTATTTCCCCGCTATGGCTAGAAAGTGGCACCCTCATGAGCCACTCGCCTGCCGGTTCACTCAAATACTGCCCCACTCGCAAGATGCTCCCGGGAAAGTGCGCGCCGCATCATGCGGTTCGACTGCGTTCCCTCGGACTGGATGCCGTTCCTCGTAACACCGGCGTCCAATCGTCCTGCCACGACTTCTCTTCCCAATTCGGCTTCACGCAACGCGTGCAACCAACACACAAAACATCACCGTTCCGCGACAGCCACATCGCGGTCAAAAATGCCTAACTGCGTGAAAAACCGAAGACTTTGACTCTCCGTAACAAGTGGCACAGGATCATCGCCCTGCCGACGTGGCAGTTTCAGACCAAGCCTTTACAGGTGATGTCTGGACCCCTTGTTGATCGGCATTTAGGCAGGATCGAATGCGGGAATCAACGATGAATTTTACGCAAAATTAAGAGCGGGCCGTTGACTCCGGCTGCAGTTTTTGAGCGTCACATCGATGTCAAAAAAGAATCGCTTTTGAATCAAGGGGATTCCGATTCTGGGCATTTTTGACACGCATAAAAAGAAAAAAATAAAAAAGCTTCTTGACTCTGCTCAGACCGCAGATTGTAGGGCCTGAGTCGAGCACACCTGAAGTATCCTACAACAAGTATTTGTTTTCATTGCATTTTTCATGTCACACGCCCGACATGAAATCGTCGCCGAATTAACCATACGGAAGCTAGTCGGCGGAATCGAAAAAGCCCGACAAAGTTGCCGGGCTAATCATAATGCTGCGTTTATTAACGAAAGATTATGCGGTCGCAGAAACCGACAGAGCCTTCACACGAGCTGCCAGGCGCGAAACCTTACGGGAAGCCGTGTTGGCGTGCACAACGCCCTTGCTTGCGGCGCGAGCCAGTTCCGGCTGCGCGGCCAGGAAAGCTTCCTTAGCCTTGGCAGCATCACCAGATGCGATTGCCTCTTCGACCTTGCGAACGAAAGTACGAACGCGCGAGCGACGAGCCTTATTGACGTCGGTACGGCGGGCGATCTTGCGGGTCGCTTTTTTCGCCGAAGTTGTATTGGCCATGGATGCCTCTCTAAGAATTCGAACAAACTCCGTATCACCGCGGGCCTTGCGGCCACTTCATACAGCAATGCGGGAGCATAATCGGAAAACCGGAGTGGCTTCCCGAACCGTGGGCGGGCATATAACCCTAAAGCCGACCCACGTCAACGCGCATTTTCAAGGAAACGCCGCCTTTCTCCAAGGCTCAGCGGTTCTTAAAGGCAGGCTTACGCTTTTCGATGAAGGCCGTCATCCCCTCTTTCTGGTCTTCGGTGGAAAACAGGCTATGGAAAAGCCGGCGCTCGAAGCGCAGACCTTCGTCCAGGGTCGTCTCCAAGGCGCGGTTGACCGCTTCCTTGGCCATCAGAACGGAAGGACGCGACAGCGAGGCAATCCTGGCGGCCGCCTCCAGCGCCTCGTCCAACAGGCGCTCGGGCGCCACCACACGTGAAACGAGTCCTGCGCGCTCCGCTTCGGCGGCATCCATCATCCGGCCGGTGAGGATCAGATCCATGGCCTTATATCTGCCGACGGCGCGCGTCAGCCGCTGAGAGCCGCCCATGCCGGGGATGACGCCGAGGGTGATCTCGGGTTGGCCGAACTTGGCAGTCTCCGAAGCGATGATGATGTCACACATCATCGCGAGTTCGCAGCCACCGCCAAGCGCAAAGCCGCTGACGGCAGCGATGACAGGCTTGCGCACCTTGGCAACGTCGTCCCAGCCGCTCATCAGATCGCGGCTATAGACATCGACATAGCCGAGAGGCTGCATTTCCTTGATGTCGGCACCGGCGGCGAATGCGCGCTCGGAGCCAGTCAAAACGATCGCACCAATAGCGTCGTCGGCCTGGAAGGCTTCATGAACCTGTAGAAGCTCCTTCAGCACTGTCGAATTCAGCGCGTTCAGCGCCTGCGGGCGATTCAATGTGATGAGCCCTACCGCCCCGCGAGTTTCGACGATCAGCGTTTCGTAGGCCATGGACAATCCTCCCGTTATTTTTGGCAGTCAGGGCAGTAGAAGGTCGAGCGCCCCGCCTGAACGATGCGCGCGACCGTACCGCCGCAACCGGGCGTGCGGCAAGGTAGACTTTCGCGATCATAGACCGAGAAAGAGTGCTGGAAATACCCGAGAGACCCATCCGTCTGGATATGATCCCGCAGGGACGAGCCCCCCGCCTTGATGGCGTCGGCGATGACGCCGCGGATCGACGCAACGAGGAGGTCCATCTGCTTGCTCGGCTTACCGGTCTTGGTGACGACAGTCGCCGCTGCCCGGGTGGGGCGCAAATGCGCGCGCCACAGCGCCTCGCAGACATAGATATTGCCGAGCCCGGCAATATTCTTTTGATCGAGCAGCGCGCTCTTCAGCGGCTGCGCCTTGCCCATGAATCGTTCCGCCAGATAGGCAGCGCTGAGTTCGTTGCCGGTCGGCTCCGGCCCGAGGCCGAAGAGGAAGGGATTGAGATCAAGCTCGGAGCGCTGCGCCATATCCATGAAGCCGAAGCGGCGCGGGTCATTATAGATGACGCGGCTGATGCCATTCGGTCCTTCCAGGTGGAAGATCGCGTGGTCGTGCTTTTCATCCTTCGAACGGGCATGATGAAACTCGCCGGGAGCATCGGATAGCGGTCCTGCCTCGATGCGGAAGGAACCTGACATGCCGAGATGCGAGATGATCGTCGTGCCGTCATCGAGATCGATCAGCAGATATTTGGCGCGGCGACCGAGCGCGACGATTTCGCGACCGGTTGCCCGCGCCTCCAAACCGTCCGGAAAGGGAAACCGCAGGTCCTTGCGGCGCAGTTCCAGGCGGGCGATCCGCGCGCCTTCCATGGTGGGGGCAAGCCCGCGTCTGACGGTTTCGACTTCTGGCAATTCCGGCATCTTAACCCATCTATATCTAACATGTTTCAACCACGGGCGTTGTGCGCTATAGCGCCAAGGTGCCGCAGCTTTGACCGTGGCCCACAGATAGCGCTGCGCGGGTCCGTTCGCTATGGTCGCCGCGCCGATTTCAGATAGATGGAGTATTTCGATGTCAGAAAGCCGTACCTCCGCCGAAGGCGGCATGGAAACATCCTACGGCTTCCGCGAAGTGGCGGATGGTGAAAAACAGGGCCTCGTCAACGAGGTCTTCCATAAGGTCGCCAAGCGCTACGACATCATGAACGACGTCATGTCGGTCGGCATGCACCGCGTCTGGAAGGATGCGATGATCTCAGCCCTCAATCCGCGCAAGGAACCCGGCTACAAGGTTCTCGACGTTGCCGGCGGCACCGGCGATATCGCGTTTCGCATCGTCGAGGCCTCGAACCGGCAGGCCCATGCAACCGTGCTCGACATCAACGGCTCGATGCTCGCCGTCGGAGCCGAACGCGCCGCCAAGAAGAAGCTCTCCGACAACCTGACTTTCGTCGAGGCCAACGCCGAGGACTTGCCGTTCGAAGCAAACAGCTTCGACGCCTATACGATTGCCTTCGGCATCCGCAACGTGCCGCGCATCGACGTGGCGCTCAGCGAAGCCCATCGCGTGCTGAAGCGCGGCGGCCGGCTGCTCGTGCTCGAATTCTCCGAAGTGGACATGCCACTGCTCGACCGCGTCTATGACAGCTGGTCGTTCAACGCCATTCCGAAGTTCGGCAAGGCGATCACCGGCGAGGCCGAGCCCTATCAGTATCTCGTCGAATCCATCCGTAAGTTCCCCAACCAGGAGAACTTCGCCGAGATGATCCGCAATGCCGGCTTCTCGCGCGTGAGCTTCACGAATTATACCGGCGGCATCGCAGCCCTTCATTCCGGCTGGAAGCTCTGACGCATGGTTGAGGGCACATCGTTCACCCGCTGGCTTTCGCAGGCAGGCAATCCGGCATGAGCACTCTGGGGGCATATTTCCGGCTCTCTCGCGTCGGCTGGATTCTGGTGCGCGAAGGTGTAATTTCGGCCCTGCCGTCGGAAGATCTTCCGCCGTCCGTCGGCATCGCCAAGTCGTTTGTCGGCTTGTTCGCGCGCAATCGTTCGAAATCGAAGAAGCGCAGCGACCGGCTGGCGCAGGCGGTGGAGCGGCTCGGCCCCTCCTACGTGAAGATCGGCCAGTTCCTGGCGACGCGTCCGGATGTCGTCGGCGTCGAGTTTGCCGACGATCTGTCGCAGCTTCAGGACCGCATGGCATTCTTTCCGCTCGCAGCGGCCAAGGCGAGCATCGCCGGGTCTCTCGGCCGCCCGATCGAGGAGCTTTATGCGAGCTTCGATGAGCCGATTGCAGCGGCTTCGATTGCCCAGGTGCACCCCGCCGAGGTCGATACGCCTGCCGGACGCAAGAAGGTTGCGGTCAAGGTCGTCCGCCCCGGCGTGCGCCAGCGGTTCACGCATGATATCGAGGCGATGTACCTCGTCGCTCACATGCAGGAGCGCTTCATGCCTTCTAGCCGGCGCCTGAGGCCGGTGGAGGTCACGAAGACACTGGAGCAGACCACCAAGGTCGAAATGGACTTGCGGCTGGAGGCCGCGGCCCTTTCCGAGATTGCTGAAAACACCGAGAAGGACCCGGGCTTCCGTGTGCCGAAGGTGGATTGGGAGCGCACCGGCCGCGACGTGATCACAATGGAGTGGATCGACGGCGTGAAGATGTCGGATGTCGAGGGCCTGCGCGCCGCCGGCCACGATCTCAACCTGCTCGCGGACACGTTGATCCAGTCGTTCCTCCGCCACACGCTGCGCGACGGCTTCTTCCACGCCGACATGCATCCCGGTAACCTCTTTGTCGACGAACACGGCGATATCGTCGCCGTTGACATGGGGATCGTCGGACGCCTGGGGAAAAAAGAACGCCGCTTCCTCGCCGAAATTCTCTTCGGCTTCATCACCCGCGACTATATCCGGGTCGCGGAGGTCCACTTCGAAGCCGGCTACGTGCCGGGCCACCACAATGTCGAGAGCTTCGCGCAGGCGATCCGCGCGATCGGCGAGCCGATTCATGGCCAGCCTGCCGAGACGATCTCGATGGGCAAGCTGCTGACGCTGCTATTCGAGGTGACTGAACTCTTCGACATGGCGACGCGGCCGGAACTGGTCATGCTGCAGAAGACCATGGTCGTTGTCGAAGGCGTGTCGCGCATGCTCAATCCACGCTTCAACATGTGGAAGGCGTCCGAACCCGTCGTCGGCGATTGGATCCGCAACAATCTCGGTCCGAAGCGCATCGTCACCGATCTCAAGGACGGGCTGAAGGCGGCTGTGAAGCTTGCCGAAGCGGCGCCGGAGATTGCCGCCAAGACCGAGAAGTTTCACCATCAGCTGCTACAGATGAGCGAGAATGGATTGCGGTTCGACGCGGAAACGGCCGAGGCGATCGGCAAATCCGAGGCGCGCCACAATCGCTCTGGTCGGGCCGCCCTCTGGATTATCGCTCTTGCTCTTCTCTATATAGCCTGGGTGATCACCTGATCCATCGCAATGCATGCTGTGTTCGATATTTGGGATATCCCATTCAGTAGCGCCGTCGCATACTCTCACTTTTCAAGGAGATATGGCAGATGAAGCATGAACGCCCCCGAATCGAACTTTCCGGGCAACCGCTCAGCTTTGCTGAGATGGTGAGGGTCGGATCGGGCAAGGTGGCGCTGTCAGCTTCCGCGACCGGAATGGCCCGCATCGAGATTGCCCGCGGGATCGTTGAGGACGCGATCAAGGCCGGGATGCCCGTCTACGGGGCGACCACCGGCGTCGGCGCCATGAAGGATGTCGAGTGGTCTCCGGAGGACCTAGACGCTTTCAATCTCGGGCTGGTACGTGCGCATCACTTCGGCACCGGGACACCGTTTTCGAGCTCCGTGGTGCGCAACGCCATGGCCATTCGCATCAACACCGCATTGACGGGACAGGTCGGCTGCACGCGTGAACTCGTCGATGCCTATATGCGCATGCTGGAGGCCGACATCATCCCGGTCGTCCGCCGCACCGGCTCCATTGGTTGCGCCGACATCGGTCTCATGGGCCAGATCGGCGCCGTGCTGACCGGCGTCGGGGAAGCGATTTACCGTGGCAAGCGCATGCAGGCGGCCGATGCCTTCGCCGCGGCCGGCATGAAGCCCTTCACCATGGCTCCGCGCGACAGCCTGGCGTCGCTCAGCGTCAACGCGGTGAGCTTTGCCGCGGCGGCGGACGCGACCCGCAGCGCCGCGGCCTCCATACGCGTGCTGCTGGCCTCGGGGATGATGGCGTCAGGCGCGCTCGGCGCCTCCCGCGACCCGTGGCTTTCCGTCCGCCATGTCGGCACCTCCCGGGAGGCCCTGATCGGCTCCTGGCTCTGCAATGCGTCGGACGCCTGGCAATGGCCAGTCAAGACCCACGTCCAGGACCCGTTGAGCTTGCGCATGATCGCGCAGGTCTTCGGGGCGGTGATCGAGAACCTGCTGACGACGGGCCACAAGATTTTGGCCGCCACCGGACGCTCCGACGACAACCCCGTCGTCGTCGAGGGGCGGGTGATGACCTCGGGCGGGTCGCTACCGCTCGACGTGACGATCCTTCTCGAATCGGCTGCTCTCTGCATGGCGCACGCGGCCCGCAATGCCTTCAACCGCTGCGTCCTGCTCGGCAACGGCCAGCGCCGCGACCTGCCGGTCAATCTCGTGCCGCCCGGCCGTATCGCCACCGGTTTCGGCCCGATTATCAAGCTGGCCGGCGAAATCTTCTCCCGCGTGCTGTCGATGTCGAACCCGGTTTCCGCGCAGTCGCTGGTGGTCGCAGCCGGGCTTGAGGACGAGGCCGCGTTCCTGCCGCTGGTGATCGAGCGTTTCGAGCGTCAGATGCGGGCACTGATGCGCCTCGCCGCTCTCGAGGCGCTGCTTTCCGCACAGGCCGTGGACATCCTCGGCGACAAGCCGAAAGGTGTCGGCGGAATGCTCTATGACGTCGTTCGCAAGCATGCGGACTTTTATACGGTCGACCGGCCACTTTCTGCCGAGGTGGAAGCGATCGAGGAAGAATTCGGCTCCGACGCCTTCATGTCCAAGCTGATCGAAGAGGTGCCTATCGCATCCTTCGACGATTTCTTTGCGCTCGGCTCGCTGGCGCGCATCGAGCAGCGCCTGACCCAGGAACCGGTCGCCATCTGATCCTTCAATATTCGCCACGGAGCAAGCGGCATGGCTGATTTCGATCTCGTTCTGCAAGGCACGGTCGTTTTGCCGGAGCGCATTCTGGAAGCCGGCTACGTTGCCGTCCGCGATGGCAAGATTGCGGAAATCGGCCTCGGCGTACCGCCTGCCGCCCGCGAACGCCATCTCCTCGGCAAGGCATTGATCCTGCCCGGAGCAATCGACGCCCAAGTTCACTCTCTGTCGCAGAAGAACCAGGAGGATTTCATCTGGTCGACGCGCTCGGCTGCTGCCGGCGGCGTGACGACGATCGTCGACATGCCCTATGATGAAGGCAATCTTGTCTGTTCGGCGGAAGCGGTAAAGAAGAAGATCGCCCATGCCGGCCCGCAGGCGCGGGTTGATTTTGCGCTCTACGGCACCGTGGATCCCGAGGAAGGCGCCAAGCGGGTCGCCGAAATGGTGGATGCCGGCGTTGCCGCCTTCAAGTTCTCGACGTTTGGCACGGATCCGAAACGTTTTCCGCGCATTCCCCCTGCCCTGTTGGACGAATGCTTTGCCGCAATTGCGCCGACCGGGCTGACCGCCGGCGTCCACAACGAGGATGACGAGGCCGTCCGCACCTACATGGAGCGCGTGAAAGCAAGCGGGATCACCGATTGGCGGGCGCATGGGCTGTCGCGGCCGCCGATCACCGAACTGCTGGCAATGCACACCATCTTTGAAACCGGCGCCAATACGGGATGCCCCTCGCATGTGGTCCATTGCTCGCTCGGACGCGGCTATGACATCGCGCGCGCCTATCGCCGTGACGGTTTCGAGGCGACGGTGGAATGCTGCATTCACTATCTGACGCTGGACGAGGAAAACGACGTCAAACGCCTCGGCGGCAAGGCGAAGATCAATCCGCCGATCCGGCCGCGTGCCGAGGTCGAGGCGCTGTGGCGCAGGGTTGCCGAGGGCAATGTCTGGCTGGTTTCGACGGATCACGTCAGCTGGTCCGAAAATCGCAAGACCAATCCTGACATGTTGGCGAACGCGTCCGGTGTGCCCGGGCTCGAGGTGATGGTGCCGCTCTTCATCAAGGGTGCCGCCGAGCGCGGTATCCCGCTGACCTGGGCGGCCAAGCTGATGGCAGAGAACCCGGCAAAGCATTTCCGCCTCGACCACGTGAAGGGAGCGCTCACGCCAGGCAAGGACGCCGATATCGTCGTGCTTGAGCCGCGCGAAACGGTCTATGACGCAGCTGCGAGCGGCAACAACGTGGTCGGCTGGAGCCCTTATAACGGCATCCGCCTTCCCTGGACGGTCGCCGCGACCTATCTGCGCGGGGAGAAGATCACCGATGGCGCGACGGTGCTGGCTGAACCGGGGACCGGGCGATTTGTCCATCCGCTGCCGAGGCAGGTGATCGCGGGAGCCGCAGAATGACCAGAAACCTGCCGGTCAACGCAGGTCGTATCGCCGAGGATATCGACGCCCTAGCGGGAATCACTGAACCCGGCCATCCCTGGACCCGCCGTGCCTTCTCGCCGCTCTTTCTCGAGGGGCGCGCCTATATCGAAGCGCGGATGCGGGCGGCTGGCCTTGAGACCCGGATCGATGCCGCCGGCAATCTGATCGGCAAGCGGCGGGGCGCCATCGACGGGCGCGGCACGATCATGCTCGGTTCGCATTCAGACACCGTGCCGGATGGCGGGCGTTTCGACGGCATTGCCGGCGTGGTGGCGGCGATTGAGGTCGCGCGTGCGCTCAGCGATCGGGGCATCGAGCTCGATCACGACCTGGAGATCGTCGACTTCCTTGCGGAGGAGGTCAGCATCTTCGGCGTTTCCTGTATCGGCAGCCGGGGCATGACCGGGCAACTGCCGGAAGCCTGGCTTTCGCGCGCGACGGAAGGACGCGACCTCGCCGAGGCCATTGCCGAGGTCGGCGGGCGCCCGGGCGTGCTGCAGCAGCAAAACAGGCCCGATATTTCGGGCTTTCTCGAACTGCATATCGAGCAGGGTCCGGTCCTTGAGAACGACGAGAAGAACGATATCGGCATCGTCACGGCGATCGCCGGGATCACCCGCATTGAGATCATCGTCGAAGGCCGCGCCGACCATGCCGGCACGACGCCGATGGATAGCCGCTCGGATGCGCTGGTCGCCGCCGCACAACTCGTCCTCGATATCCGCAATGCCGCAGCCGCCCGGGCGAAGACGCCGGGGCATTTTGCGGCGACGGTCGGCGAGTTCCGGATCGAGCCGAATGCCGCCAACGTCGTTCCCTCGAAGGTCGTCCTGCTGATCGATGGGCGCGCCGAGATTCGCAACGACATGGAGGCCTTCTGCGAGTGGCTGGACGAACATGTCATAAAGTTAGCCATCGCTTACGGAGCGTCCATCAAAAGCCCGATGCGCGTCTCCGACAACTATCCGACGCCGAGCGATGCCGGGCTATTGAAGACGCTCGAAAGGGCTTGCGAAACCGCCGGCGCCAGGCACCGGCGAATGGCATCGGGCGCCGGTCACGACATGGCCTGGATTGCCAAGGTGGCGCCCGCCGCGATGATCTTCGTACCCTGCAAGGAGGGGCGCAGCCACTCCGCTGACGAGTGGGCCGAGAACGACGACATCGCGCTTGGGGCGGCCGTGCTTTTCGAAGCCGTCATGGACATGGACAAGAGCTTGAAGCAGGAGAATGCCTGATGGGACGCATACTCGTTGAGAAGGACGTCGAAGCAGCGGTCAAGGGCGGGTCGGTCTATGCCGCCGGCGGCGGCGGCTGGGCGGATCACGGACGCATGCTCGGCTATGCAGCGGTCAACGTCGGCAAGCCGGAACTTGTGTCGATCGACGAGCTGAAGGACGACGACTGGATCGCGACGGCCGCCGCGATCGGCGCGCCGGCTTCCACGACACCCTGGGAGATGCAGGGCATCGACTATGTGAAGGCGGTGCAGCTGCTGCAGGACGAACTCGGCGAAAAACTGTCCGGCCTGATCATCGGCCAGAACGGCAAGTCGTCGACGCTGAACGGCTGGCTGCCCTCCGCCATTCTCGGAACAAAAGTCGTCGATGCCGTCGGCGATATCCGCGCGCATCCGACCGGCGACATGGGCTCGATCGGCATGGCGGGCTCGCCCGAGCAGATGATCCAGACGGCGGTCGGCGGAAACCGCGCCGAAAGCCGATACATCGAGCTTGTCGTGAAGGGGGCGACGGCGAAGATCTCGCCGATCCTGCGGGCGGCTTCCGACCAGTCGGGCGGCTTCATCGCCAGCTGCCGCAATCCGCTGCGCGCCTCTTATGTGCGTACCCACGCAGCACTTGGCGGCATCTCGATGGCGTTGGCGCTGGGCGAGGCGATCATTGCGGCTGAGAAGAACGGCGGTTCAGCCGTGATCGATGCCATCTGCAAGACAACAGGCGGGCACATCCTGGCCGAAGGCATCATCACCAAGAAGGACGTCGTCTATACCAAGGAGGCCTTCGACATCGGCACGATCGTCGTCGGCTCCGGCGACAAGGCGGTGACCATGCATGTGATGAACGAATACATGGCCGTCGACGACATCGAGGGCAAACGGATCGCCACCTTCCCCTCGGTTATCACAACGCTCTCGCCCGAGGGCGAGCCGCTGAGCGTCGGTCAGTTGAAGGGTGGGATGCATGTCTTCATCCTGCATGTGCCGATGAGCATCATTCCGCTGTCGGCAAGCGTTCTCGACCCGACCGTCTATCCCCCGGTGGAGAAGGCGATGGGGATCGAGCTTGCCCGCTACGCGCTCGCGGCAAAGGCCTGATCGCATGGCGCGGGACGTCGGCCTCGAGGAATTGCTGAGGGAAGAGCTGGGTACTATGTCCGGTCTCAGCGAGAAGCCGATGTTCGGTGGTTTGGCCTTTCTGCTCGACGGCAATCTCCTTTGCGGCGCCCGACAAGACGGCATGCTGGTCCGCCTCGGCAAAGGCAATGACGGCTGGGCGCTCGATTTGCCCGGCGCGGTGCAGATGCTTTCCGGCGGTCGCGCCATGCACGGCTGGATCCGGGTCGGCGCGGAGATTTACGGCGATGACGATTTGCGGCGCCGCCTCCTGGAGACCGCGACGGCCTTTGTGCGCTCACTGCCCGCCAAGTGAACGGAGCTTGGGCCCAAGAGACCCAAAAAAGACAGAGATAGAGGAACGACCAAGATGCCGAAGCCCAATCCACGTCACCCGAAATTTCCGATACCGGGCGGGCCGGAGCTGCGCGCCAAGGGTTGGCGGCAGGAGGCGCTGCTGCGGCTCCTGGAGAACGTTCTCTCCGTCGGTGAGGATCCGGACAATCTCATCGTCTATGCCGCGCTCGGCAAGGCAGCGCGCAACTGGGCGGCGCACAAGGGCATCGTCAAGGCACTGACCGAAATGGACGAGGACCAGACGCTGCTGATCCAGTCCGGCAAGCCGATCGGCCTCGTGAAGACGCATCCGAAGGCGCCGCTTGTCATCATGGCGAACTGCAACATCGTCGGGCAATGGGCGAAGGCCGAGGTCTTCTACGAGCTGCAGCGCAAGGGGCTGATCTGCTGGGGTGGGCTGACGGCTGGCGCGTGGCAGTATATCGGCAGCCAGGGCGTCATCCAGGGCACCTATGAAATCTTCATGCGCATTGCCGAGCGCCGGTTCGGCGGTGATCTCTTCGGACGCTTCGTGCTGACGGCGGGGCTCGGCGGAATGGGCGGCGCGCAGCCGCTCGCCGGCCGCATGGCGGGGGCCGCCATCCTCTGCATCGACATCGATCCCGAGCGCGCGAAGAAGCGCCAGGAGATCGGCTACTTGCAGGAAATCGCGCCGGATCTCGATACGGCGCTTGCGATGATCGATGCTGCCGTGAAGGACAAGCGGGCGCTTTCGGTTGGTCTCGTCGGCAATGCTGCGGAAATCTATCCCGAGATCGCGCGGCGCGGCATCGTGCCGGATATCGTCACCGACCAGACCTCCGCGCACGACCTCGTCTACGGCTACGTGCCGAAGGGCATGAGCCTTGCGCAGGTTCGCGAACTGCGCGAGGACGGTCAAGGACAGCTGATGGCGGCAAGCCGAGCTTCGATCGTGCAGCACGTCACTGCCATGCTGGACTTCCAGAAGAAGGGCTCCGAGGTCTTCGACAATGGCAACCTTATCCGCACACAGGCCAAGGAAGGCGGCGTCGCCAACGCTTTCGACATTCCGATCTTCACCGAAGCCTATCTGCGACCGCTCTTTGCCCGGGCAATCGGCCCTTTCCGCTGGATGGCACTGTCAGGCGCGGAAAGTGATATCGCCCGGATCGACGTTCTGCTGCTCGAAATGTTCCCAGACAACAAGATCATCACCAACTGGATCCGGTTGGCGCGCGAGCACGTGCCCTTCGAAGGACTGCCGGCGCGTATTGCCTGGCTCGGTCACGGTGAACGCACGATGCTTGCCCGCCGGGTCAACGAGCTCGTAGCAAGCGGTGAACTGAAAGGGCCCGTCGCCTTCTCGCGGGATCATCTTGATGCCGGCGCGATGGCGCATCCGAACATCATGACCGAGCGGATGAAGGACGGCTCCGACGCGATCGCCGACTGGCCGCTGATCGACGCGATGATGCTCTGCTCGTCGATGGCCGATCTCGTCGTCGTCCATTCCGGCGGCGGCGGCTATGCCGGCTACATGACGAGCTGCGGCGTCACCGTCGTGGCCGATGGCACCGACGCTGCCGACGAGCGGCTCGACCATGCGCTTACCAACGACACGGCGCTTGGCGTCATGCGCTATGCCGATGCCGGCTATGACGAGGCGCTCGACGAGGTGGCCAAGAAGGACGTTCCCTACATTAGGCTCGGATAGCGCTAAGGCACCTGTCTCGGAAACATTTCTGTCCGATTACGCTATGGCGTGGCGCAACCGATCGATCGCAGGTCGTGCGCCTCTGATAGAGATCGAGTGTTGATTCGACGCTGCCCTTCCAACGAACGGACCCGCCATGCAGCCCCGCACCTACGGTATGCTCCTCGTCAGCATTGCTACGATCATGTGGAGCACCGCGGGGCTCTTCGTCCGCGCGCTCGATCTCGATGTCTGGACCGTGCTCGGATGGCGCTCGCTGTTTGGCGGTCTGGCGCTGACGATCATCATTCTGGCAAAGAAGCGGATCAGTGCGGAACCCGGCAAGGTACCGCTCTATTTCTATCCGCTGTTCGGTCTCATGGCCGCTATATCGATGTATGGCTACATCGGCGCGCTGAAGCTGACGACAGTCGCCAACGTGCTGGCGATCTATGCGACCGTCCCGTTCGTCGCGGCAGCCATCGCTTATGTCTGGTTGAAGGAGAAGATCAGCAGGCGTGTGCTCATCGCCAGTATGATCGCCTTCGTTGGCGTTCTGATCGTTGCAGGTTTCGGCGCGAGGCCCCAGGACATCGCCGGCAACGCGCTGGCGTTCTTGATGACGCTGACCTTCAGCATCCTGCTCGTCGCGGCGCGGCGCTACCCCGCACTGCGCTTGGCGCCGGTCAATGCGCTTGGATCCGGCTTCTGCGTGCTGCTCTGCCTGCCACTGATGTCGCACGCGATACCGAGCCTGCAGGAGATCCTCGTGCTTGCCGTCTTCGGGTCGACGACATCGGGAATCGCCTATCTACTGTTCATGACCGGCGGCCGCTATATTCCCTCGAGCGAGGCCGGGTTGATCGGTCTGCTCGACGTCGTGCTCGGCCCGCTCTGGGTCTGGCTCGCCTTCTCCGAGACGCCAACGCTTTCCACGATCATCGGCGGCGTGATCATCCTGATCTCGGTCTTCTGGTATCTCTGGAGCGGCATGGCGCGGTCACAGCAGCCACGCCGCACCTTGAAGAACGTTTAGCCGACCCATTATTTTTCGCGAAGATTACCGCTTCGCCAGCTTTGCAGCGGTGAGCGCCGCGACCATGCCAAGCGCCAGCAGCGACAGCGTGAAGGCGACGACGGCGTTCCAGCCATCAGCACCCCAGAAATAGCCACCGACCGAACCGGCAACACTGGAGCCGATGTAGTAGGACAATAGATAGAGCGCGGACGCGTGCCCCTTGGTGCCATGGGCAAGGCGACCAACGAGGGCGCTCGCCACCGAGTGGGCGACGAAGAAGCCCGATGTCAGCAACACGATGCCAAAGACGATCAGCGGCAGCGAGGATGACAGCGTGACCGCGACGCCGACCGCCGCAATCGCAATGCCGGCCGGCAGCACGATGAAATGGCCGATGCGATCTCCAAGCAGGCCGGCGATCCAGGATGCGGCGATACCGAACAGATAGACCGTGAAGATCAGGCCGAGTTCCGTCTGGTTGAGATTGTATGGCGGCTGAACGAGGCGGAAACCGATGTAGTTGTAGACCGTGACGAAGCTGCCCATGGCGAGAAATCCGATGGCGAAGAGCAATGGCAAGGCCGGGTTGCCGATGTGGCCGACCCAGGCCCTCACGTGAAAGCGGACATCAAAACCCTTACGCGGCGCAAAATTGCGCGACGCGGGCAGCAGCAGGAAGAAGCCAATTGCCGCGGCAAGGCCGAGTAGGCCAAGCGAACCCAATGCAATGCGCCATGAGAAGAACTCAGCCAATGTTCCGGTGACGACGCGGCCTGCCATGCCGCCAAAAGCATTACCGGCGATGTAAAGACCCATTGAGGCGCCAAGACCGCGGGGATCGATCTCTTCCGAGAGATAGGCCATCGCCACGGCCGGCACGCCACCCAGCAGCAACCCTTCTAGCGCGCGGATGACGAGCAGCGCGTGCCAGCTCGACACGAGGGCGCAGGCGATCGTGCAAAGGGCAGCCCCGAGCAACGAGGCGAATATCAGGATGCGGCGGCGGAAGCTTTCGGAGACGGCAGCGGCACAGAAGATCGCGAAGGCGAGAAAGCCGGTCGACAGAGATAACGACAGAGAGCTCGCGGCCGGGCTCACGCCGAAGTCCGCGGCAAAGATCGGCATCAGTGGCTGCACGCAATAGAGCAGCGAGAAGGTAGCAAAGCCGGAAAGGAAGAGGGCGAGGCTGGCACGTCGATAAGGTGACGTGCCGCGCAGCAAGAACTGCTTTTCCTGCATTTCCGCCGTCGTTCGCACGAGGTGGAGATTCGGACGGGGATGGGTTTCGGAGGCGTCTGGCGAGCTGTTTGCGGCGCGTTGCATTGGGGGTACCAACCTTTCACGCCTTTTGATCTAGCCAGCAGCGCGCCATTTGTCCAATATATGAAAATACCATTCTTCATAGCTTTTGGAGATACCGATGGAGTTGCGCCATATCCGCTATTTTCTCGCCGTCGCCGAAGAGGGAAATTTCACCCGCGCCGCAGCAAAACTCGGCATCGGCCAGCCGCCACTCAGCCAACAGATCCGCGATCTTGAAAACGAGATCGGGGCGGCACTGTTTCATCGCGTCCCACATGGCGCGGAACTGACGGAGGCGGGGAGCGCCTTTTTGCCGGAGGGTCGCGCTGCCATCGCGGCCGCCGAGAAGGCGAAGCTCGCCGCCCAGCGCGCCACCCGAGGCGAGACCGGTCGGCTGGCGCTCGGCTTCACGGCGTCCTCAGCCTTCAACACGGCGGTCAGCGGCACGATCCGTCGCTTTCGCGGGCAGTGGCCAGAGGTGAGCCTCTCCTTGACCGAGATGAACAGCAACTGGCTGATGGAGAAACTGCTGCGTGAGGAAATCGACGTTGCCTTCATCAGGCCCGGCCTGGAGGATCCGAAGAACGTCACGCTGAAACGCCTGGCGGATGAGCCGATGCTGATTGCCTTGCCGGCGCACCACCCGCTTGCGAAATACGAGAAGGTGCCCGTGTCGGCGCTTGCCGGCGAGCCGTTCATTCTGTTTCCGCGGACGGTTGGCCTCAGTCTCTATGATGATATCGTGCGTGGCTGCCGCGATGCCGGTTTCGAGCTTGTCGTGACGCAGGAGGCGCCGCAGATCCCATCCGTCGTCAATCTGGTCGCCGCCGATCTTGGCGTATCGATTGTGCCAGCCTCGATTGCCCACCTGACACTCGACGGGGTCGCCTATCGCCAGATCGAGGGGCCGCCGCTGGTGGCGCGTCTCGGGCTTGCGATGCTGAAGGCGCAGCGGTCGCGCGTCGCCGCAAACATGATGAGCCTCGTCTGATCAGCCGGCAGGATCCCAATAGGGCGGATCGCCGAAGGTCTTGCGCAGGTGGTCGGCGACAGCGCGCAGCTTGGCGGACGGATTGCGCCCCTCCGGATGCGCCATGTAGATAAACTCGGCTTCCGGCCTGTAGCCGACATCGATCTCCTGCAGCTGTCCCACACTGATAGCAGGCCCAGCAATGAAGGCTGGCAGAAGCGCGATACCGAGACCCGCAGCCGCGGCATCGCGGATCATGTCTCCATTGTTCATGCCGACGGCCTGGCTTGCCCGCACGACGATGGCTCCATCCGGCGTCTGGAACCGCCAGTCCGCAACGCCCCGGTTGGTGTAGAAGATGCCTTTATGGCCATCGAGATCGGCAAGGGTCTTCGGCACACCATGGCGGCTGAGATAATCCGGTGATGCGACCAAAAGCCGACGGCTGCGACTGAGTTTCCACACGACCAACCGGGAGTCGACGATCGGACCGTGCCGGACCACGGCATCATACCCTTCCGAGGAGACATCGACGCGGCGGTCGTCGATGTCGAGCACCAGTCGGATTTCCGGATGCGCGGCCAGAAACGGGTATAGCGCGGGGCCAAGATGCATGCGCCCGAAGGTAACGGGGGCGGCAATGCGCAGCGGGCCGGACAACGTGCCTCGGCGCACCGCCATCTCGGCGGTGGCTTCCTCGATTTCCTGAACGATCCGCGTCGCGCGCTCCAGAAAGGCCGTGCCGTCTTCTGTCAAAGTGAGTTTTCGCGTGGTGCGATGCAGAAGCACACCGCCAAGCGACTTTTCAAGCTCCGCAAGCCTCTCGCTGACGACAGACTTCGATAGGCGCAGGCGTCGGGCAGCCTCGCTGACCGAGCCGGATTCCACGATCGCCACGAAGGCCGTTATTCCCTCAACCCTGATCATCGTTCGGCAAATCCGAATTCGAGTTCCACCATTTGGAGACTAATCCGAACGAAAAGAAAATGCCATCTTCTGCCCATCGAAAGGGACGGCAATCGCCATCCCAACCCCATACTGGAGATGGAACAATGAACCGCTTGAATGGAAAAGTCGCCATCGTCACTGGCGCAAGTGCCGGCATCGGTCGCGCAACGGCCAAGCTCTTTGCGGCCGAAGGCGCCAAGGTCGTCGTCGGCGCCCGCCGCCAGGCTGAACTCGAAAGCCTGGTCGCAGAGATCAAGGCAGCCGGCGGATATGCCGTTGCAGTTGCCGGCGACGTCCGCTCGGAAGACTATCACAAGGCGCTGGTCGCCACCGCCGTCGAGCGCTACGGCAAGCTCGACATTGCCTTCAACAATGCCGGCATCCTTGGCGAAGCCGGCCCGAGCACCGGTGTTTCCGAGGCCGGTTTCACCGAAGCGCTGACGATCAACCTGACGGCCTCCTTCCTGGCTGCCAAGCATCAGATCGCGCAGATGGAAAAGGATGGCGGCGGCTCCGTCATCTTCACCTCGACTTTCGTCGGCTACAGCTTCGCCTTCCCCGGCGTTGCCGCTTATGCCGCCAGCAAATCCGGCCTTATTGGCCTGACGCAGGCGCTCGCTGCCGAATTCGGCCCGAAGAACGTGCGCGTAAACGCGGTTCTGCCGGGTGCGGTCGATACCGACATGTATCGCGAGATGAACGACACTGAGGGCAAGCAGAGCTTCATCACCAACCTGCATGCGCTGAAGCGTGTCGCAGCGCCAGAGGAACTTGCGCGCTCCGTACTCTACCTCGCATCCGACGACTCGAGCTTCGTCACCGGTACGGCCTCGTTGGTCGATGGTGGCGCATCGATCACCCGCACCTGATCCTGCGTTCGACTATCCGCTCTGACTGGACAAGCTTTCCGGAAAAGAGCGGATTATCGCGACGGCATTTTCATCACATCATCCAAGGCAGCAACGGGCGCTCGCCCAACGGGAACACAGGAACTCACGACAATGGCACGCTTACAGAACAAGACAGCCCTGATCACCGGCGGCACCAGCGGCATCGGCCTCGAAACCGCCCGTCAATTCATCGCCGAAGGCGCTCGCGTTGCCATCACCGGCAGCAGCGAAAAGAGCGTCGCGGCGGCCCGTGCCGAATTTGGCGACAAGGCGTTGGTCATCCAGGCGGATGCCGGCAACGCAGCCGGCCAGAAGGTCGTCGCCGGCGCGATCAAGGAGAGCTTCGGGCATCTCGACATTCTTTTCGTCAACGCCGGCGTGGCGGAGTTCGGTGCGCTCGAACAATGGAGCGAGGAAGCCTTCGACAGGTCGGTCGCGATCAACGTCAAGGGACCTTTCTTTCTGATCCAGGCCCTTCTGCCGCTGTTTTCGAAGCAGGCTTCGATCGTTCTCAACACGTCGATCAATGCCCATATCGGCATGCCGAATTCGAGCGTCTACGCCCTGACCAAGGGCGCGCTGCTGACGCTTGCAAAGACGCTCTCCGGTGAACTGATCGGCCGCGGCATTCGCGTCAACGCCGTCAGCCCCGGGCCCATCGCGACACCGCTCTATGGCAAGCTCGGCATGTCGGAAACCGACACCAAGGCAAGGGCGGCACAGATCCCGGTCGGCCGGTTCGGCGATGCCGGCGAAGTCGCCAAAACCATCATCTTCCTCGCCTCCGACGAGGCTCCCTACATCGTCGGCAGTGAGCTCGTTATCGATGGCGGGATGAGTAACCTCTGAGGACCGAGACCCATCAGAGGATGCCTGAGAAGGCCGCGGACCCCTCTCCTCCGCGGCCTTTCCGTGTTCATCAGCCGGCATCATGAGGACGACGGCGGGGAGGAGAAGCGCCGGATCGCGGCCCGCACTTACGCCGAACGCTTCGTCCTGCTCCTGATATAGACCCAGTCCGCTGCCAGCATGACGACCAGCGACAGGCCAACGAACGGGAAGAACACTCCGCAAACAGCGAGCATCGCGATCAGGCCGCGGACAACACGCTTGTCAGCAGGCATCGGCGGGACGCCGAGCGAGCCCGCTGGGCGTCGCTTCCACCACATGACGGCCGCCGAAACCGCAAGCAGGATGATCGCCGCGCAAGCGGCAAGCAGCACCAGTTGGTTCGCAAGCCCGAACTGCTGACCGAGATGAGTGTTGATGCCCCATTCGAGCGATTTGCCGAGCGGACCGTAGTCGGCATAGCTCATGTCGATCAGCGGCGTCCCGGAATATTGGTCGAGATGCACGACCCGCTGCTTGGAAAGATCGTCGGGATAGACCGATCCGGTAAACACCCCATCCGCTGTGGTTGGTATGTTGACGGCGTAACCCCGATGCAGGCCAAGACGATCAAAGGTGGCTACGGCGTCATCGAGGCCAATCGCCTGTGCATGATGGGCGTGCCCTGACGAGTGCGGTACTTGCGCCTGCTCCAGCGACCAGGATGTCTTGGCGACGTGGTCGAGATGCTCGTCGGACATAGGCACGGCAACCCGCACGCCCGCGGGATAGCCGAAGTTGTTGCCATTGGCCCATTCGTTGACCTTGCCGCCCCAGACCCCCGACCAAGGCATGCCTGTGATGGCCAGGAAGACGATGAAGAAGCCGACGAAGATACCGGTGACCGCATGAGTGTCCCGCCAGAAGACCCGCCGCTTAGGGGTGCCGCGAACGGAGAGAACACCGCCTGTCTGTAGGCGTGGCCACCAGAGGTAGACGCCGGTGGCAACCAACAGGATCGACCATCCGGCGGCGATCTCGATCAGCATACGCGCGTAGTTGCCGAAATATTTGAGGCTGTGGAGGTAGCGGATCGTCCACATGACAGTGCCGCGATCCGGCAACGCGCCCAGCACCTTAGCGGTATACGGATTGACGTAGACGGCAAGTTTGCCTTCCGCCTCGGTGCCGATGGTGACTTCGGCAGAGGCATCGGGCGTGGCAGGGTCGGTAAACTTGACTGCAATTCCGGGGTAAACAGCAAGGGCAGCAGCCACCATCGTGGAAGGTGCCGCGCGGTTTGCGCCTTGCTGCACTTCGACGCGCTTGAGTTCGGAATGGATCACCGCGTCAATCTCATCCTTGAACAGGTAGAGGCCGCCGGTGATCGCCAGCGTGATCATGAAGGGCAGGACAAGAAGGCCTGCGTAAAAATGCCAGCGCCAGACGGCGCGATAGAGGTCGGAGGCGGAGCGCGCGGAGGCGCTGACGCTCTCGCGACCGATGGTAAGATCGGACATGGAGGACTCCCAACGTAGGAAAATCGAACCTCGGCGTGACGCGCGCGAGGTCGAGCGATGACGTCAGGCAGTAATGGGAGGTGCTCGCGGTTCAGCGATCCGCCCGCGTAAAGCGGGCGAAACGTCAGCATCGGTTCGGATCGCTGCGTCGATTGCAGTTTCGACTGCGACGTAGAGGACCGCCGCCTGCGCGGCGAGAACTGCCGGCATGGCAGCCGATGCCAGACGGCAGAGCGTGCCGCACGGGCACTCGGGCGCCTTCTTGGCCGGCAAGTTGCCATGTCCGGCATCGTCGATGGAACCGTGTCCGCTTGAAGAGCAGATGATTGCGAAGGGATCGACGGCGGACGCCGCCATGGAACCCTGCACAGTGCCGCTCAGCAGTCCTTGGATCAGGAATAGACAGGCGACCAGCAGCGCGACGGCGCTGGCCGATACCCGATCCCGCAAGATGCTTCGCATGGTCCCCATGCTTCGCTCCATGCCACAAGAGGGCAGCATTGTCACTGCGACCAACGCGCTTCCGGTGCCGATTGCTTATTATTCCCCAAAGGCTTAGGGTTTGATGCAATCAGATAATCGATGGGAAAAGCCATGGTTCTCAGCGGCAAACGCATCCTCCTCATCATTTCAGGCGGGATCGCGGCCTATAAAAGCCTGGACTTGATCCGACGGCTCAGGGAGCGGGGTGCGTCCGTGCGACCGCTGATGACGACGGGGGCGCAGGAATTCGTGACGCCGCTTGCCGTCGGCGCGCTCGCCGCCGATCATGTGTTCACCGATCTTTTCTCCCGCCAGAAAGAGCAGGATGTCGGCCATATCCGGCTGGCGCGCGATTGCGACCTCGTGCTGATTGCGCCGGCGACGGCGGACCTGCTCGCCAAGATGGCGAATGGGCTTGCGGACGACCTTGCCTCGACGGTGCTGCTTGCGACCGACCGTCCGGTACTCGCCGCCCCCGCCATGAACCCGCACATGTGGGCGCATCCGGCAACCAAGCGCAACGTCGAGACCCTGCGCGGCGACCATATCCGTTTTATCGGACCGATGTCAGGCGAGATGGCGGAGAGCCGCGAAGCGGGCGTCGGCCGGATGGCTGAGCCGCTCGAGATCGTCGCGGCCGCGGAAGCGCTGCTCAACGATGGACCGAGGCCGCTTACCGGCCGCAAGGCGATCGTCACCTCGGGGCCGACTCATGAGCCGATCGACCCTGTGCGCTACATCGCCAATCGCTCTTCCGGCCGTCAGGGGCACGCGATTGCCGCCGCCCTCTCCGCCCTTGGGGCAGATGTGACACTCGTTTCCGGGCCAGTCTCTGTCCCTGATCCCATGGGTGTGAAGGTCATTCACGTCGAGCGCGCAGACCAGATGCGCGACGCCGTTCTCGCCGCGCTTCCCGTCGATGTCGCGGTGATGGTTGCGGCCGTCGCCGACTGGCGTGTTGCCTCGGCCGCCGACCAGAAGATCAAGAAGCATCCGGGCGAATCCATCCCGACGCTCGCGCTGACTGAAAATCCCGATATTCTGAAGACCGTCGGTCATCACACGCTGCGGCCGAAGCTGGTGATCGGCTTTGCGGCGGAGACCCAGGATGTCGAGAGCAACGCCATGGCGAAACTCGAACGCAAGGGGGCTGACATCATCGTCGCCAACGACGTTTCGCCCGCAACCGGCATCATGGGCGGCGTTCGCAACAGGGTGAAGATCGTCGCTCACAGCGGCATCGAACAGTGGCCAGACCTTGCGAAGGAAGAGGTTGCGACGAAGCTCGCGGCGATGATCGCTGAACGGCTCAAGCAGTAATCGCGACCGGGGCGGTCTTTGCCACGGCCAGCGCCGGACGAAACGGTGCGATATCGAGGCCAATGTCGGCAAGCGTAACGGCACTGCCATCCGGGATCTCCGCCCAGGCATCGACATCGTCGTTGAGCGGCTCGGACACCAGGCAATAGCCCCTGCCGACAGGAGACGCGTAGAGCGTCGGCGCCTTGCGGTCGGTCGCATAACGGATCGCATAGAGTAACTTGCCATCGGAAAAGGCGGCCGTGTAGCGCACCAAGACTGAACCCAGGACGTTTTCGGCAAGGCCCTCTACGAAGCGTATCATCTCCGCCATGGCTGCCATCGGCGTCTGGCGCAGGCCAAACTGCAGGGCGAGCAGGAACATCAGTTCGGAATCGGTGGTCCCGCCGCGCGCGTTGAAAAGCTCATCGTCTAGCATGGCCTCCATGGGACGGCGCAGCCGTTCGAAGCCTGAGATCTGGCCGTTGTGCATGAAGGACCAGTTGCCGAAGGTGAAGGGATGGCAGTTGTCGCGCCGCGTGCCGCCGCCGGTGGCGGCCCGCACATGCGCCAAGAACAACGGCGACCGGATCTGCCGCGCAAGGCTCTTCAGGTTGCAGTCGGACCAAGCCGGCAAGGTATCGCGGTAGCGCCCTGGCTCCAGCCGGTCGCCATACCAGGCGATGCCGAAGCCGTCGCCATTGGTGGGGGTTTTGGCGCGGGTGGCGCAATGCGACTGCTCGATCAAGGAGTGCGCGGGCGAGGACACCAGTTCCTCCAGATAGAGGGGGTCTCCACGATAGGCTGCCCAGCGACACATGCTCTTTCCACTCCCGAGCCCGCCCTGAGGCGGGAGAATGCCGAAACGCGACAGTGATTGTCGAATCCGATGGTTAATAAGACCTGAACGGCCTCGTGGCTTGCAAGCGGAAGATGACAAATTTCCGGCGGCGGACGCGATCACATTGCGCAATGGCGCATCTTCTTTTGTGAACAGTGCGTTGCCGGGCAGGCTGATTTCGCGGATGCCGGTCAGGCGGCTATAGTCCCGGGCAAGTTGAACCCTTCGAGAGGATGCCATGTCGATCCGTCCCGTAAAGCATATGAGCACCGCAACTCCGACGATGGAGGGCGCCGGCGTGAAGCTGCATCGCGTCTTCGGCTTCGGGGATCCGTCAATGACCGACCCGTTCCTTATGATGGACGATTTCCGCAATGACAATCCGGCCGAATACATCCGTGGCTTTCCCTGGCATCCGCATCGCGGCATCGAGACGATCACGTACGTGCTCGCCGGCACGGTCGAGCACGGCGACAGCCTCGGCAATCGCGGCCTGCTCGGCGCCGGCGACATCCAGTGGATGACGGCCGGCAGCGGCATCATGCACCAGGAAATGCCGAAGGGCGATTTCGCCGGACGGATGCACGGCTTCCAGCTGTGGGCCAACCTGCCCTCGTCGCTAAAGATGACGGCGCCACGCTATCAGGACGTCAAATCAGCCGACATTCCTGTCGTGGTCGACGACGACGGCACTGCCGTACGCGTTATCTGCGGCAACTTTTGGGGAAAGGCGGGCCCGGTTGACGGCGTGGCTGCCGAACCGATCTATCTCGACGTCTCGGTGCCGCCGGGCAAGAAGAAGCGCCTGCCCGTCGACACCTATCGCAACGCCTTTGCCTATATCTTCGTTGGCTCCGGAACGTTCCGCGACGCCTCCAAGCCGTTTGGCGTCCGCGTCGAGAAGGAGGTCAACGGGGAGGAGTTGAACATTCGCGATATGTCCGGCAACCGCACGCTCGTCGTCTTCGACAGCGGTGATGAAGTGACCGTGCAGGCCGGCGACGAAGGCATCCGCTTTCTGCTCGTTTCGGGCAAGCCAATCGAGGAGCCGGTCGCCTGGCATGGGCCGATCGTCATGAACTCGCGAGAGGAGATCATGCAGGCGATGCGGGAACTGCAGAACGGCACCTTCATCAAGGCCGCACATTGAGCCGGCTTATCCACAGGCGCTACCACTAAATCTGTATATCGACACAACGAAACAACATTTCATTGTAAACGTTGGCGTATTCCCGACAGCGAGGAAATGAAATCGGGCATTCCTGAAGATGTGGCAGCGACTCGGCCGAGGTTTTTTCTTGCATCGCGGACGAATCATCCTACCTTCTTTCCATCGACAACAGAACGAAAGGAAGGTGATCCAATGTCTAATGAGATTTCAGACCTCGTAAAAGGCATGGAAGTGGTGATGAAAGCGAGGCAGCCCTCGCTCTAAGCCCCACCTTCCTAGGATCGCTTTGACGGTCCGGCCATTTACAGGCCAGAACTCATGGAAAGGGTCGCCTCGAGCGGCCCTTTTCATTTTCCATCACAGGATTGACGACGCCCACGATCTTGGCGTATTCGTAAAGTCATCAAATGACTTTACGAATACCGACGATGCAACCACTCGCAAAAACGAAGCTTGCCGACACGGCCATCGAGGCAATCCGCGCCGAGATATTGGGTAAGCGTTGGGCCGTTGGGGAAAAACTGCCCAACGAGGCAACGCTGTCGTCCATGCTCTCCGTCAGCCGCGGCACCATACGGGAAGCCGTCCGCGTGCTGGTGTCGCAGGGCCTTCTCGAAACCAGGCAGGGCTCCGGAACCTACGTGCTGTCTACCACCGATACGAGGCTGCCGCTCACCATGGCGCGTCGTGCCGGTCTGCGTGATCTCTTCGAGGCCCGGTGTGCACTCGATGTCGAGGCGGCGCGGCTGGCCGCGGTACGACAAACTCCGCAAACCATTGCGGAATTGAGGGCGCTTCTCGCCAAGCGGGGCAATTTCGAAGGCGGCGACAAAAGCGGCTTCGTCGAACGCGACCTTGCCTTCCACCAAGCCGTCATTGCGGCTTCCGGCAACCGCGCGATGGTTGAGATCTATCAGTTCTTCTCCGCCTCGATCGCCGAAACGATCGCGGCGACTTTGGACAATGAGATTCCCGAGCCTGATCTGCAGGCGCATGCCGACATCATCGACGCGATCGCCACCGGCGATCCGCAACAGGCCGACGCGGCCGTTCGCCGCTTCATGGCTCCCATCATCAGCGCTCTCGACCGGATGCTCCATTCATGACCACCCCCCTTCAGGACTCCGCGGAGGTCTACGACCTCGCGGGCGAGCAACTTATCGATGCCGAAGCCGATAGCGTTCCCCAACCACAACCCCCAGTGGGCAGCAGTGCAGCGGCACGCTTCCTTCTCGGGGTTAGTCTCGTCCTGATCGCCTTCAATCTGCGGCCGGTCTTCTCCAGCGCCTCCGCGCTGCTGCCCGAAATCAAGACGGAACTCGGCCTCTCGTCGCTCGGCGCCAGCTTGCTGACCACCCTGCCCGTCGTCTGCCTCGGTGCTTTTTCACCAGTGGCGCCGCGGCTTGCCCAACGAATCGGAGCAGAGCGTACGCTTCTGGGGGTACTCATCCTGCTGGCCCTCGGGACAGCGCTCCGGGGCCTTTCATCCGTTCCGCTACTGTTTATCGGCACCGCGCTCGCCGGCGCTTCCATTGCTGTCGGCAACGTGCTGCTGCCTGGCTTGGTCAAGCGTGACTTTGCCGATCGCGCCGCGCTGATGACCGGCTTCTACACGATGGCGCTCTGCGCGGGCGCGGCAAGTGCTGCGGGCTTCACGTTGCCGCTCGAGCACGTTCTCGGCGACTCGCTCTCCAGCGCACTGGCCGCCTGGGGGCTGCCCGCGCTGATCGTCGGGATCATCTGGTTGCCGCAAGTGCTGTCCACCAAGAGCCAGGTCAAGCGCAGCGGCTTTTCCGTCCAAGGACTCTGGCGAGACCGGCTGGCATGGCAGGTCACGCTCTTCATGGGCCTGCAGTCTGCTCTGGCTTATTGCGTATTCGGCTGGCTCGTTCCCATCCTGCGCGAGCGCGGCGTTGACGGTGTCACCGCGGGAGCGATCGTTTCGGTATCGGTGATGGTTCAGGCCGCGGCTTGCCTTGTAGCTCCGCAGATCGCCGTGAGGGGCAAGGATCAGCGACTGATCAACGCGTCGCTCTGTGCCGTCGCCGTCGTCGCCTTGCTCGGCCTACTGTTTGCGCCGCTCTCGACGATCTGGGTCTGGGCCGTGCTGCAGGGCATCGGCCAGGGCGGCCTGATCGCCGTCGCCATGACGACAATCGTGCTGCGCTCCCGCGATCCGCATGTGGCGGCCCATCTTTCCGGCATGGCGCAATGCGTGGGCTACCTGCTTGCGGCGATTGGCCCGCTGGTCGTCGGGCTCATCCGCGGCTGGACCGGCAGCTTTGCGTGGTCGGCCGTGCTTTTCGTCGCGCTTGGCGCCGGGGCTGCGATCAACGGCTGGAACGCCGGCCGCGCGGAATATGTGAATGCGCAGACGATCGAAAAAATGGACTAACGCCCCCCTCACCATCTGTTGATTTCTCCCGCCAGACGGCGATGTTTAGGTTACGCCTCCAATACCGCTTCCGTCGGAGGACAAGTTTTGCGTTTCCTATCCGCCATCCTGCTTGCAACAGCCTTGCTGGCGCCACTCGCACCCGCCATGTCGCAGGAGGGTCGAGGCGAACCTGCCACACGGGCCTCATCGAGCGACGGCGTACTGAAGCTGCTGCCGGAGGACTCGGTCACCCAACACGCACTGAAGATCGGCGACCGGACGCTCGACTATGTGGCCACGGCCGGAACGCTTGATCTCTTCGCGCAAGACGGCACCAAAACAGGCGCTATATTCTACACGGCCTATGTCGCCAAGAAAGGCGCCCCCGACCGCCCGCTGACCTTTGCCTTCAATGGCGGCCCCGGTGCGGCGTCGGCATTCCTGCATCTCGGCCTGATGGGGCCGCGTATCCTGGACTTCGGCCCGAAAGGCGACGATGGGGCCGACGCGAAGTTGGTCGACAACCCGCACACCTGGCTCGACTTTACTGATCTTGTTTTCATCGATCCGATCGGAACTGGCTGGAGCCGGACCGCCAAGGCCGACGACGCCTCCAAATACTACAACGTCAATTCCGACGCAGAGAGCATCGCGAAGGCGATCGCTCTTTATGTCACTCACAACAATCGATCCGGTTCGCCCAAGTATCTTCTCGGCGAGAGCTATGGCGGCTTTCGCGCCGCCAAGGTGGCCGGCGCCCTGAAGGACAGCCAGGGCATTATCGTCTCGGGCGCGATCATGCTTTCGCCGCTGCTCGAGGGGCAACTGATGTTCAATGCTGATCAGTTTGCGCTCGGCGCGGCACTCGAATTCCCCTCGCTTGCAGCAGCGCACATGGACAGACGCAGCGCTTTCGATGAAGGGCAACAGCGCGATGCGGAGAAATTTGCGCTTGGCGACTATCTCACGACACTCGCCGGCCCGACGCCAACAGGCGAAGCCGCTAAGGCCTTTTACGAGAAAATTGCCGGCATGACCGGGATCCCCTCAGATGTCGTTGAGAAGAACCGTGGCTTCCTCGGAAATGCTTACGCCAAGCAATCAGAAGGGCAGGACGGGCGCGTTGTCAGCCCTTACGACGCGGCGTTCTCGACGCCCGATCCTTATCCGGAATCAGACTCCGATCGCGGCGACGACGCCATCCTCGACGGGTTCACCCGTGCCTATGGCGGGGCCTTCGCCGACTATGCGCGCAGTGAACTCGGATTCAAGACCGAGATGACCTATTCGCTGCTCGACAGCGATATCAATCGCAAGTGGGAATGGGGCGGGCGTGGCGGCGGTTCCATGCGGCAGGCGAGCGTTACCGACGATATCCGCCAGCTTCTCGCCTCCAATCCGAAATTCCGCCTGCTGATCGCCCATGGCTATAGCGATCTCGTGACGCCCTATGGGGTGAGCCGCTATGTTGTCGACCACCTGCCGGCGTCGCTTGCCGGCGAGCGCGTGGCGCTGAAGGTTTATCGTGGCGGCCACATGTTCTATACGCGGGCCGACCAGCGCGCTGCCTTCACCGCCGGGGCAAGGGCCTTCTTCGCCGGACGTTCTGCTGCAATGCCGGCTGAATGAACTGGGTATCCAACGCGAAAACCTGAGATTTTCTCGCGTTTTACGCCAAAATGGGTTGCCTTCGGCCGATGCCGACATAGGTAAGTCACCATGTCATACCCCAGTAAGCCATTTCCTGCCACGATGCCGCAACCGGCCTCGGGGCAGACGGAATTGCTGAGCGCCCTTTCGTCCTCCCCTCAAGACTGCGCTCTTTTTCTCGATATCGATGGGACGGTGCTTGACCTGGCCGAGATGCCGGACGCGATTGTCGTGCCGCCGTCTTTGCCGGCGGCGCTTGACGCGGTCTCGCGAAGGCTTGGCGGTGCGCTTGCCTTGGTAACAGGGCGAGCGCTTGCCTATGCCGACGCGCTGTTTGCGCCATTTCGTTTTCCGATCGCCGGCTTACACGGCGCCGAACTCCGTCGACCGGACGGCAGCGTCGCGAAAGCCGAGACCACTGGCGCATTCGAAGCGATGAAAGCGGATCTTCGCAGGGCGGCTGAAAGCCTGGACGGTGTCATCGTGGAAGACAAAGGCGCCGCCGTTGCCGCTCACTATCGCCTTGCGCCGCAGAGGCAGGCAGAGGTGGAGCCGATCATGGAGGCCATGCTGTCCAAGGTAGGGCCCGACTGGACCTTGCAGCGCGGCAAGATGGTTCTCGAAATCCGACCGGCCAGCGCCGACAAAGGTCAGGCCATAGAGGCGTTTCTTTCGATGCCGCCATTTGCCGGCAGGCGTCCGATCACCATCGGTGACGACGTCACGGATGAGGCGATGTTCCGTGTCGCCAATCGCCAGGGCGGCCTCTCCGTTCGGGTCGGCTCGCCCTCCGACACCACCGCCGCCTTGACGCTGCCTTCGGCGTCGGCGGTGCGGGAACTGATCGCGCAGCTCGCCGTTTGATCCCAAGCACCACGTGCTGCCCTCCCAGGAAAGGAATTTTCGTGTCCCGTCTCGTCATCGTTTCCAATCGCGTGCCAGCTCCCGTGACGGAGGGCGCAGCCTCGGCCGGCGGACTGGCGGTGGCGCTGAAGGCGGCGCTAGAAGAACGCGGCGGTATCTGGATGGGTTGGTCCGGCAAGTCGAGCGAAAACAACGAGCCCGGCCCGCTCTCCCTGACGGAGGAAGGCAAGATCACCTATGCACTGACCGATCTCACCGGCAAGGACGTCGAGGAATACTACTTCGGCTTCGCCAATCGCGTGCTTTGGCCGATCTGTCACTATCGGCTGGACCTTGCGGAATACGGCCGCAAGGAGATGGCGGGATATTTCCGCGTCAATCGCTTCTTCGCGCATCGGCTGGCGCCGTTGCTAAAGCCTGACGACATCATCTGGGTACATGACTACCATCTGATTCCGCTGGCCGCGGAATTGCGGCAGATGGGCTTCAAGAACCGCATCGGCTTTTTCCTGCACATTCCCTGGCCGCCCGCCGATGTGCTCTACACCATGCCGGTTCACGAGGAGATCATGCACGGACTTGCGGCCTACGATCTTGTCGGCTTCCAGACGGACCACGATCTGGAGAACTTCGCCGGTTGCCTTCGCCGCGAGGATATGGGCGATGCCATCGGCGACGGCCGCTTCACGGCGAATGGTAAGGTCTTCAAGGGCGGAGCCTACGGCATCAGCATCGAGACGGCCGCCTTTGCCGAGTTCGCCAAGAGGGCCGGCAGCCATCACATGGTGCAGAGGGCGCGGCAGAGCATCAAGGACCGCGACCTGATCATCGGCGTCGATCGGCTGGATTACTCCAAGGGCATCACGCAGCGGCTGGATGCCTTCGAGCGCTTCGTCGTCAACAATCCGGCCCACCAGCGCAAGGTAACCTATCTCCAGATCACCCCGAAATCGCGGTCGGAGGTGCCGGAATACGAACAGATGCAACGCACCGTCGCGGAGCAGGCAGGCCGCGTCAACGGTGCCTTGGGAACCGTGGACTGGGTGCCGGTCCGCTATATCAACCGCTCCGTCAGCCGCCCAATCCTCGCCGGTCTCTATCGGCTCGCCAAAGTCGGACTGGTCACGCCGCTTCGCGACGGCATGAACCTCGTGGCAAAGGAATATGTCGCAGCGCAGGACCCGGAAGATCCCGGCGTTCTGGTGCTCTCCCGCTTTGCAGGCGCGGCGCGCGAATTGAAGAGCGGCGCGCTGCTGGTCAATCCCTATGATATTGAAGGAACGGCCAACGCGCTGGCGCGCGCCCTGAACATGCCGATGGAAGAGCGCCGCGAGCGCTGGCAGCGGATGATGGACTATCTGCTTGAGCACGACGTGTCGCGCTGGTGCGACGACTTCCTCAATGACCTGGCTGCCTGAGCGCGAGTTCAGACGATTCCCGCCTCTGCCATAAGCCATGCCGTGAGCAGATCGCTTTGAGCGTCGCGTGTTCGCGGCGGCAACAGCCAGTAACCCCGGTCCGTCGCCTCCAGCGTCGGGCCTGCGGTTCTCAGCATCCCCGACGCGAGCAGCGGGTCGACGAGGCCCATCCATCCGATGGCAACGCCCTGCTCACCGATAGCGGCCTGCACGACCAGAGAGTATGTGTTGAAGCTCAGATCGCCCTGCCCCGCGTTAGGATTGCGACTGACCCCGAGTTGCGCGAAGTACCGCCGCCAATCGAACCAAGGCGAAGGCTCCGGCGCATCGAGATGGATCAGGCGTGCGCGGGCAAGGTCAGCCGGCGTGACGATAGCGCCATGGCGATCAAGGAAGCCCTGCGTACAGACGGGCGTGACCCTTTCCGGCAAGAGCAGAACGGCCTGGCGCTCGAACTCCGCGCGCGTACCAAAGACAACGGCAACATCGCCGTCATCAGAGCGGCCGCCCTGCACTCGCTGCGTCGCGACAATCTGAATATCGACGTTCGGGTAAAGGGCGCGGAACGCATGCATGCGCGGAATCAGCCATAGCGCGGAAAACGCATAATCCGTGCGCAACCGGATGATCGGCCGATCTGCTTCGTTGGCGAATCGCCGCGCCAGTTCATCGATGTCGCTGACACTCTTTGCCACGACATCGAGGAGACGCTGGCCTTCCGGCGTCAACTCCACTCCCCGATGCTGCCGCTTCAACAGGCTGACGCCGAGTTGCTCCTCCAAACGACGGATCTGATAGCTCACGGCCGGCTGAGTCAGGCCAAGAACACTTGCCGCCGCCGACAGGCTCCCAGTCTTGCCAATTTCCGCGAAGATGCGCATCCACCCAAGATCGAGACGACGGCTTTCCATAAAAATTCCTTAGAGGAGACGTCAAAAAATGCCTACTTCACAGGTCATGCGATATTGATAATCAATAAATCAAACAGATGGCAAACGTGAGGGATTCTCGAACTCTAAGCAGTCGATGCCAACTAGAAGACCTCCGCAGACGCGGCTAAGTTCCCGCTCTCGCAAACTGAAGGACGATACGCATGGCGCGCCCGAATATTCTCATTCTGATGGTCGATCAGTTCAATGGCACGCTGTTTCCAGACGGACCGGCTGATTTTCTTCACGCGCCTCATCTGAAGGCCCTGGCAGAGCGTTCGGTGCGCTTCGCCAACACCTATACGGCAAGTCCGCTTTGCGCCCCGGCACGGGCATCCTTCATGTCCGGGCAGTTGCCGAGCCGGACTCGCGTTTATGACAATGCCGCCGAGTTTGCGTCCGATATCCCGACCTTCGCGCACCACCTGCGGGCAGCGGGCTATCATACCGCCCTGTCGGGAAAGATGCATTTCGTCGGCCCCGACCAGCTGCATGGCTTCGAGGAACGTCTGACGACCGACATCTATCCCGCCGATTTCGGCTGGACGCCTGACTACACCAAGCCCGGCGAGCGCATCGACTGGTGGTACCACAATCTCGGCTCGGTGACGGGCGCCGGCGTTGCAGAAATCACCAATCAGATGGAGTATGATGACGAGGTCGCCTACAACGCGACCCGCAAGCTCTACGACCTCTCGCGCCGTCACGACGACCGCCCCTGGTGCCTGACGGTGAGCTTCACGCATCCGCACGACCCCTATGTCGCGCGCCGCAAGTACTGGGACCTCTACGAGAATTCCCCAGCGCTGGATCCTGAGGTCGGCACAATTCCGTTCGACGAGCAGGATCCGCACTCGCAGCGTCTGTTGAAAGCCTGTGACTATGATGCCTTCGACATCACGCCGGAACAGATCCGGCGCGCGCGACAGGGCTACTTCGCCAGTATCTCCTACATCGACGACAAGATCGGCGAGATCCTTGACGTGCTCGAGCGCGGGCGGATGGCGGACAATACGATCGTTCTGTTCGTTTCCGACCACGGCGACATGCTTGGCGACCGCGGCCTCTGGTTCAAGATGTGCTTTTTCGACGGTTCATCGCGGGTGCCCCTGACGATCGCGGCGCTGGGCTGGACACCGGCCTCTATCCGGCAGCCTGTCTCGACGCTTGATGTGACCCCGACGCTGGCGGCACTGGCGGGCATCGACATTGCCAAGCTGGCGCCATGGACGGATGGCGAGGACCTGACGCCACTTGCAACAGGCACTGGCGGTCGTGGCCCGGTGCCCATGGAGTACGCCGCGGAAGGGTCGGAAGCGCCGCTCGTCTGCCTGCGGGATGGCCGCTTCAAGCTGACGCTCTGCGACAGGGACCCGCCGATGCTGTTTGATCTGGAGGCGGACCCGAAAGAGCTGATCAACCTCGCCGGCGATACCGGGTATGCCGACGTCCTGGCGAAGCTCACAGCCCTGGCCGAGAAACGCTGGAACCTGCAGAATTTCGATGCCGCCGTGCGCGAAAGCCAGGCACGCCGCTGGGTGGTCTACGAAGCGTTGCGGAATGGGGCGTACTACCCTTGGGACTACCAGCCACTGCAGAAGGCGTCAGAGCGTTACATGCGCAACCACATGGATCTGAACGTACTGGAGGAAAGCCAGCGCTATCCGCGCGGCGAGTAAATTGCAGCAGCACACCTCAGCCACTACACTCCGCACGCAAAACAGGAGGCTTCGATGCAGATCAGTGCACGCAATCGCTTGAAGGGAAAGATCGTCGAGGTGAAGAAGGGTGCGACCACGGCGCACGTCCGGATCGATATCGGCGGCGGCTCCATCGTCACGGCCTCAATCACCAACGAAGCGGTCGATGAACTCGGGCTTGCCGCAGGCGGCGACGCCTATGCGGTCATCAAGGCCTCTGATGTCATGATCGCCGTCGACTGACGGTCAGGCTTTCCTGCAATAATGTGCTACGTCGTCGCCGGTCTGGAAATCGCCAGGCTGCGGCGGTGCGATCGGCTTGAACAGCGTGCGATCGGGCTTCAGATCGAGAAGCGGTGTCCCGTCCAGGCAATCCATCCCCCGCACCAGCAAGACGCCGACTTCGACCCCTTCCAGCTTGACGATCGAGGTACCGATCGGATTTGGCCGCACCGGCGAGCGAAGCGAAAACGTGCCATGGACTTTTCCGCTATTGGCGGGGCTTTGCAGAACAAGATCGCGCCGCGCCCGATCCAGCCAATAGAGTATTTCCAGCCGCTCGAAGGCTTCCACGCCCCTGAGAGCCTGTCTCCAAGGCTCGAATATCTCGATTTTGCAGAGCGGACCGTCGTGCCGCCCCTGGCGCGGTGTCTCCATGCGCGAGGTCCAGGGCGTCGAGATACGCCCGATGAACACTAGGCCAGCGTCGGTCGCCGGGGGCACTTCAACGGCGACCTCATTTTCCCTGATTTCATTCTCGCGAACCATGAACCGCTCCCTTTCGGAACGGCATCATGGCAGATCGTTGTATCCAATCCAATATCACGCCGCCTTGACGGCGTGATATTCCTTGAGGGCGGCCATCTTGATCGCCGGATAGCGCTCGGCCTCGTAACGCAGCGAGAAGCTGTCCTGCGCCAGGAACACCGGATCATGATCCAGATCCCGCGCGATATCGCCGCGACGCGCGGTGATGAACTTTTCGAGCTCCGCCGGCTGATCGGCCGAAATCCAGCGGCAGACGGAAAAGCGCGACATTTCAAAGGAAACCGGCAGGCCATATTCGGCCATCAGGCGCTCCTTCAGAACATCGAGCTGCAGGGCGCCGACAACGCCAACGATAGCCGGCGAACCATCTTCCGGCGAAAACAGCTGGACGACGCCTTCTTCAGCCATCTGTTGCAGCGCTTCCTTGAGCTTCTTCGCCTTCATGGCGTCTTCCAGACGTACGCGGCGCAGGATTTCCGGCGAGAAGTTCGGCACGCCCTGGAACACCAGCGACTCTCCTTCCGTCAGCGTATCGCCGATGCGCAGCGTGCCGTGGTTGGGAATGCCGACGACGTCGCCGGCGTAGGCCGTATCGGCCAGCTGGCGCTGCGAGGCGAAGAAGAACTGCGGCGCGGTGAGACCGAGCTGTTTGCCGGTACGCGACAGGCGAGCCTTCATGCCGCGCTCGAGCTTGCCGGAGCAGATGCGGGCAAAGGCGATGCGGTCGCGATGGTTCGGGTCCATGTTGGCCTGGATCTTGAAGACGAAGGCGGTCATCTTGTTGTCGGTCGCCTGCACGGTGCGGATATCGGCCACCTGGTCGCGCGGCGGCGGCGCAAACTCGCCGAGCGCGTCAATGAGGTCGCGAACGCCGAAATTGCGCAGCGCCGAACCAAAGAAAACCGGCGTCAGATGGCCTTCGAGGAAGGCCTTCTTGTCGAAGGGTTTGCAGGCCTCGATCGCCAGCGTCGTCTCCTCGACGAACGCGTCGCGCTCGTTTTCCGGCAAGCGATGGGCAACCATCTCGGGATCGGTGACCTTCGTCATGATCTCCTGCGTGTCGGCACCGCGCACCTCGTTCGTTGCGAGGTGATAGGAGCCGCAGAAGGTCTTCGACCGTCCGATCGGCCACGTCACCGGCGCGCAATCGAGCGCCAGCTTTTCCTCGACTTCATCCAGGATTTCGAACGGGTCGCGGCTTTCGCGGTCCATCTTGTTGATGAAGGTGATGATCGGAATGTCGCGCATGCGGCAGACTTCGAACAGCTTCAGCGTCCGCGGCTCGATACCTTTGGCGGCGTCTATCACCATGACCGCGGCATCGACGGCCGTCAGCGTGCGATAGGTGTCGTCGGCGAAGTCTTCGTGGCCGGGCGTATCGAGAATGTTGAAGACATTGTCCTTGTACTCGAACGTCATGACCGAGGTGACGACGGAAATGCCGCGCTCACGCTCGATCTTCATCCAGTCGGAGCGCGTCTGCATGCGATCCTTCTTTGCCTTGACTTCGCCGGCAAGCTGGATGGCGCCGCCGAACAGCAGCAGTTTTTCGGTGAGCGTGGTCTTACCCGCGTCCGGGTGCGCGATAATAGCGAATGTGCGGCGGCGGGAGACCGCCTCGGCGAGACTTTCGGCCATGATGTGAATCCTGTGGAATTGCGGCGTATCTAGCGATTAAAGCCCGTCATTGCAATTGACCTTGGCGCATCGGGCGCAAACTAATGCCCCATGACAATCCATACCGATACGCGCCCGACACTCAACATCATCCGCCTCGCCAATGGCCAGGGCCTCGATCTGCCCACTTACGAAAGCAAGGGGGCGGCCGGCATGGACCTGCGCGCCGCCGTTGATGCCGACGCGCCGACCATTCTACAGCCTGGCAAGCGTGCGCTGGTGCCGACGGGCTTCGTCTTCGAAATTCCGGAAGGATTCGAGGGCCAGGTACGCCCGCGCTCCGGCCTTGCCTTCAAGCACGGCCTCACCTGCCTCAATACGCCGGGAACGATCGACAGCGACTATCGCGGCGAGGTAAAAGTCCTGTTGATCAATCTCGGCGAAGAGCCGTTTGAGATCACAAGGGGCATGCGCATCGCGCAGATGGTGATTGCGCCGGCAATCCAGGCCCATATCTGCGAAATCTCCGAGGCGAGTGCCACGGCGCGCGGCGCTGGTGGCTTCGGCTCGACCGGCGTATGACCTCCAAGGGTATCGATCATTCCGGCCTGACCTTCCGCCGAGACTATTTCGGCGACCTCAAGGCCTGGCAGGCACTGGTCGATCTCCTGAAGGACACATTCGCTATCGATATCGGACCGTTGCAGCAAATGGGCGGGCCGGACCCGAGCAGCATGCCCTTCGGCTGGTTTGACGGCGATGGCCTGCTTGCCGCCAATCTTTCGGCCTTTGCAATGCCGCTTGTTATCAACGGTCGACCGCTGAATGCTGCCGCCTTCCAGTCCGGTGCGGTTCGCCCGCCTTGGCGTGGGCGCGGCTTGTATCGCGACCTGACCCAAAAGGCGCTCGCCTGGTGCGAGGAGAAGGGTTTCGAAGCCATCGTGCTCTACACCGACAAGCCGGCGCTCTATGGACCTTACGGCTTTCGCGTGCTGCCGCTGCACGCTTATTCCGGCAAGGCACCGACGGTACCGAAAGCACAGAGGTCGGCCCGGCGTCTCAATCCGCGAGAAACGGCTGACCTGAAGATGTTAAGCGCCGCCTTGAAGACGCGTCAGCCGGTCTCGGACGTGCTCGCCGTTTGCGAGAGCGCCGCGATGTTTCTGATCAACACCCAGCTCGATCCTGGCGTCAGGATCAGCTGGCTGGAACGGGAACGGGTCGCAGTTGCATGGAAGATGGACGCGCCGCGACATGTCATGCTGCTCGACGTCGTCGGCGGCAGTATCCCGTCGCTCGCGACGATCATTGGTGCACTCGACGTCGAGGCTGAGATCGTCGATGTGCTGTTTTGCCCGGAAAAGCTTGACTGGAGTGGACAGGCGAAGCCTCTTGAGAGCCACACGCGTCTGATGATCCGAGCGCCCGGCACCATCGCCTTCGATCGACCAGCCATGCTCTCGCCGATGGCCGACTTCTGAGCTACCGCTCGCGCGAAAGCGGAGGCAGACGCCGCTTGACCGGCGATGCCTTGACCATCGAGGTGCTTGTTTCGGCCTTCTCCGCAACCTTGTCGAGGATCGTGTCGAGCTGCGGCATCGAGCGGACGACGAGCCGGGCAATGAAACAGTCATCTCCCGTCACCTTGTCGCATTCCACGAACTGAGGCGTCTCCTGGATGATCCGCTGAACGACATGCAATTGCCCGGGCAGCGGCCGAACGCGCACGATCGCCTGCAGCGGATATCCAAGCGCCGCCGGGTCGATGTCGATCGTGAAGGCGGCGATGATCCCGCGCTCTTCCAGGCGGCGGAGGCGTTCAGCGGCACTGGGCGAGGACAGCCCGGCAGCCTGGGCCAGTTCCTTCAACGAGATGCGGGCGTTCTCCGCCAACGCCTCCAGGATCTTCTGGTCGACATCGTCGATCACATTATCATTAGGCAAAACAGACATTATCCCTCACAATGACAGGAAAGATCCGCAACCAACCTAATGCAAACTATATAATGCAGCGCACTGCCGCAATAGTCTTCATCCATCGAGATGGAGAGATGTGATGCAGAGCGAAATCCGCGCCGGCACGACCCAAATGACCGCCGCAATGCTGATATCGGGGACAATCGGTTGGTTCGTGGTGATGTCCGGCCAGCCGGTGAGCGGCGTGGTGTTCTGGCGCTGCCTCTTTGGCGCGATCAGCCTGCTTGTCGTATGCGCGGCAATGGGGCTGCTGCGACCGGGCGTCATCAGCCTGAAATCGGCAGGCATCGCTGTCCTCGGCGGCGTGGCCATCGTGCTCAACTGGTTGCTGCTCTTTGCATCCTACGGCCACGCATCGATTTCGATCGCGACGACCGTCTACAACACGCAGCCTTTCATGCTGCTTGCGCTGGGCGCCCTGTTCCTCGGCGAAAAGATCACCGCCGCAAAGCTGTTTTGGCTGACGCTGGCCTTTGCCGGCATGGCGGCCATCGTCGAGGCCAAGCCGGCCGCGGCGGGTGGCCATGAGGGATATGGCCTCGGTATCCTGCTGGCGCTCGGTGCCGCCTTTTTCTACGCTCTCGCGGCGATCGCGGCAAAATGGCTCAAAGGAACGCCGCCGCATCTTATCGCGCTGATCCAGGTGGTGACCGGTGTGCTGATGTTGCTGCCGACGGTGAATTTTTCTGAGCTGCCCACAAATGGCCAGTCATGGTCGATCCTGATTACCCTGGGTGTCGTGCATACCGGTCTGATGTATGTGCTGCTTTATGGCGCGATCCAGAAGCTGCCGATCCATCTGATCGGAGCGCTGTCATTCATCTATCCGATTGCGGCGATCCTGGTGGACCGTTTGGCCTTCGGACACGCCTTGCAGCCGCTGCAGCTCGTCGGCGCTGCCGTCATTCTGGTCGCTGCGGCCGGAATGAACCTTGGTTGGACGCCCGCGCAGCTGTTGCGTACGCGGGCGGGCTGATGATTTAGATCCTTTCAGGTTTAAAGGACCGGCTACTTCTGCTGCCGGGTCGTTTCGAACAGGAACCAGGTGCGGCGCTCAGCCTCGTCGATCCAGACCTCCAGCAGGCTTGTCGTCGCGAAATCATTATGCTCTGAGCAGACATCGTGCGTCTCGCGCAACAGCGAGACCAGCTGCTTGTTGTCATCACGCAGTTCCGCCAGCATGTCCTCAGGCGTGACGTAGTCTGCATCGTTGTCGTTGATGCGTTGCAGGCGGCCGATATGGCCGATCGAGCGCAGTGTCGTGCCGCCGATTTTGCGGGCGCGCTCGGCGATCGCATCGGTGGTGGCGAAGATCTGCTCGGCCTGCTCGTCGAGCATCAGGTGATAGTCGCGAAAATGCGGCCCCGACATGTGCCAGTGGAAATTCTTGGTCTTCATGTAGAGCGCAAAGACATCCGCCAGCAGCGCCGCCAGGGCGGCCGAAATATCCTGAATGGCATTGCTTTTCAGGTCGGTGGGGGTGGCGAGCGGGGCGAGTTTGCGCTTTTCGGCGGCAGTGGGGCTCATCAGTGTCTCCTTTGGCGAGCGGCGGGTGGCAGGTGTCGGCGCGGTTGGGGGATGCAGGCTCCACCAGCCATAATCACCGCCTTGGAACTAGAACCGCGACAGGCAGCGTCAATAGCGACAAGCGACCGCAGCATGATGACAGAACGACGCTCCTTGAATGGAGCGAGCCGCAGGCGTAGAAGGCGGCTGAAGCAGGAGTCCACATCATGTCATTCACCGCCCTTTTAGCTTACGCTGCGGCGCTGTTCATCGCGGCGGCAATTCCGGGACCGGGCATCACGGCGATCGTCGCGCGCGCGCTCGGTTCGAATTTTCGCGAGACGTTTTTCATGGGCCTCGGCCTCGTGCTGGGCGACATGACCTATCTGACTGCCGTCATCCTCGGGCTCGCCTTCGTGGCACAGACCTTCACCGAGGTCTTCATCGTCATCAAGGTCGCCGGTGCGCTCTATCTCTGCTACATCGCCTACAAGCTATGGACCGCCGGGCTGCTGCCCCAGGACATCGCGGCCAAGAAGGCAAGCAGTGCCGGCATGAGCTTCCTGTCCGGACTGCTGGTCACGCTCGGCAACCCCAAGACCATGCTTTTCTACGTCGCCCTGGTGCCGACGCTGATTAATATCAACAGCGTCGGACCTCGCGAATACTGCACCCTCCTGGCAACCACCTTCGTCGTCCTGCTCGTGGTTCTGGTGCCCTATATGCTGCTGGCGTCGCGGGCGCGCATCATGCTCAAGCAGCCCCGCGCGCTGCAGGCGCTGAACAAGACAGCGGCAGGCATTCTGGCCGGTACGGCAGCCTTTATCGCCACCCGTACGGCGTGAAAAATTCAACCGGCAAAGTTCGGTTCTTAAAGGTTTTTTTCTCAAAGGATGGCCTCAAGCGGGTGAAGCCAGACTGGTTTCCATGCGCCTTTGACCCTATTCTCTCCGCACATTTCACCCAGGGAGAGCCTAATGTCGAAGAAACCTGGCCGCGGCCGAATCTATTCCTCGATCACCGAAACCATTGGCGATACACCGATCGTGCGGCTCGACAAGCTCGCCAAGGCGAAAGGCGTAAAGGCGAACCTGCTGGCCAAGCTTGAGTTCTTCAATCCGATCGCGTCAGTAAAGGACCGCATCGGCGTCGCGATGATCGAGTCTCTGGAATCGCAGGGCAAGATTTCGCCCGGCAAGACGACCCTCATCGAGCCGACATCGGGCAATACCGGGATTGCGCTGGCTTTCGCCGCTGCGGCGAAGGGATACAAGCTGATCCTGACCATGCCGGAAACCATGTCCGTCGAACGCCGCAAGATGCTGGCGCTGCTTGGCGCCGAGCTCGTGCTGACGGAAGGTCCGAAGGGCATGAAGGGTGCGATCGCCAAGGCTGAGGAACTGGCTGCGACGCTCCCGGATGCGATTATCCCGCAGCAATTCGAAAACCCGGCCAACCCGGAAATCCACCGCCGCACGACGGCCGAGGAGATCTGGAATGATACCGACGGTACGGTCGACATCCTGGTTTCCGGCATCGGCACAGGCGGTACCATTACGGGCGCCGGCCAGGTGCTGAAGTCGAAGAAGCCCGGCATCAAGGTGGTCGCCGTCGAGCCGACAGAATCTCCGGTCCTTTCCGGCGGCCAGCCGGGACCGCACAAGATCCAGGGCATCGGCGCAGGCTTCGCGCCGGCAATCCTCGACACCCATATCTACGACGAGATCGTTACGGTAAGCGGCCCCGAGGCGCTGGACCTTGCCCGCGAAGTCGCCAGGCTCGAAGGCGTGCCCGTTGGCATCTCCTCCGGCGCAGCACTGGCCGCTGCTATCCAAGTCGGCCAACGAGACGAGAATGCTGGGAAGAATATAGTTGTGATCATTCCGTCCTTTGCCGAGCGCTATCTCTCGACCGCGCTGTTCGATGGCCTTGGAAGCTAGGCAACGCCTTTTCTGCAGCATCTGGGGCGCCTCGGCGCCCCTTTCTGTTCAGGCAGCCGTGCTTGGCCGCTCACCGGCGATGCGATAGGAAATTGCCTCGGCGAGGTGAATGCGGCCCACCGTCTCGTTACCGTCGAGATCCGCGAGAGTGCGCGCCACCTTCAGTACACGATGGTAGCCCCGCGCCGAAAACCTCATTTTCTCGGCCGCGTCGCGGAGCAGTTGCAGGCCGGCAGGTTCGGGCGCGGCGTAATTTCTCGATCATGGCGGTTGAGCAGCGAGCGTTGGTGCCGACGCCTCCAAGCCCGGCCGCCTCAAAACGGCTACGCTGGATATCGCGGTCACGGCCGACGCGGCGGGCGACATCCGCGCTCCTTTCAGCCGGCATCGGCCGGATGAGATCGACAGCGGAAACGGCGAGCACATCGATGCGGATGTCGATACGATCCATCAGCGGACCTGATATGCGCGCCTGATAATCCGTCATGCAGCGCGGGCCGCGGGCGCGCCGGCCATGCCGCAGCGGCACGGATTCATGGCCGCAACCAGCTGGATGCTGGCGGGGTAAGCCACGCGATGATTGGCGCGTGCGATGATGCACTCGCCCGTTTCCAGAGGTTGGCGAAGGGCATCCAGCGCCTGCGGCGAAAACTCCGGGAACTCATCGAGAAACAATACGCCGTGGCGGGCAAGCGACGCCTCGCCGGGCTTCGCTCGAAGACCACCTCCGACCAGTGCCGCCATGTTGCCGAATGATGGGGGGTCCGGAAGGGGCGTCGATCCGAAAGCTTTCCGCCGGACAATTGTCCGGCCACCGAATGGATCATCGAGATTCGAGCAGTTCGGCAGCCGAAAGCGATGGCAAAATCGAGGGCAGCCGAGCGGCGAGCATCGATTTTCCCGAGCCGGGAGGACCGACCATCAGCAGATTGTGGCCACCAGCCGCAGCCACCTCGAGCGCCCACTTGGCACTCTCCTGCCCTTTGATATCGGCTAGATCAGGCAGGTTCGCCGTATTCGCGCGGATCGCCGGTTCCGGACGGGCGGAACCTGGGTGCCACGAACGTGATTGGCAAGCGCGATGAGGCTGCGCGGCGCGAGGATGTCGATATCGGGACCGGCCCAGGCTGCCTCCGCACCGCTCTCGGCCGGACAGATCAAGCCCTTGCCGATCGCGTTGGCGCCAATGGCCGCCGGCAGTGCCCCCCGGCAACGGGAGCGATCGTGCCGTCGAGATTGAGCTCGCCGATAACCACGTAGCCGGAGAGCTCGTCCGCGGGGATCGCGCCGAGAGCGGCCATCAAGCCGAGGGCAATCGGCAGATCGAAGTGGGAGCCCCCTTTCGGCAAGTCGGCCGGTGCCAGATTGACGGTAATCTTCTTGGCTGGCAGAGCCAGGCCGGAGGCGTGCAATGCCGCGTGAACGCGCTCTCGACTTTCGGCAACGGCCTTGTCCGGAACCCCAACGATCTGGGTCACGACCCGCCCGGGCGCGACCATGACCTGAACTTCGACCGGAACACCCTCAATGCCCTGAAATGCAACCGTGCTGACGCGTGCGACCATGCCCCAATCCCCTGTGCCGCAACCCACTACACTACAGTTTAACGACGTATCATTGTCGACAATTGCAATCTTTCATAGAAAACAGAATGGAACAAGAACAATAAAAGAACGAATTCAAGCCTGCGCTGTAGTCAGGTTGTGGTTGGTTGCACTAGCAGAACAAAGTAAGGAAACGCCCGGATCGATGCCAATCTGGGCGCTCACAAACTCATTATAATTTTGCGGAAGAGCTCTCCTCACCGCGCATGAGGCGGCGAACCCAAGCGCTAGGCGCGCTTGCGCTCAATCGCGTCCCAAAGAAGGGCTGAGATGTCGGCGCCGCCAAATTTGCGGACCTCCCGAATGCCCGTCGGCGACGTGACGTTGATCTCCGTCATGTAGTCGCCGATGACATCGATGCCGACAAAGAGGAAACCGCGTTCCTTGAGCGCAGGGCCGATACGCTTGCAGATTTCGATTTCGCGGACCGTCAGGTCAGTTGCCTCGGCGCGGCCGCCGACATGCATGTTGGAACGGCTGTCGTGCTCGGCGGGGACGCGATTGATGGCGCCGACCGGCTCGCCGTCGACGAGCAGGATGCGCTTGTCGCCCTTGCGGACATCCGGGAGATATTGCTGCGCGATGAAGGGCTCGCGGAACAGCTGACCGAACATTTCGAGCAGCGACGACAGGTTGCGGTCGTCCCTGGTCGAATGGAAAACGCCGGCGCCGCCATTGCCGTAGAGCGGCTTCAGGATGATGTCGCCCATCTCGTCCCTGAACCGGCGAATTTCGGCCGCGTCCTTGGTGATCAGCGTCTTCGGCATCAGATCTGCAAATTCGGTGACGAAAATCTTCTCGGGCGAATTCCGGACCCACGCCGGGTCGTTGACGACGAGCGTCTTCGGGTGGATTCGCTCCAACAGGTGCGTCGAGGTGATATAGGCCATGTCGAACGGCGGGTCCTGGCGCAGCAGGATCACATCCATCGTCGACAGATCCACGCGTTCCGGCGCCCCCAGCTCGAAGTGATCGCCCTTGACGTCGCGCAGCACCATCGGCTCCACGGTGGCGTACAGATTGCCATCCCTGAAGCTCAGGCGCTCAGGCGTGTAATGGAAGAGCTTGTAGCCACGGGTCTGGGCTTCCAGGCTCATCGCAAAGGTGGAATCGCCTGCAATATTGATGCCGGCAACATGGTCCATCTGGACCGCTACATTCTTGATCTTGGCCATTTCCGTCCCTTAGCTGATGCCGGACAGATGTAGGCTGCAGATGCCTTGAAAGCAACGCCAATCAATGGCGTCCGGGGCGACGAGCGGGCGAATTCCTCAGGCCGCGATGCCGCTCTTCGGCGCCTCGCCGCGCAACAGGCTGCGAAGCCGGTAGACAAGCGCGACCGGCTTCGGAAACGGCTTTCTCAGGAATGCGACCTTGCGCACATAATTGTCGACGCGCCAGCAGGCCCAGGTGCCCGCCGCGAAGAACGCAACGTCGCCAGCCTCCAGCGTCCGCTCCGTGCCATCCTCGGCAACAATATGGACGCCACCTTCAAGGATCATCACCGTTTCGTCCCAGTAGAAGTGCCAGCGGAATTCGCCGGCTGTGCAATCCCAGATCGCCGTATATGCCGCATCATCATTGCTGCGCGAATGCTCGCCGGTGCGGGCCTGCGGCTCGCCGCTGATGATCCAGTCCGGGTTGATGGGCGTCGCGTGCATGACGAAGTTATCCCCGGACTTCGCCACGAAGGTCTTTGCTGCCGGTTGCGGAAGACTCGGAAAGGGCACCACTCGTGCGGCCATCGCGACCACGCTCGCCAGCATCACATGAATACCCATGAGTAACCCCCGCTGCTATCCAGTCCTTGTCGGGATAGCAGAGAGTCGTAAAGGCACCGTACAGGCGGTCGGTACAATTTGAATGATCAGCCCAAGGCGTCAGGCGATTTCCGTTTTCACCTGGACGACCTGCGGAGACACGGTATCGCCGATGCGCTTCCCCGTTTCCTGATTGAAGAAATGCAGCTTCTCGGTAGCCACCACCAGGCGCAACTCCGACTTCAGCTCTGTCTCAGGGGACAGGACTGCCGTCAATGATTGGTCGCCCAGATTTCCATGCACGAGACGCTGGGAACCAAGCTCTTCCACATAGTCTACCGCAACGGTCATGGCATGTTCGCCCGGACCGGCAAGGCGGAGGTCCTCGGCGCGAATGCCGACGGTGACCGGCCCCGATGTAGGAGCAAGCCCCGCAAGGTCGATCATGCTTGGCCCCAATGCGAGCTTGTCGCCATGCAGTTCGCCCTTGAGCAGGTTCATGGCCGGCGAGCCGATGAAGCTCGCGACGAAGGTCGAGGCCGGGGTGTGGTAGACCTCGAGCGGCGCGCCGATCTGCTCGATCTCGCCGCCGTTCAGAACCACCAGGCGATCGGCCAGCGTCATGGCTTCCAGCTGGTCGTGGGTGACGTAGATCGAGGTGGTGCCGAGCCGGCGTTGCAGGCGCTTGATCTCGCCGCGCATCGAGACGCGCAGCTTGGCGTCGAGGTTGGACAAGGGCTCGTCGAACAGGAAGGCCGCCGGCTTACGCACGATCGCGCGGCCCATGGCAACGCGCTGACGCTGGCCGCCGGACAAGGCGCGCGGCTTGCGCTCGAGGTATGCTTCGAGCTGCAGCATGCGCGCGGCTTCCGCGACGCGGGCGTCGATCTCGGCCTTCGGCGTCTTGCGATTGCGCAGGCCGTAGGCAAGGTTTTCATAGACCGACATATGCGGATAAAGCGCGTAGTTCTGGAAGACCATGGCAATGTCGCGCTCGGCCGGATCGATCTTGTTGACGACGCGATTGCCGATCTTCACGTCACCCTTGGAGATCTCCTCCAGTCCCGCGACCATACGAAGCAGAGTGGATTTTCCGCAGCCGGAGGGGCCGACGAGGACGATGAACTCGCCGTCCTTGATGTCGATGCTCACGGATTTCACCGCATGCACGTCCCCGGTATAGATCTTGGAGACCTGATTGATTTCGATGGCGGCCATCGGCGTTTCCTTTACTTGTCGCTTTCGGTGAGGCCCTTGATGAACCAGCGCTGGAACACCACGACGATGATGACAGGCGGTAGCATCGCGAGGATCGCGATCGCAAAGGCTTCGTTGTAATCGGGGATCTGAGCGCCGACCCAGACCAGCAGGATCTGCTTGATGCCGCGTACCAGCGTGTAGAAGCTCTCGTCATTGGTCATCAGCATTGGCCAGAGATACTGGTTCCAGCCATAGACGAACATGATGATGAAGATGGCTGCCACCATCGTCTTCGAGAGCGGCACGATGACGTCGAAGAAGAACTTGATCGGGCCGGCGCCGTCGATGCGCGCCGCCTCGAGCAGCTCGTCCGGGATCGATTTGAAGAACTGCCGGAAAAAGAAGGTGCCGGTTGCCGAGGCGAGTAGCGGCACGATCAGGCCGGTATAGGTGTTGATGAGGTGCAGTTGGTGCATCACCTCGTAGGAAGGAAGGATGCGGACCTCGAGCGGCAGCAGCAAGGTCGTGAAGATCATCCAGAAAAACAGCGTTCCAAGTCGAAAGCGGAAATAGACGATCGCATAGGCGGCGAGCATCGACAGCACGATCTTTCCGACGGCAAAGCCGATACCGAGGATCAGCGAGTTCATCAGCATCCGCATGCCGGTCACCTGTCCGGTGAAACCACCTTCGCGGTTCAGGACCGCATTGTAGGTCTCGACGAAATGGTTCCCCCACCTGAGCGTCAAACCGTTGCGGTGAATTTCGGCCGCCTCGTGCGTCGAGGTGAAGAAGGCGACAACGACGGGCGCCATCATGACGAAGACGCCCAGGAGCAGGATAATGTGATCGGTTATCTTGAGACGATACATTGCGCCCCCTCAATTGTAGTGAACGCGCCGCTCAAGGAAGCGGAACTGGAAGACCGTGAGCACGAAGACGACAATCATCAGGATTACCGACTGGGCCGAGGAGCCGCCGAGGTCGTTGCCACGGAAGCCGTCCATGTAGACCTTGTAGACAAGGGTGATCGGATTGTTGGCGGCCTTGTCCTTCACGATCACGTCGACGATACCGAAGGTATCGAACAGCGAATAGGTGACGTTGATGACGAAGAGGAAGAAGGCAGTCGGCGCCAGGAGCGGCAGGATGACGGTCCAGAAGCGGCGGAAGCCCGAGCGGCAGTCGAGCGCCGCAGCCTCGCGAACGGAAACGGGAATGCCCTGAAGGCCAGAGAGAAAGAAGATGAAATTATACGGGACCTGCTTCCAAACGGAGACGACCACCATCGCAAAGGCCGTGTCGAAGTAGTTCAGGCCGATCTTCATGTCCCAGCCGAACAAGGCGGCGAAACGCACGAAGGGGCCTATGTGCTGGTCGAAGAACATCATGCCGATCAGGCCGGCGACCGGCGGGGCGATCGCATAGACCGAAATTAGCACGGTCTTGTATGCCGAGCTGCCGCGAATGACAGCGTCCGCCTTGACCGCCAGCAGGAGGCCAAGCGACAGCGAGAAAAACGTGACAAGCGCCGTGAAGATCGCCGTAAAGCCGGCAATCGAGCGGTACTCCGCGCTTTCGAGGATGCCCTTGTAATTGTCGAAGCCCACGAAGGTGGAGCCGAAGCCGAAGGGATCCTCAAGGAAGAACGAGGACTTCACCGCCTGAACGGACGGCCAATAGAAGAAAATGAAAATCACCGCCATCTGCGGCAGCAGGAAGAGATAAGGCAGCGTTGGCGACGAAAACTGCACGCGCTTCATGGCGAGACCTTTTTGCAAAGCGGTTCCGGAGACGGCCAACGCCCCCGGAACCGTTGTCTTTCAGCAATGGGCTAGATCAGCCGGCAGTCTTGGCAAAACGCTCGAGGAGCTGGTTGCCTTCCTTCTCGATGGTGTCGAAAGCGTCCTTGACGGAGGTTTCGCCCGAGAAGATGCGGCCGTATTCGCGTTCCATTATTTCGCGGATCTGCGGGTAGAAGCCGAGGCGGTAGCCCTTCGACCATTCGCCATCATCCAGCTTCAGCTGCTTGATACCGACTTCGGCAACCGGCTCCTTGTCGTAGTAGCCTTCCTTCTTGGCGAGCTCGTAGGCTGCCTCGGTGATGGCGACGTAACCGGTTGCCTGGTGGTAGAACTTCTGGATCTCAGGCGAGGTCAGGAACTGGAAGAAGTCGGCAACGCACTTGTTCTCCTCAGCCGACTTGCCGGACATTGCGAAGAGCGCCGCGCCGCCGATGAAGCTGTGGGTGCCGGCGCCCTTGATCGCACCCCAATACGGCAGGAAGGTTGCCGAGAAGGGCATCGTTGCCGTCTTCTTCAGGCCGCCGAAGGAGCCCGAGGAACCAATCCAGAGAGCGACCTTGCCTTCTTCGAAGGGCTTCTGGTTGTCGTTCCAGCCGGCGCCGTAGTACTTGAAGTAGCCTTCGTCGGACCAGGCCTTCAGCTTGTCGAACATCATGATGAGGTTCGGATCGGTGACCTTGAGCTTGGTGTCGACAACGCTGTCGTAGCCGTTGTTGTTGGTGGCGAACTGGATGTTGTTGCGCGAGAAGAAGTTCTCGGTGAATTCCCAGGTCAACTGCGACTGGACGAGCGGGATATAGCCGGCCTCCTTGAGCTTCGGAGCAATTGCTTCGAACTCTTCCCAGGTCTTCGGAGCTTCGACGCCAGCCTTCTTCAGCGCTTCCGGATTGATGTACATAATCGGTGCGGAAGAGTTGAAGGGCATGCCGACGAACTTGCCGTCAGCGGCGGCGTAGAAATAGCGAACGCCGGGAATGAAGGCATTGCGGTCGAACTTGTAGCCGGCGTCCTTGATCAGGTCTTCGGCCGGAACGACAGCTCCCTTGGCGTTGATGATGGTTGCTGCACCTGCGTCGAAGACCTGCAGAATGTTCGGCTGTTCGCCCGAACGGAAGGCCGCGATGCCGGCGGCAAGTGCTTCTTCATATGTGCCCTTGCTGACCGGGGTCAGGGCGCAGGCGGACTGCGCAGCGTTGAACTTCTGTGCAACCTCATTGATGACTTCGCCGTTGCGGCCGCCCATGCCGTGCCACCAGGTGATGTTGGTCGCAGCAAAGGACGACGACGCCGAAAAGCTGACCGCCATGGCGGCCATAGAAATTTTCTTGAACATGGCTAATCCCTCTCCACCAATTGTTGGGGTGAGGAGTGCAATAGAGGCCTTCCATGACGCCTCCTTGATGGTTTCATGACAGGACTGTTACAGCCGGATTCTTTTGCACGCGATTGCAATGACGTCAGAAGGCATTCGGAAAGTTCGCGGCAGGCGGCCGGGCAGGATGGCCACGATGTCGTAACGCCGCGAAAGCAAAGCATAATCGCGTTGTCGCTGTAGCCACAGATCGCTGGCCGCTCTGATGCGGTTTTGCGCTGTAGGAGACACGGCGTCGATCGCGCTCATCTCCTCGCGCCGCGCCTTCACTTCAACAAAAATCGCCAGGTTGCGCTTACGTGCAATGATGTCTATTTCCCGGAGCTTGGTGCGATAGCGCAGCGCGACGATGCGATAGCCCTTCAGCATACGATAAAGAGCAGCGAGATACTCGGAGACCTGGCCCCGGCCGAGCGCCCTGCGGCGGTCGGCAGCAGCAGCCCTATCGCCCATCGCCGCCCTTCATGTCGAGAAGCCGCTGGTAGAGTTCCTTCTTGGAGACGCCAGTCAGCTTCGATGCCTCGGCTGCCGCTTTGGAGGTCGGCAGGGTTCTTGCCAGATAGGCCAAGATCGCATCGACATCGGCAGCTTCGACCACCCGTTCGGGAGGAGGACCTATGACCAGCACGATCTCGCCTTTGACGTTGTCGACATCGGCGTAGTGGGCAGCCAGCGTCCCTAGGGTACCACGGCGAAACTCTTCGAAGGCCTTGGTCAGTTCGCGACAGACGCAAGCCGACCGGTCTGCACCGAGCACATCGGCGGCGGCGGCAAGGGTCGCAGCAATGCGATGCGGCGATTCAAAGAACATCAGCGTCGCGGGGGCTGCCTCTAACTCCGCCAGCCGATCGCGACGGGCCTTGTCCTTGGTCGGCAGAAAACCGGCGAACAAGAATGCATCATTCGGCAGGCCGGAACCCACGAGAGCCGCAAGCGGTGCCGAGGCACCGGGGATTGGCACGACGCGATAGCCGGCCTCGATGGCGCTCTGTGCGAGGCGATAGCCGGGATCGGAGACCAGGGGCGTTCCGGCGTCCGAGACGAGAGCGACTGACTTGCCGGCCTCCAGCGCCTGCAGGAGCCGCGGACCAGCCTCGTCGGCATTGTGTTCGTGATAGGCATAGGGGCGGTTCTGAATGCCAAAACGGTCGAGCAAGACGCGGGTGACGCGCGTGTCTTCGCAGGCCAGCACATCGGCGCCGGCAAGCGTTTCCAACGCACGCAGCGTGATGTCGCCGAGATTGCCGATCGGCGTCGCAACGAGGTAAAGCGCCGGCTCCAACGGTCGTGCCGGAACGGACATATTGTGCAGGCGGAAGCTGCGTTGCCTGCCGCCATCGGCCATCACATCGTCATTGCTCAAGGTATCGATACTCTCCTCTGGTTTCCGCTTTTATGGGCGAGACCCCGCCGTTCGGCAAGGCCGCAGCAATTTCTGTGTGCATTGCACCGGAAAACGGCAAATGCACTGGCGCGGCCATTCGCGCCTCTTGCAATCGGTCTCAAAATCCTGCCATTTTGCCTATCCACTCTATGGTCCCTTTTGGGCAAAGGCATTCCTTGCGGCGCGCAACATGCGCGCTCAAGCAGTAACGGTCGAAAGCGGTAGCATCCCATGCGTATTACAATTGAGCGGTCCAACCTTTTGAAGTCGCTGAACCACGTGCATCGCGTGGTCGAACGCCGGAACACGATCCCGATTCTGTCCAACATCCTGCTGCGCGCCGACGGCCAGAATCTGGACATGAAGGCGACCGACCTCGATCTCGAAGTGACCGAAGCGACGCCTGCGAATGTCGAACAGGCCGGCGCCACTACGGTCCCCGCCCATCTTCTTTACGACATTGTGCGCAAGCTGCCTGATGGCTCCGAAGTTCTGCTGGCGACCAGCACCGACGGCGGCTCGATGACCGTCCAGTCCGGTCGTTCCAAGTTCTCGTTGCAGTGCCTGCCGGAGTCGGACTTCCCTGACCTCACCGCCGGCACCTTCAGCCATACCTTCAAACTGAAGGCGACCGATCTCAAGATGCTGATCGATCGCACCCAGTTCGCGATCTCGACCGAGGAAACCCGCTACTATCTGAACGGTATCTTCTTCCACACCATCGAGAGCAAAGGCGACCTGAAGCTGCGTGCCGTCGCAACCGATGGCCACCGCCTCGCCCGCGCCGACGTGGATGCACCATCCGGCTCGGAGGGCATGCCCGGCATCATCATCCCGCGCAAGACCGTCGGCGAACTGCAGAAGCTCGTCGATGTGCCTGATGCGATGGTGACCGTGGAAGTCTCGGACGCCAAGATCCGCCTCAGCATCGGCTCGATCGTCATGACCTCGAAGCTCATCGACGGCACGTTCCCGGACTACCAGCGCGTCATCCCGACCAACAACGACAAGGAAATGCGCGTCGATTGCACGACGTTCGCTCAGGCCGTCGACCGCGTGTCGACGATCTCCTCTGAGCGCGGTCGCGCCGTCAAGCTCGCCCTCTCCGACGGCCAATTGCTGCTCACCGTCAACAATCCGGATTCCGGCAGCGCAACCGAAGAAGTCGCGGTCGGCTACGACACCGACTCGATGGAAATCGGCTTCAACGCCAAATACCTGCTTGATATCACCGCGCAGCTTTCCGGCGATGAAGCGATCTTCCTGCTCGCCGACGCCGGCTCGCCGACGCTCATTCGCGACACGGCTGGCGACGATGCCCTTTATGTGCTGATGCCGATGCGCGTCTAGCCGCGCGTCGCATCTACGGTGCAAACTTTGCCAATTGCGACGTCAGGCCTTGTTTTTCGGCGGAACTGACTGCAATTAGAGAGCGGGCTGTTTTGTTGCATATCTAGGAGGACGGGCATGGCGTTGCGCCTAAAGGAACGGCTGGGCAAAAAATTCGATGAAGAAATCCGCTTCTTCAAAGGAATGATGCAGGGGCCGAAGACTGTCGGTTCGATTGTTCCCACCTCCTCCATAACGGCCCGCAAGATGGCAAGCGTCATCAACCCGCATTCGGGACTGCCGGTCCTTGAGCTCGGCCCGGGTACCGGCGCAATCACCAAGGCCATTCTTGGTCGCGGCGTGAAACCCGAGAAGCTGGTCGCCGTCGAATATTCGACGGATTTCTACGAGCACCTGGTCCGGCTCTATCCGGGCGTGAACTTCATCAACGGCGATGCGTTCAATCTCGACAAGACGCTCGGATCGATGAAGGATCAGACGTTCGATTCCGTTGTATCCGCCGTCCCGCTTTTGAATTTCCCGATGCAGGCGCGCATCGCGCTGCTCGAAAGCCTGCTCGACCGCTTGCCGGCAGGCCGCCCCGTTGTCCAGATCTCCTACGGCCCGGTGTCGCCGATCATCGCGCGGCCGGATCGCTACCATATCCAGCACTTCGACTTTATCGTCCGCAACATTCCGCCGGCACAGCTCTGGATCTACCGACGCGGCTGACCCGGTGTTCGGCCTCTACGTCACCCATCCGCAGGTGAGGATCGACGCAGCGGTTCCCGTGCCGAAATGGGGGCTGTCGGAGATCGGCGCCGCACGCGCCCACAAGGCCGCCGAACGCCGCTGGGCAAAGCAGCTGCGCCGCATCGTTTCCAGCGACGAGACAAAGGCGATCGAGACTGGCGAGATCCTTGCAGCCGCAGCGGAGGTGACCGTCGAGATTGTCCACGACATGCATGAGAACGACCGCTCGGCGACCGGTTTCATGCCGCCCCCCGAGTTCGAGAAGGCCGCAGATTGGTTCTTTGCACATCCCGAGGCGAGCTTCAAAGGCTGGGAGCGCGCGATCGACGCCCAGCGGCGTATCGTTTCCGCCGTCACAGATATCCTCGCGTCGCACAATCCCGCCCTTCCCATCGCATTCGTCGGCCATGGAGGCGTGGGCACGCTGCTCAAGTGCCACCTTGAGGGCCGCCCGATCCGGCGTGATGGCGATCAACCGGGAGGCGGTGGCAATCTCTACTGTTTCAGCCTTGCGGATCGACGCCCGTCGTGCGACTGGACGCCTATCGAAGAATGGCAGGGATGGATGTGAGATGGACGTACGCGAACGCCTGATCGTCGGGCTGGATGTTCCAACACTTGGCGAGGCCGAAAGGATCGTCCATACGCTCGGCGACGACGTCGTCTTCTATAAGATCGGATATCAGCTGGCTTTTGCCGGCGGCCTGGAATTTGCGCGCGATCTTGCCAAGAGCGGCAAGAAGATCTTCCTCGACATGAAGCTGCTCGACATCGACAACACGGTTGCATCGGGTGTCGAGAACATCGTCAAGATGGGCATGTCGATGCTGACGCTGCATGCCTATCCGAAGGCGATGAAGGCCGCCGTCGAGGCCGCCAAGGGCTCCGACCTCTGCCTGCTCGGCGTGACCGTACTGACGTCGATGGACGAGCAGGACCTGGTCGCGGCCGGCTACGAATACGATCCGCATACGCTGGTTTTGCGCCGCGCCGAACAGGCCCACCTCGCCGGTATGGGCGGCATCGTGTGCTCCGCAGAGGAATCGGCGGCCGTGCGCAAGATCATCGGCCCCGATATGGCGCTGGTCACGCCGGGCATTCGCCCTGCCGGCGCCGACAAGGGCGACCAGAAGCGCGTGATGACGCCGGCTGACGCACTGAAGGCCGGCTCCAGCCATCTGGTCGTTGCCCGCCCGATCGTGAAGGCAGCCGATCCCCGCGAAGCGGCTCGTGCAATCCTCGCCGAAATGTCGGCGGCCCTTTAATAGTCTGACAAACAGGGAGGACCTGAAATGGCAAAGGCATATTGGATCGCACGCGTCGATGTTCGTGATGTCGAGCGCTACAAGGACTACGTCGCAGCAGGAAAGCTAGCCTTCGATAAGTATGGCGCCAACTTCCTCGCCCGGGGCGGCGCGATCACCGAGCTCGAGGGCAAGTCCCGCGCACGCAATGTTGTGATCGAGTTTCCCTCGATGCAGCACGCTGTCGATTGCTATAATTCGCCGGAATACCAGATCGCTGCGAAAATCCGCCAGGAAATCGCCGACGCCGAAATGGTCGTCGTCGAAGGCATCTAAGACGAGTTCTCAGCCGTGAGATCTGCGGCGCGATGACCCTTTTCGTCGGGTCGCGATTGGTCTAAGACGAAACCAGATCGACCACACAACCGAGCCTTTCGAGGAGCCTGTCATGACCCTTGCCAACCTGCCGCCACTCGTTACCGTGTTCGGAGGGTCCGGCTTCATCGGCAGGCACGTCGTCCGTGAACTCGCAAAGCGCGGCTATCGCATCCGCGTCGCCGTTCGCCGCCCGGATCTCGCCGGCTTCCTGCAGCCGCTCGGCAATGTCGGCCAGATCTCCTTCGTTCAGGCAAACCTTCGCTACCGCAACTCCATCGACCGTGCCGTCGACGGAGCCGACTTTGTCGTGAACTGCGTCGGCATTCTGCACGAAGCCGGCCGCAACTCCTTCGAGGCGGTTCAGGAGTTTGGCGCACGTGCTGTCGCTGAAGCCGCTCGCGGCGTCGGCGCCAAGCTGATCCACATCTCAGCAATCGGCGCAAACGCGCACTCCGATTCAGCCTACGCCCGCACCAAGGGCCGCGCAGAGGCAGCGATCCACGCGATCAAGCCGGATGCCATCATCTACCGCCCGTCCGTCGTCTTCGGTCCCGAGGACAGCTTCTTCAACAAGTTCGCCGACATGGCGCGCATCGCGCCGGCGCTGCCGCTGGTCGGCGGCGGCAAGACGAAGTTCCAGCCGGTCTATGTCGTCGACGTGGCCGAGGCCGTGGCAAAGGCAATCGAGGGCAAGGTGACCGCAGGCCAGGTTTACGAGCTTGGTGGCCCCGAGGTGCTGACCTTCCGCGAATGTCTCGAGGTCATGCTCAAGACAACCTGGCGCAAGAATCGTCTGGTTTCGCTTCCCTTTGGCATTGCCTCGCTCATCGGCAGCATCGCCTCGCTTATTCCGTTCGTCACACCGCCGATCACCGCCGACCAGGTGCGTCTGCTGAAGAAGGACAATGTCGTTTCGAAGGAAGCAGAAACCGAAGGCCGGACACTGAAGGGTATCGGCGTCACACCGACGCTGGTGAACTCGGTCATCGGCTCTTACCTCGTGCAGTACCGCCCGCACGGGCAGTACACCGGATCGGGCAAGGCGGCCTGAGAGCTGCGACCTTCCCAAAGCAACACGCCGCTCGCGACCTTCACGGGCGGCGTTTCTCGTGGAAGGTTTTTTCAGAATCGCAGAAGTTGTGAACGCTTTTTTCCCTGTAGCAGACCGGCACTCGTTGCATAAAAGTCGCACGTAAAAATTAGCGGAATTAACACCAAATTTAGCAGGAACATTTATTGCTATTTGTCATTCCACTGACTACACACCCCGCGCGTTTCCCAATGGACTCAGCGCCTTGACGGCGCACTAACGACTTTTGAAAGGCTTTCTTCGATGGGTAGGTCAATCGCGCTCCTGTTTGCGTGTGCGGCGCTGGTTATTCTGGCAGGCTCCTTCATTGCGCCCGGATCGGTTGCAGCGGTGAAGGGTGAGTGCTCGCCGGCCTACGGTGTCGATCCCTGCGAGACCGGCTCGATCAGCCGATAATAAAAAACCGGCGCTCTTCACGCCGGTTTTTTTCTTGCCTTGCTTTCGGTAGTGGAACTGATCCGCATCCGCGCCACAAGGACTCGGATGCGTCGATCAAGTGCGTCTCAGGCGATCATGCCTAATGCCGCCATGCCGAGCAGGATAGCGCCGAGAATGATGCGGTAGATTGCAAACACCGTAAACCGGTTGCTCCTGATGTAGGACAGCAGCCATTTCACGGCGATAAACGCAACAATCGTCGAGACGATGAAAGCGATGCCGAGGCTCGTCCAATCCTCGTTTGCAGCCCCGCCATCCTTGAACGTCTTCAGCAGTTCGTAGCCGCTTGCGGCATACATGGTCGGGATGCCAACCAGGAAGGCGAATTCGGTCGCGGCGGCGCGATTGCCGGTGCCGGCCAGCATGGCAACGAAAATCGTGGCGCCGGAGCGCGACGTTCCCGGGAAGACGCCGGCCACCACCTGGGCAATACCGACCAAGATGGCGACGAGCCAGGTAATCTCCTTGTGAGGCGGTCGACGAGCGGCGGCCCATTCGGCAAAGATCATCCAGATACCGCCGATGATCAGCGCCCAGGCAATCGGCGTCGCATTCTCCGGCAGTTGGAAGCCGAGCTTCTTGACGACCAGTCCGAGGATCGCCGTGATGAGAAACGCGACGATCAGCTTGGCCGCGTAAGTGCGATTGCGCGGATCACGCCAGCCCAGGACGAGATCCAGGAGGCGACGCCAGTAAATAATGGTGACGGCGAGAATCGCGCCCGCCTGAATGACGATGTTGAACATGTCCGACCGGTGGCCGAGCCATTGCTCAGCGATGATAAGGTGGCCGGTGCTCGAAATCGGCAGAAACTCGGTAATTCCCTCTATTATGCCTAGAATTATAGAGTTCACATAATCCATACATTCTCTCCGTGGAGTTTGGTCGGGCTTTGATTGGGGTTATGGCGTCCGGAAATGACGAAGGCAGGGCGGGAAAACAAAAATCCGTTTTTCGAGCACGCCCACCTCCTTTGTCAGGGAGTTGGCTACCCGACTCGCTTGTATTGAAAGGGCCAAGCTCCTATAGCTTCAACGAATAAGTCATGACTAGGGCGCGATGATCATCGCGCTCCCGCAACATGCCACACACCTCAAAAAATCCGAGAATCAATGCCCACGCTCTATCATCATCCCATGTCATCCGCATCACGCTTCGTTCGGCTGATCCTGACGGAGTACGGCTATCAGGCGGACCTGATCGAGGAGCAGACCTGGGAAAAGCGCCGGGATTTCCTCGCGCTCAACCCGGCCGGAACCTTGCCGGTTTATGTCGATGACAGCATGCGGGCGTTGTGCGGCGCGGCTGTGATCTCCGAGTATCTCGACGAGACGCACGGCGTGCTCAAGCGTGATCGCCGGCTCCTGGCGGAAGATCCATTCCAGCGCGCCGAGATTCGCCGGCTGACGGAATGGTTCATGCAGAAGATGGAAACAGACGTGACCAAGCCGCTCGCCCGCGAGCGGGTCTACAAGCTGCAGATGACGGCGGACCAGGGCGGCGGCGCGCCTGATTCCAAGATCCTCCGCACGGCGCGGGCGAATATCCGCCAGCACATGAAATATCTGGGCTGGCTTGCCGGCTCCCGACAGTGGCTGGCCGGCGACCGCATGAGCTATGCAGATCTCGCTGCTGCCTCGGCCGTTTCCATTCTCGACTATCTCGGTGAAATCGACTGGTCGGAAGCTCCTCTCGTCAAGGAGTGGTATCAGCGCCTGAAGTCGCGTCCATCCTTCCGGCCGTTGCTCACCGAGCGCGTGCGGGGCCTGACCCCGGTTTCGCACTACGCCGACCTGGATTTCTGACGAGGGCCTTCAATGGCCATGGAAAACAAGGACCAGAAACGCCGCGATACCCTCACCGCCTTCGTTCGGTCGGAGGCGAAGGCCTTGGGTTTCGACCTCTGTCGCATCACGCGACCCGACGCCATACCGGAAGCCAAGGAGCGGCTCGGCGAATTCATTGACGCCGGGCGGCATGGAACGATGGAGTGGATGGCGGAGACCCGCGACAGGCGCGGCGATCCACGCACGCTCTGGAGCGACGTCCGGTCGATCGTCGTCTTCGGCCTCAATTACGGACCGGATGAAGATCCGCGCGAGATTCTGACAAAACCCGGCAAGGCTGCAATCTCGGTCTACGCGCGCAATCGCGACTATCACGACATCATCAAGGGGCGATTGAAGGAGATCGCAACACGCTTTGCGGCGCGCGCCGGGGCGGATGTGAAGGTCTTTGTCGACACGGCTCCGGTGATGGAAAAACCGCTCGCGGCAGCGGCCGGCCTCGGCTGGCAGGGCAAGCATACGAACCTCGTCAGCCGCGAGCACGGATCATGGCTTTTCCTCGGCTCGATGTTCACGACCGCGGATCTGAACATCGACGCGCCGGAGATTGACCACTGTGGCTCCTGCCGCGCCTGTCTCGATATCTGCCCGACGAAGGCCTTTCCCGGTCCCTACCAGATCGACGCACGGCGCTGCGTCTCCTACCTGACCATCGAGCACAAGGGGCCGATCGACCCGGCGTTGCGGTCCCTGATCGGCAACCGGATCTATGGCTGCGACGACTGTCTCGCCGCCTGCCCATGGAACAAATTTGCCCATGAGGCCTCCGAGATGAAGCTGCAGGCCCGGGAGGACTTGAAGGAGCCATCGATCGAGTATCTGCTCGGCCTCGATGATGCCGCCTTTCGCACATTCTTCAGCGGCTCGCCCGTCAAGCGTATCGGCCGCGATCGGTTCATCCGCAATGTGCTCATTGCCGCCGGCAATTCGAACGATCGCCGATTTGTCGAGCAGTGTCGGAAACTGTCAGAGGATCCCTCCCCGGTCGTACGCGGCATGGCAATTTGGGCCATGTCGCGCCTTCTCGAGGCTGGCGAATTTTCTGCCTTTGCGGCACAAAGGCCAGATGAGTCGGATAGCGATGTCCTGAGTGAATGGCGCCTGGCGGGAGCAGTTTGATGCAAGTGATGATTTTCGGCTGCGGCTATTCGGGCACGGCGATCGCCAAGGCTTTCATGGCGGACGGCGCGCGTGTCTCCGGTACGACGCGCTCGGAAGACAAGGCAGCTGCCCTGCGTGGCCAGGGCATCGACGCTTTCGTGTTTGACGGCGACGTGCTGGACGAGAAATTGAGCGAGGCGATGCGGGGCGCGACCCATCTCGTCCAATCCATTGCGCCGCGCGATAATGGTGATGCGCTGATCAGGCTCGCTGGCGACCGTCTGAAGGAGATGATGCCCAAGCTCCAGTGGATCGGCTATCTCTCGACGGTCGGCGTCTATGGCGATCACAAGGGAAATTGGGTCACCGAGGAAATGCCCTGCACGCCGGTTTCCGGCCGCTCGAAGGAGCGGCTGGAAGCAGAAGACGGCTGGATGGCCATCGGCGCCGCCATCAATGTTCCGGCGGCGGTTCTCCGCCTCTCCGGTATCTACGGGCCAGGCCGCAATGCCCTTTGCAATCTGGAACGCGGTACCGCACGGCGATTGATCAAGAAGGATCAGGTTTTCAACCGGATCCGGGTTGAGGATATCGGCGCGGCGACGCGGTTCCTCGCCGACCGTGGGCTCGGCGGCATATATAATGTGACCGACGATCTGCCCGGCCCGCCTCAGGACGTCATCGTCGAAGCAGCCCGGCTGCTGGGCGTCGAGCCGCCGCCGGAGCAGCCATTCGAAACTGCCGAGCTCACCCCGATGGCGCGGTCCTTCTACGGCGAGAACAAGCGGGTCTCGAACGCCAAGCTGAAGGCGGCGGGCTTTATCTTCGCCTTCCCGACCTATCCCGCCTCGCTCGCGCAGCTGATGCAGAGCAACAGCTGGCGAGGATAGCGACGCCTCAAATCGAGACGCCGAGCGCCGGCTCGGCCTTTACCCGTGCGAGCGGCGGGAATGCGAGGGCTATTGCGGCTGCGCCGAGCCCGACCAGAGCGGATCCGATGAAGAGCCACGAGTAGTTGTCAAAGGTGTCGAAGATCCATCCGCCGATAAGAGGACCGAAGGCCATCCCGAGGCTGGAGAGCATCGTCGCCGCGCCGAACACCGTACCGATGATGCGTGGCCCGAAATATTCTCGCGCCAGAACAGCATAGAGCGGCATCACGCCGCCATAGGCGCTGCCGAAGATAATGGCGAGGGCGTAGAATTCGCCGAGCCTGCTGACGAAGAGGTAGGTCGCAAGCGCAATCGCCTGGACGAGCAAACCGGCGACGAGCACCGGCTTCACCCCGACCCTGTCGGCCAGCCCGCCATAGAGAAGCCGGCCGCCGAGCCCCGCAAGTCCCTCGACGCTATAGATGCTGACGGCGGCCATTGGCGCTATGCCGCAGATCGTCGCGTAACTGACCATGTGAAAGATCGGACCGGAATGCGCAGCGCAGCAGGCGAAGAACGTCAGCCCCAACACAATGAATTGTGGCGATCGGAACACCCGCGAGAGCGAAGGCTGTTCCCCGCTTGTTGCAGTGGCGGTCGCGCCGTCCCCTGCCTCTGCCGGCGGGCGCCGAACCAGCAAGGCTGCCGGAAGCAGCAGGACCCAGGCAGTGATGCCGATCAGCAGCATCGCGGTTCGCCAATCATAGGCAGAAATGAGCCAGCGTGCGAAAGGTGAGATCGTCATGGGCGCGACACCCATGCCGGCAGAGACAAGGGAGACGGCGAGGCTGCGGTTCTCCTCGAACCACCCGGTCGTCGTCGCGATCATTGGCGCGAAGAAGGTGCTGGCGGCAAGCCCGACCAAAATCCCGTAGGTCAGCTGAAACTGCAGAAGCGATTCCGCGCGGCTTGCCAACACAAGGGCCAGGCCAAGGCCGGCAGCACCGATCAGAACGACAACCCGCGCGCCGAAGCGATCGCTCGCAGTGCCCCACAGGAAACCGCCAATCCCCATGACAATGAAATTAAGTGTCATCGCGCTCGCAATGCCAGCGTGCGACCAGCCGGTCTCGGTCGCGATTGGCTCCTGGAAGATTGCCAGGGAAAACATCGCGCCGAGTGCAACGCAGGTCATCAACGCCCCGGCAGAAACAATGATCCAACGATAAGGTATGCTCATGATTTCGCAGCCTCCCTGCCCAATTTGAACGAGGCGCGCACTGCTTGCGCGCTTGCAAGCTAAAGACGTTTGAATGTCACCGTTTTGGACACACCCGGGGCGTTTTTATGCTATGCCGCAGCGACTTCCGTCGACTTGCATATCACGACTTGCCTGCGGGGCGAGAGCGGGCGGCAGACTTTTCGTCTTGCGATTGTATTTGTCGATCACAAATAGCGCGGTTTCAGGGTAGGAAATTTCTACTTCCTGCATTCGGCGCATATAATATAGCGCCTGATTGTGGTTAACGGCCTCTGAATTTGCGCAAATGAGGCACTAATTATGGCAATCGCGCAAAATTATTTTCGTTAATTTTGTGATCTTTGGTTGCGTGGATCAGGCCTTGCAAAAAACGTTCTAATTTTACTTGATTTCATTATCTTTTTTCCCAATCATTCGATTTTCTGTGGCGCACATGCCGCGCATCTAGCCATCACGTATATTACACTTTGTAATATTCCGTGATAATTGGGGGCACTTTTTCGCCACACTTGGCCGGATTCAACCCTCCCACCGCCCACAAGGCGCGAGTTCAACAATTGAGGGGACAATCCGTTTTGAAGAAAATCTGCCGTTCTGTCATCGCCGCAGCAACAATTGCAGCTTGCTCTACTATCCTTCCCGTTGAAGGATTTGCTGCAAATGGTTGCGGTGGCGCTTCATGGTACGCACTTCGCTCCAAAACCGCCTCCGGGGAACGTATGAACCCGACCATCAATACTGCAGCACATCGTTCGCTGGCATTTGGCACGAAGCTGAAAGTTACCAACAGCAAAAACGGACGCAGCGTCGTCGTCCGCGTCAATGATCGTGGCCCATTCATTCGCGGCCGCGTGCTCGATCTCTCCCGCGCTGCCGCCCAGAACATTGGCATGGTCAGCAGTGGCACGGCAAAGGTCTGCTACGAAGTCATAGGCTAAGCGTTCGCCCGTACACGAACGGGTCGCTTGCTCTTGCCGCCAATCGCGTCTACGACGCGGTCTAGACTTGTGTACTATCCGCTGCGTCTGTCGCGCTTCCTGCGGATTGTTCACAAGCCCGGTATTTTGATCCAGGCGATAGGAGCTGTTTGAATGCGGTTGGGCGGTCGGCTCGAAGGGGCGATTTCGGTTCTTGCAGATATCGATGCCCGCAGACGGCCTGTCGCCGATGCATTGAAGGACTGGGGTCTTGCCCATCGGTTTGCCGGATCGGGCGATCGCGCCGCAATCGGCAATATCGTCTACGATGCCCTTCGCATGCGCCTCTCCCACGCCTGGCTGATGGACGATGACAGCGCATCCGCTATCGCCCACGCCGTGATGTTCCGGCAATGGGGTTTCACGCCAGAAAGCCTCGCCGCGGAACTCGCAGACGACAAGTTCGCACCAAGCCCGCTTTCGGAAGCTCAGCTTTCCGCTTTCAACAGCCGCCAGCTGGCCGACGCGCCCGCTCACATCCAGGGCGATATTCCCGAATGGGTCCAGCCCTCGTTTGAAAGCGCCTTCAACGATCACTGGATCGTCGAGGCGCAGGCCCTCGCCGAGCGTCCGACCCTCGATCTGCGCGCCAACATCCTGAAGGCGACCCGCGACAAGACAGTCAAGGCGCTCGAAAGAGCCGGCGCACAAGAGGCGGCGATCGCGCGTTACGGCATCCGGATTCCCGCCGGCGAAGGCGCCTCAAGGCTGCCAAACGTGACCGCCGAGCTTTCGTTCCAGAAAGGCTGGTTCGAAGTGCAGGACGAGGGGTCGCAGATCGTTGCCGATCTCGTGCTCCCAAAAGACGGCGAACAGGTTCTCGACTACTGTGCCGGTGGTGGCGGCAAGACGCTCGCCATGTCGGCGGCGATGCACAACAAGGGCCAGGTTCACGCCTATGATGCCGACCGCAAGCGGCTCGCGCCGATCATCGAACGGCTGAAGCGTGCCGGAACGCGCAATGTCCAGGTGCACGATGACGCCAAGGCTCTGAAGAGCCTGAGCGATCGCTGCGACAAGGTGCTCGTCGATGCGCCATGCACGGGAACCGGGACCTGGCGGCGGCGGCCCGACACCAAGTGGCGCCTGACCGCGAAGAACCTCGACGAGCGCACGACCCAGCAGCAGGACGCGCTCAAGCAGGCGAGCGCCTTTGTCCGTCCGGGCGGAGAACTGATCTACGTGACCTGCTCGGTGCTGCCGCAGGAAAACGAGGAGCAGGTCCGGCGTTTCACCGCAGAAAACGGCGACTACGAGATTGTCAGCGCCCTGCCTGCGTGGGATGGACTGTTCGGAAAGGACAGCCCACGTCCTCGTTCGTCCGACGGCAAGACCATCACGCTGACACCCGCCTCCACCGATACGGACGGTTTCTTCTTCTGCCGCATGCAGAGGAAAGGCTGAGCCCTCGCTCAGCCGGCAGACTTCTGACAAAGCCGTCAACTCAATTGATTTTCTGAGGGCGAGATACCCATCGCCGTCATACCGGCCTCGAGCCGGTATCCAGCGCGATCAAGTCCTTGATCGCGAAAAACTCTTCAGCCCCGCAGACGCGCGGCGGGCTGGATTCCGGCTCAAGGCCGGAATGACGGAGAAGCAGGGGGTGTCAAAACAACAAGAGGTTCGTCAGACCGCGCGAATACACTTAAAATCATTCCAAACTAGAGTGTTTGACACCAGTTTGCTTTTGGGCGAAGAGATTTTTCGTCGGACCTCAGACGGAAAGTCCGCACAGGAGAGGATCATGAAACTCAACAAGAATTTCCGCGCAGCCGTGGCGCTGGCGCTGGCCCCAGCCGCTCTGCTGGCCATTCCCGCTTACGCGGCCCCGGATGCTGCTGCAGTTGTAAAACACTACGCCGACGTTGCGCATGCCAAATACGAAGACTCGCTGACGACGGCCAAGGCCCTCGACGCGGCAATCGACGCCCTGCTCAAGGACCCGACCGACAAGACATTGAAGGCTGCCCGCGCCGCGTGGATCAAGGCACGCATCCCTTACCAGCAGACGGAAGTCTATCGCTTCGGCAACCCGATCGTTGACGACTGGGAAGGCAAGGTCAACGCCTGGCCCCTCGACGAAGGCCTGATCGATTACGTCGATGCGTCCTACGGCACCGAGAGCGACGAGAACGCGCTCTACGTCGCCAATGTCATCGCCAACAAGACGATCAAGATCGACGGCAAGGATGTCGACGCGTCCAAGCTGACTCCTGAATTCCTGTCCGGCACGCTGGCCGAAGCCGGCGGCGTCGAAGCCAACGTCGCAACGGGCTATCATGCCATCGAATTCCTGCTCTGGGGCCAGGACCTGAACGGCACCGGTCCCGGAGCTGGCAACCGCCCTGCCACGGACTACGACCTGAAGAATTGCACGCACGGCAATTGCGATCGCCGTGCCGAATATCTGAAGTCCGCCTCGACGCTGCTGGTCTCCGACCTTCAGGAAATGACCAACATATGGGCTCCGGAGGGCGAAGCCACCAAGCATGTCGAAGCCGATCCGAAAGCCGGTCTCGTTGCCATTCTGACCGGAATGGGCTCCCTCTCCTACGGTGAACTGGCCGGCGAGCGCATGAAGCTCGGCCTGCTGCTGCACGATCCGGAAGAAGAGCATGATTGCTTCTCGGACAACACCTTCAATTCGCACCTCAACGACGCGATCGGCATCGCCGCTGCCTACACGGGCGACTACACCCGCGTCGACGGCACGAAGATGAAGGGACCGTCGCTGCACGATCTCGTCGCAGACAAGGACGAGAAGCTCGACAAGGAAATGCGGGCCAAACTCGACGCGACGCTCAAGGCAATGAATGTCATGGCGAAGCGCGGTCTGAACGTCGAGAAGTACGACCAGATGATCGGCGAAGGCAACAAGAAGGGCAACGCCGTCGTTCAGGCCGCCATCGACGGTCTCGTCGACCAGACCAAGACGGTGCAGCGCGTTATTGCCGCACTCGATCTCGGCACGGTGAAGCTTGAAGGTTCCGACAGCTTGGATAATCCTGGCGCGGTCTTCCAATAAGTGAAAAGGCGGGCCGCTTCGTTCGACGCAGCGGCCCGAAACTCTCGAATGCCTCCCAGACCGGCTCGTCGTCTTCTCAGTTGCGCAGCATTTTGCGCCGCGATTGCCGGATTCTCCGTTGCGCTGGCATCCGGGTTCGATCTTCCGACGAAACGACGCGACCTTTCCGACGCGGATATGAAGCGCGTCGCCGATGTCACGCGGCCGACCACGGATTTTTCCAAGGCCGAGCAATACGAAGCGATGCAGGCCGGCGGCGCCACCTCCATCGATCCGGTCACGCAGGATTCCTTTTCGCATATCTCGGCGACAATCCCCTTTGAAGAAGAACAGCCGTTCCGGCTCGGAAATGCCCTTTTCAAGAAGCTCTGGGTCTCCGCCCCTTCCTCGACGCAGGCCTCAGATGGTCTGGGGCCACTCTTCAATGCCCGCTCCTGCATGAGTTGCCACTTGAACGACGGCCGCGGCAAGCCGCCGGAAGGTGGCGTCAGTGCCACCTCGATGTTCCTGCGCCTGTCGCGCCCGGCGACAACGCCTGATGAGCAGCGGGCGATTGCCAGCGCCGAAGTCGTCAATTTCCCGGACCCAATCTACGGCCACCAGTTGCAGGATCTTGCGGTTCCAGGGCTTCCCTCAGAGGGCAAGATGGCTATCCGCTACACCGAGGAGCCCGTGACGCTCGGCGACGGCGAGACCATCTCGCTCCGCCGTCCGACATACGAAGTGACCGACCTCGGCTATGGGCCACTCGACCCAACAACGACGATCTCGCCGCGCGTTGCGCCGGCGATGATCGGGCTCGGGCTGATCGAGGCCATCCCTGAAGCGGACATCCTTGCCCACGCCGATCCGGACGATGCGGACGGCGACGGCATCCACGGCAAGGCGGCCATCGTACGCGACCATCGCACCGGCAAAGTTGCGCTCGGGCGCTTCGGTTGGAAGGCACAGAATGCGAGCGTGCGCGACCAGAGCGCGGATGCCTTCTCCAATGACATTGGCATTTCGACGCCGGACCGAGCCGACCCGCATGGCGATTGCGCAGAAGCCGAAGCCAAGTGCGGGAAGATGCCGACCGGCGTGCAGAAGCGCCTTGGCAAGGAGGAGGCCCCCGGCCCGATCCTCGACCTCGTCACCTTCTATTCGGCCAACCTTGCCGTTCCTGCCCGCCGCAAGGCGAGCTTCCCCGCGACCCTTCAGGGCAAGAAAATCTTCTACCAAAGCGGCTGCATTTCCTGCCACATGCCGAAGTTCGTCACGCGGCGCGACAGCGCCGACAAGGCTCAAGCCTTCCAGCTGATCTGGCCCTATTCCGACTTCCTGCTGCACGACATGGGCGAGGGTCTCGCGGACGGACAACAAGTCGGGAGCGCGAACGGACGTGAATGGCGCACGCCGCCGCTATGGGGTATAGGTCTGACCCAGACTGTCAGCGGGCACAGCTTTTTCCTCCACGACGGCCGCGCCAGAAATCTCACCGAAGCGATTCTCTGGCATGGCGGCGAGGCTGAAAAGGCGCGTGACGCGTTCGCATCCCTGCCCGGGGATGACCGGCAGGCACTGATTACATTCCTGGAGTCCCTTTGATGCGCCTTTGGCAACCTCTTGTCCTCTCCCTTGTCCTTGCTACGTCTGCCTTCGCCCAGACTCCTCCCGCACCGCAAGCCGGTCTGAACGAGGAGGCGGTCTCCGGAGTCATGCAGCGGGCGGTCGATGAGGTGATCCGCCCAGGCTATCGCAATGCCCAGCAATCGGCAGCACGCCTGACAACGGCGATGAAGGACCTCTGCGAGGACGCGACGCAGCAGAAGCTGGACAAGGCGCGGTCAGCACTCGACGACATGATCCGCTATTGGTCGGTCATTGAAATCGTTCAGACTGGACCAGTGATCCAGGACAATCTCTTCGAGCACATCCTGTTCTACCCCGATCGCAAGGGCGTCGCCCTGAAGCAGGTTCAGGCTCTGATCGCCAAAGCCGATCCCAAGGATACGACTGTCGATGCAATCGCCGGCAAGAGCGTCGCGCTGCAGGGGCTGACTGCGCTCGAATACGTGCTCCACGGCACCGGTTCGGAAGACCTGACGACGCAGAAGAACAGCTTCCGATGCCTCTATGGCGCTGCGATTGCCGGTAACATCCAGCGTGAGGCGGGCGAGGTCGTCGCGGCTTGGGAAAAGCCCGACGGCGTGCAGGGAAGCTGGAAGCATCCCGGCCCGCAAAGCGAAGACTTCATGGACAACAAGGAGGCCATAACCGCTTTGCTCGGCATCCTCGTTCATGGCGCGGAGACCGTTCGCGATCAACGGCTCGAGCAGTTCTACAAGGGCAAGGACGCCACGCCTCGTCCACGCATGGCGATCTACTGGCGCTCCGGGAACACCTGGAAGTCGATGACGGCCAACGTCGAGGGACTTCGCACACTCTGGCAAAAAGCCGGCATGGCCGAGCTCTTGCCAGCCGACAAGAAGCCGATCGCCGACACGATCGATGCCAATTTGAAGTCGCTGCTTGAGGCGTTGCAGAAGCTCAACCCCGATATCGAAGTTGCAACAAGCGACGCCGAGAGGGCAAAGCTCGATGCTCTTCTGGTCAGCACGCGCGAGCTGATCACCAAGATCAGCGATGACTATGGCGCGGCAATAGGCCTTTCAGCGGGCTTCTCCTTCTCGGACGGCGACTGAATCCATGTGGAATAGCTCCGCGATCGATCGGCGCAGTTTCGTCAAGGCGGCCGGGCTGACTTTCCTGGCTGCCCTACAGCCGCGAGCGCTCATGGCACTTGAGCGCGCGGATGCGATCTATGCGTCAGGGATGCGGACCGCGAACGGATCCTACGCCGTTGCGACGGTCACGGAGCGCGGCGAGATCGTCGATCAAATCGCCCTTCCGGCACGCGCCCATGGCATGGCCTTCAGCAACGCGACGGGAAAAACCGTCGCGTTTGCGCGCCGCCCCGGCACCTATGCGATGATCTTCGATCCCCGCGGCAAAAACGAGCCGATCACCATTGCAGCCGCCGAGGGGCGCCACTTCTATGGCCATGGCGCCTTCTCGCCGGACGGCCGGATTCTCTATGCCAGCGAGAACGCCTTCGACGCCAACCGCGGCATGATCGGCCTCTACGATGCGACCGGGCGTTTTGAGCGCATAGGAGAGTTCGAGACCTACGGTGTCGGTCCGCATGACATGACCGTGGCCGACGACGGGCGCATGCTGATCGTTGCCAATGGCGGCATTGAAACGCATCCGGATTTCGGCCGCGCCAAGCTCAACCTCTCCAATATGCAGCCTTCGCTGACGCTGATCGATGCGGCAACCGGAGCCCTGATCGAAAAGCACTCCCTCCCATCGCAGTGGGCGCAGCTCTCCACCCGACACGTCGATGTCGACGCGAGGGGCCGCATCTGGTTTGCCTGCCAGTATGAAGGGCACCGCAACGACCTGCCGCCGCTCGTCGGCTCCTTTGCCAAAGGCGAAGACCTGCGCTTCGTCGATCTGCCGGAGGAGACGACGCGCCGGCTTGCCAACTATGTCGGCGCGATCGCAATCAATCGCGGTGAAGGGCTCGTCGGCGTCACGTCTCCCAAGGGCGGCGCGTCCGTGACAATCGATGCGAAGAGCGGACGCGTGCTTCGTGAAGAGATTGTGCCGGATGCGGCAGGGATTGCCGCAGCCAAGGCCGGCTTTGCCGTGTCATCCTATGAAGGCGGATTTTTGTCGACGCAGAGCGACGTTACCTGGGACCAGCACATCGTGCGCATTGCGGCCGTCTGAATTGTGCGCAAAAGATCGCTAGCGATCTGGCTGGAGAGTCCAGCCGCCCTATTTCCGGCGAATGAGCAAAGCCCTGACCTACGTCGTCTTCGTCGCCATCGCACTCGGCGGGGGGCTCGCCATCGGCGTCAACAATCTGCCGGAGGAATGGTATCAATCTCTCGCCAAGCCGCCGTTCAATCCACCTGATTGGATATTCGGACCTGTCTGGCTCACCCTCTATGTTTTGATTGGTATTGCCGGGGCACGGACGTGGTTGCGCGGGCATCTGTCTGTCGGCATGCTTATCTGGGCCTGGCAGATGGTGCTGAACTTTCTATGGTCGCCGTTCTTCTTCGGCCTGCGAATGCTGTCGGCCTCGCTCGTCGTCATTGTGCTGTTGCTCGGACTGATCCTCGGCTTTGCCGCAAACCGCTGGAATTCGGATCGGACCGCCGCCCTGCTCTTCGTGCCCTATGCAGCCTGGGTTGGCTTCGCGACCTTGCTCAACGCCGCGATCGTCTATTTGAACTAGCGATCAGCGAGAAAATCGAGCACGCGCCGTTCGAGAACGGCTGCCGCCGCTGGATCGAAGGCGGCGAGCGACCGATCGGAAAAAAGATGCGCGTCCCCTCGATAGAGGAAAAGCCTGACATCCGCCGACTCGGCAACCAACGCCTTCGCCGCCTCGATATCACCGTCTCCAACGAAGAACGGGTCGGCGTCCATGGCATGGATCTCAGCCCGCAAGCCTTTCGGCCAGGCCGAGCCGAATTCCGAACGCGGCAAGCAGGCGTGAAGGAAGATCGCACCCCGCGCACCGGCACGCGTCTGAGCCAGATATTGTGCCGGGAGCACTCCCAGGGAAAACCCGACATAGACGAGATCGGCTGCAAGGCCATCCACGGCGCGGGCTCCACGTTGGATGATCTCGCCGAAGCCGGTCTCCTGGGCGTGCTGCACGCCCTGCTCCAGCGTGTCGAACGTCCGGCCGGCAACCAGGTCAGGCGTATGTACGACGTGCCCGGCGGCCCGCAGATCGCCAGCAAAAGCGATGACGCCTCGCGTCAATCCAAGCGCGTGGTGAAACAGCACAACCTCTGCCATGGCGAACCTCCCGGTTGTTTCGCGCGGGCGAGACGAGCAGCACCTCAGTCCGATCTGGCGACCCAGTCGTGCCAGTCGGCTTCGCTGCCGTGGAACACATTCAGGTCAATGCGGCCATCAACGCCGTGCGAGATGCCGGAGCCCGAATACTGCCAGAATACCCACCGGCGTCCGGGATAAACCTTCGACGGGTGGGCTGCAACCGAACGCAGCCAGAAGGGATAGTTCAGGAAGGCGCCCTTGAGGTTGTCGCGATAGAAGTCCGGCGCGGTGTAGATGATCGGCCGCTGGCCATAGTGCTGCTCGAGCTTGTCCATGAAGACCTGCATCTTCTCGCGAACCTTCTCGGGCGAGACCCGCCGCTTGCAGCTCGACTCGCCGTTCCATTCGACGTCGATGACCGGTGGCAGAGCCCCGGCTTCGCGGGGAACGTTGCGGATGAACCAGTCCGCCTGTTCGCCCGCGGTGCGGCACCAATAGAAGAAGTGATAGGCGCCCCGCCTCATCCCAGCTTGCTTGGCGTCGCGCCAGTTCTTCCGGAACATCGGATCGAGATGGTCACCGCCGTCGGTCGCCTTGATGTAGACGAAATTCGCACCCTGCGTTCTCAGCTTGTCCCAGTCGATGTCGCCCTGCCAGCGCGAAACGTCGACGCCATGGACGGCAAGCTTTCTGGGCGAGGAAGAGCCGAAATTGATCGGTTTGACGTCGCGGAAACGATGACTGTAGACCCGCGAACGTGTGCGCGGCGTCTCGTCAATTTCGGGCGCTGCGGGCGTCAGGACGGCTGGCACTGCCGTTGCCATCGGCCTTTCCGACGGCACGGGAGCGGTGGCCACTCCGGCCTGTTGTGTGAAGGCTTGCGGCTGAGGCACCGGGCCGGCCCAGGCCAATTCCTCCTGTTGCGGCGCGGCTGGCGTTGGCGCCTCGGCGACATCAGCTGAGGGAACAGGGCTCACCGGCATGACGCTGGCCGGCACGGGCGCGCTTGGGCGTGCGACCGAGCTGGTCGTCTCCCGCGACGGGATTCCCGCGACGAGGCTGTCCGGTCCCAAACTGGACGTGCAGCCCGACAAGGCGAGACAAGCAAGGAAGAAAGCTGGCGCAGCCAATAGACGCATAAGAACCCGCACGCAAAACAATTGTCGACGACAGATTCGCTGCCGCCAGGGACCCATCGAAAAGCAATGGCTAACGGAGATTTACCAAAAAAGACTGAATCCAATCTTTACGCCGGGCACGTGCATGCGCGTCAGACAAGCGACCGCATGGCACGGGAGCACTCTGCCAACAGATTTCCGGGAAGCGCTTGTCTGATGCGGCGCAGCATGCCACTTTCGCGATCGCAAGAAAGGCGCGATGATGACCGACAACGACAGCGGCGATTTCCACGAGCGAATCCGCCAGAACTTTACCCGCCAGGCGGCGTTGCATACGCTCGGCGCCGAACTGACCCGCGTCGGGCGGGGGTTGGTGGAGATCGAACTGCCTTTCGACGTCAAGCTCACCCAGCAGCACGGAATTCTGCATGCCGGTGTGATCTCCGCTGCCCTCGATTCCGCTTGCGGCTTGGCGGCCTACAGCGTCATCGACGCCGAGGCGTCCGTTCTGACGATCGAATTCAAGGTCAACCTGCTGTCGCCAGGCCGTGGCGATCGCTTCCTCTTCAGGGGCGAAATCACCAAGCCGGGATCGAACATCATCGTTGCGGACGGGCGCGGCTATGCGATCGGCGACGGACCGGCAAAGCTGATCGCTTCCATGACAAGCACCATGATGATCATCCGTGGCAGAGAGGGCATTTCGGGATGAAGTTTGAGCTGAAATCGGTCGCCGGCAAATCCATTCTCTTCGTGATGGCGGCGGAGGCCGAGTACGGTCCGTTCCTACGCTCCCGCTTCGAGCCGCTGATGACGGGGGTCGGTCCCGTCGAGGCGGCAATCGTCCTCACCCGGGCGCTGGCGCAATTAGCGCAGGCCGATGAGTTGCCCGACCTCGTCGTTTCGCTCGGCTCGGCGGGCTCGGCAAAGCTCGAGCAGACCGAGGTCTATCAGGCCACCTCCGTATCCTATCGCGACATGGATGCATCGCCACTCGGTTTCGAGAAGGGGCGCACGCCGTTCCTCGATCTCCCTGCCACCATCGACCTGCCGCTTAGAATCCCAGGCATTCCGGAGGCAAGCCTGTCGACCGGCGGCAACGTCGTGTCCGGGCAGGCCTATAATGGTATAGCCGCCGATATGGTCGACATGGAGACCTTCGCAATCCTGCGCACCTGCCAGGCTTACGAACTGCCGCTGATCGGCCTGCGCGGGATTTCCGACGGTGTCGAAGAGTTGCAGCACATTTCCGGCTGGACAGAATACCTGCATGTCATCGACCGCAAGCTTTCCTATGCCGTCGACAGCCTGTTTACGGCTCTGGAAGACGGCGTATTCTGGTTCTAACCCCTGCGGGATAGGGACAATCAGCACAATAAAATCCTCGGCCGGGGGATTTCGCGCATTGCAAGACCGGGTGCTTTTCATTAAAGGCTCGCCATGACCCAGACAGCACATCCAGACAGCGTCCTCATCGTCGATTTCGGCAGCCAGGTAACCCAGCTGATCGCACGCCGCGTGCGCGAAACGGGTGTCTACTGCGAGATCGTTCCCTTCCAGTCCGCCGAAGAAGGCTTCAAGCGCCTGCAGCCGAAAGCCGTGATCCTGTCCGGCAGCCCGGCCTCGACGGTTGATGAAGGCTCGCCCCGCGCGCCCCAGATCATCTTCGACAGCGGCCTGCCCGTTTTCGGCATCTGCTACGGCCAGCAGACGATGTGCATGCAGCTCGGCGGCAAGGTCGAGAGCGGTCATCACCGCGAATTCGGTCGCGCCTTCCTCGAAGTCGACGAAGACAACCAACTGTTCGAAGGCCTCTGGTCGAAGGGCTCCCGCCATCAGGTCTGGATGAGCCATGGCGACCGCGTGACGGCGCTGCCTGAAGGCTTCAAGGTCGTCGCGACTTCGCCGAACGCGCCATACGCCTTCATCGCCGACGAGAAGCGCAAATATTATGGCGTGCAGTTCCACCCGGAAGTCGTGCACACGCCCGATGGCGCCAAGCTGATCGGCAACTTCATTCACAACATCGCCGGCATCAAAGGTGACTGGTCGATGTCGGCCTATCGCCAGAAGGCGGTCGAAGCGATCCGCGAGCAGGTCGGCGACAAGCGCGTCCTCTGCGCCCTTTCGGGCGGCGTCGACAGCTCGGTCGCAGCACTACTGATCCACGAAGCGATCGGCGACAAGCTCACGTGCGTGCTCGTCGACCACGGACTGATGCGCAAGGACGAGGCGGCCAACGTCGTCGCCATGTTCCGCGAACACTACAATCTGCACCTCATCCACGTCGACGCATCCGACAAGTTCATCGGCGAGCTCGAGGGTGTTTCCGATCCAGAGACCAAGCGCAAGATCATCGGTCGCCTGTTCATCGAGACCTTCGAGGAAGAGGCCAAGAAGCTCGGCGGCGCCGACTTCCTCGGCCAGGGCACGCTCTATCCTGATGTGATCGAAAGCGTTTCCTTCACCGGCGGACCGTCGGTGACGATCAAGTCGCACCACAATGTCGGCGGCCTTCCCGAGCGCATGAACATGCAGCTCGTCGAGCCGCTGCGCGAACTCTTCAAGGACGAAGTGCGCGTGCTTGGCAAGGAGCTCGGCCTGCCCGACTCGTTCATCGGCCGCCACCCCTTCCCGGGTCCGGGTCTCGCGATCCGCTGCCCGGGTGGCATCACCCGCGAAAAGCTGGAGATTCTCCGCGAAGCCGACGCCATCTATCTCGACGAGATCCGCAAGGCCGGCCTCTACGACGCCATCTGGCAGGCCTTCGCCGTGCTGCTGCCTGTCCAGACCGTCGGCGTCATGGGCGACGGCCGCACTTACGAGTTCGTCTGCGCGCTCCGCGCCGTGACGTCCGTCGACGGCATGACTGCGGATTTCTATCACTACGACATGGAATTCCTCGGGCGCGCCGCAACCCGCATCATCAACGAGGTGCGCGGCATCAATCGTGTCGTGTATGATGTGACCTCGAAACCGCCCGGCACCATCGAGTGGGAATGATTTGAGAGTCGCCTCAATCGAGGCGACATCCATCAGAAATCAAGTGACTGCTGCACCGGCTTTGGCGGCGCCAGGCTAACGCCTTCGAGCTCCAACATCCTCTGCTTGGACGTTGAGCCGCCGGGCGCGGAGAAGCCTCCGATCTTGTTTCCGGCCGCTAGCACGCGATGGCAGGGGATGATCAAGGCGACCGGATTTTTCGCCATCGCCTGGCCGACGTCGCGGGCGGCCTCCGGCCCTACGCCGAGTTGTTTCGCGAGCGCACCGTAGGTGGTCGTGTGGCCCCAGCCGATCTGGCGGGCAGCATCGTAAACCTGCCTGAAGAAGGCATCCTGACCAGCGAGATCGACCTTCACGGCTGAGAAGTCCGTCGGCTCTCCGCTGAAATAGCGCTTCACTGCGGCAACAGCTTCGGCAACGGCAGCCGTCGGCTTCGCCGGCTCGGCGCCGGGAATGCGGCGAAGGAGCAATCGCTCGGTTGCCTCGGCACTCGACGTCGGCAGCTGAAACCGCGTAATGCCGACATCATTCCAGGCGATGCCGCAGAAGCCACCGCTCGTCTCGAAAATCAGATAGTGATGCATTGCCTGTTGCATGGGTCATTGCCTCCCTGCTGCTCTTCTCCGAAGATCGTGCCGTCGCGGCCCGAATTCAACCCGTTTCTTGCTTCGCACGAGCTTGCTCCGGTCGATCGCTCGCCCGTATGTTCTTTTTTTGTTCTTGCCATTTCAAGATCAAATGTTAGCAGGCATCTTTCGATTTCGCTTCGCCGAAGACGCGCCAACAACCATCGCGCTTCGCCAGAGAGAGTCTTTTCTTTGCGATATTGCCGGATCCGCAATCGCTCGACGAATGCGTGTCGATCCAGCAGTGGCTACAGCGGGAACACCTTCCCCTCGCATCGCCGCGTCCGCCGGCGGCCGTGCATGTCTCGCTCTATTGTGTCGGCAAGAGCGCCCGCATTCCCGAAGGGGTCATCGCGGCGGCACGCCAGGCAGGAACGGCGATCGAGGCGTGTCAGTTCGAGCTCGTCTTCGACCATATCATCACCTTCCTGCTGCCGCAGGACAACGCGATCGTACTCGAAGGCAATGGCGGACGGGAACTGTGGCAACTGCATGTGCAGATCGCGATCGAGGTGCACCGGTTGGGCGCAGACGCCAATCTGAACCCGAACTTTCAACCTCACACCACGCTCCTCTGCGACAAGGACGTGGTGCCGCGGATCGCCCTGCGGAGGCCGGTCGTGATGGCTGCGCACGAATTCGTTCTGCTGCACAATCGCGTCAAGCAGGCTACGAAGAGCTCGGGCGCTGGCCGCTTCATGCGCGCGGATAACACCTTGCCTCCAGCTATCGAACTCGCTTAAAGCTCCTGCGACAAGGCATCAAGCGGAGAACGACATGAACACGTCCGAGATCATTATTGCCGGTGACACGGCGGGTATCGAGTGGCGTTTGCCGGTTCTTCATTTCAATGGCAGCGATCCCAAGGCACCGAAGGTCTACATTCAGGCGGCTCTCCACGCCAACGAGCTGCCGGGCACGGCGTTGGTTCACTTCCTGTGTGAAAGACTGCGCCAGTCGGAAAACGCCGGTCAGATCAAGAGCGACTTCATCGTCGTCCCGCATGCCAATCCGATCGGGGCGGCCCAGTCGCATTTCGGCGAACTTCAGGGCCGCTTCGATCTTGGATCGCGCACCAATTTCAACAGGGAGTTTCCGCTGATCTCGGTGAAAGATCGCGACGGGTTGCTTGAGGACCTCGAGCGCCGTTCGGCCGTCGAGAAACTGAAGCGCCAGCTGCTGCATATGGCGCTCGGCTGCGATCTGGTGATCGATCTGCATTGCGATGATGAATCCCTGCAATATGCCTATATCGACGAGGCATTCTGGCCGGAGGCGGCCGATCTGGCCTCTGCGATGGAGATGGAAGCCGTTCTTCTCTCCGATGGCGAGAGTTCCGCCTTCGAGGAGGCCGTCGGTTTTGCCTGGAAATACGAGACCCTAGAGAAACAATCGCGCCTGCCCGGCAAGCTGTCTGTCACCGTTGAGCTTCGCGGCCGGCGTGACGTCTATCCCGAGATGGCGAAGAAGGATGCCGAGGGATTGTGGAAATTCCTGGCAAGCCGCGGCGCAATCGATGCCCCGGTCTCGCTGCCCGCTTTCGATGGCCCCGCTGTCCCGCTCGACAATATCGAGGTGGTCCGCGCGCCGGAGGCCGGCACGGTTCTCTTCCAACGCAACATCGGCGAATGGGTTGGCGAAGGCGATGTGCTTGCCACGTTGATCACCCGCCCCGGCATGGCTGACGGCAGCATCGAGATTTGTGCACCACAGGCCGGCCTGATCGTGACGCGCAGCTCCGAACGGCTGGTTCGCCGGCGCGCCGACCTGATGAAGATTGCTTGCAAGACCGCCAGCAAGGCAACACGCAAGCCTGGAACGCTGGAGGACTAAGTGACCGTCACCATCTACGGCATCAAGAACTGCGACACCATGAAGAAGGCCCGAACCTGGCTGGAAGAGCATGACGTCGCCTACCAGTTCCATGACTACAAGGCTGTCGGGATCGATCGCGCGCATCTGCAGGCCTGGACGAAGGAAGCCGGGTGGGAAACGGTGCTCAACCGAACAGGCACGACCTTTCGGAAGCTGCCCGAGGCCGAGCGCGAAAATCTCGACGAGGGCAAGGCGATCTCGCTGATGCTGGAGCAGCCATCGATGATCAAGCGGCCGGTTGTCGAGGCAGACGGCAAGTTGCTCATCGGCTTCAAGCCCGAGATCTACGGCAGCTTCTTCAAGGCCTGATCGATGTCGAAAACCACACGCGCCACGCAGGTTCTGAGCCAAGCCGGAATTGCCTTCACGGTCCATACCTACGACTATGATCCGAATGCGGAGCGCGTTGGCCTGCAGGCGGCAGAAGCGCTTGGCGAGGAGCCGCATCGCGTGTTGAAGACGCTGATGGCGGAGGTCGACGGCAAAGCGGTCTGCGTCGTCGTGCCGTCGGATCGTGAAGTCAGCATGAAGAAGCTCGCAAGCGCCTTCGGCGGAAAGTCCGCCAACATGATGAAGCCCGCCGATGCCGAGCGCCTGACTGGCTACCACGTCGGCGGCATCAGCCCGTTCGGCCAGAAGAAGCTCGTCCCGACAGCAATCGAGGAAACAGCGCTGACGGAGGCGCAGGTCTACATCAACGGCGGGCAACGCGGCCTGCAGGTTCGGCTGGACCCGAAGGACGCGTTGAAGACGCTGAAGGCTGCCGCCGCGCCCCTCATTGCCTGATCTCAGCTGAAGCGTGACAGCAGCGAGGTCAGCGTCGCGACATCAACCTCGCTCAGCTTGGCGCCGAAGTTCTCCTCGATGGCTCTGGCATAGACCTTCCACATGCGCTTCTGCAGCGCGCGTCCCTCCTCGGTAACGACCACCCACTGCCCGCGCCCGTCCTGATCGAAGCTCTGGCGCTGCACCAGCCCTGCCTTCTCGAGGCGGTCGATCAGTCGCGAAAGATTGTATTGGGCTAGCAACGTTCGTTCTTCGATCTCGAATGGCCGCAACTTGCCCTGCGGCGACCGCACCAGTTCCCAGAGCACGTCGTACCAGCCGAGCGTTGGGAGCCCGGCCTGCTTGAGATCCGCTTCGATCTGACCGAGCAGTCGCTGCTGCGCGCGCATCAGCCCGATCCAGGCATCGATCACCGCATCGGAGGGCGTGGCTCTATTCGTCTTTCTACTCATACATGCATTTACATCTATCTTGAATTCTGGCGCAACAGCTATTACATGCAATTGCATCTACAATGGAGATTGCCACGATGGATCATTTGCCACCTCAAGTATCCGGTTCCGCTCTGCTGCTCGTCAGCCACCACCTTTGCCCCTACGTACAGCGCGCCGCGATCGCGCTTGCGGAAAAAGGAGTGCCGTTCGAGCGCGTGAATATCGACCTCGCGGACAAACCGCGCTGGTTCCTTGAGGTCTCGCCGCTCGGCAAGGTGCCTCTGCTTTGCATTCGCCTCAGCGACGGCAGTCAGGACGTGCTCTTTGAAAGCAGCGTAATCTGTGAATATCTGGAGGAGACGCAGGACGGCCGCCGCCTTCATCCATCCGACCCGCTGACACGCGCCCGCCACCGCGGCTGGATGGAGTTCGGCTCTTCGATCCTCTCCGATCTCTGGGTCTACGAAACGACGCAGGATCGCGCGCAGCTGGAGGCGAAGCGGCAGGTGCTCGCATCAAAGTTCGCCACCATCGAGGCGGAACTGAAGGATGGCCCCTACTTTGCGGGCGTGGACTTCAGCCTGGTCGATGCCGTGTTTGCGCCGATCTTTCGCTACTTCGACGTCTTCGACGCCATCGGCGGCAGCGGCATTTTTGCCGGCCTGCCCCGCGTCCAGGCCTGGCGGACAGCGCTGTCCGAGAGACCGAGCGTGAAGGCCGCCGTCGGACCTGACTATGCCGACCGGCTGATGGCCTTCCTGAAGCGCCACGACGCGGTGCTGTTGCAGCAGCCATCCGTTTCGGCGGCCTAATCCCGCGTGTGGGCCGATGGCGGCAAAGAGCTGCCATCGGTCGACAAGCGAGCTTCAATTTCGCCGTAAAGGGGTCTAAGTCTACCGGCCAATCCGTTTTGTTCGAGGAGTGACCGATCATGAATTTCATGCCGCAAAGCCAGACCTCCGTGGATCCCGTAAAGCTTGAGAAACTGGCGGAGGTGGCCGTCAAGGTCGGGCTGCAGCTGCAGACGGGCCAGGATCTCGTGATCACGGCCCCGGTCGTCGCCCTGCCCCTCGTGCGCCTGATTACCCAGCATGCCTATATGGCAGGTGCCGGGCTGGTGACAGCGTTCTATTCGGACGAGGATTCGACGCTGGCGCGCTACCGATATGGCAGTGATCAGAGCTTCGATCGCGCCTCCGACTGGCTCTACGACGGCATGGCCAAGGCCTATGCCAAAGGCACTGCACGCCTTGCGGTTTCTGGCGACAATCCGATGCTGCTTTCGGAACAGGATCCGGCAAAGGTCGGCCGTGCCAACCGGGCGAACTCGGCGGCCTACAAGCCGGCGCTGGAAAAGATCTCGAATTTCGACATCAATTGGAACATCGTCTCCTACCCCAACCCGTCCTGGGCAGCGCTCGTCTTCCCTGACGATCCGGAAGCAATCGCCGTTGCCAAGCTCGCCAAGGCGATCTTCGCGGCGTCGCGCGTCGATGTCGAAGACCCGATTGCGGCCTGGGCCGAGCACAATGCCAATCTCGCCAAACGCTCGCACTGGCTGAATGGCGAGCGCTTCGCCTCGCTGCACTTCAGGGGACCTGGCACCGATCTGACGGTCGGTCTTGCCGACGGTCACGAGTGGCACGGCGGCTCGTCGACGGCCAAGAACGGCATTACCTGCAATCCGAACATTCCGACCGAGGAAGTCTTCACGACCCCGCATGCGTTGCGCGTCGAAGGCCATGTTTCGAGCACCAAGCCGCTGTCCCATCAGGGCACGCTGATCGACAACATCCGGGTTCGCTTCGAAGGCGGCCGGATCGTCGAAGCGAAGGCTTCGCGTGGCGAGGAAGTGCTGAACAAGGTGCTGGATACCGATGAGGGCGCGCGCCGCTTGGGCGAAGTGGCGCTGGTGCCGCATTCCTCGCCGATCTCGGCCAGCGGCATTCTCTTCTACAACACGCTGTTCGACGAGAACGCGTCGTGCCACATCGCGCTCGGCCAGTGCTATTCGAAGTGCTTCGTCAACGGCGCAAGCCTGACGCAGGAGCAGATCAAGGCGCAAGGCGGCAACTCGAGCCTGATCCACATCGACTGGATGATCGGCTCCGGCCAGGTCGATATCGACGGCATCAAGCCGGACGGCTCGCGGGTTCCGGTGATGCGTCAGGGCGAGTGGGCCTGACCGACATCGTGCGCTGACTGAGCCAGACGCTCGCGAGCACCATCGCGAAGCCGAAGAGCTGCGCGGGCGTCAGGCTTTGCCCGAGAGCCAGCCAACCGATAAGGGTGGCGGTGACCGGGCTCAGGAAGCCCAACGAGGCCGCAGCTGACGGTTCGATGCGCGCGAGCCCCCGGAACCACAGCAAATAGGTGAACGCTGCGCCGATCAGGCCAAGATAGGCGATGCCCAGCACATTGGCCGCGGTCGGCACCGGCAGTGTGGGTTCGACGAAGAAGGCGACGGGCGCGAGCAGGATGCCGCCGGCCGTGAGTTGCCATGCGGTAAAGGCCAGATTCGAAACCGGCGGAACCCAACGTCGCGTCAGCACCGTGCCGAATGCCATCGAAACCGCCCCCGCAATGCCGGCGGCAACGCCGATCGGTTCGAGCGCCGCATTGGGTGTGAGCACGAGAAGTGCCACACCTGTCATCCCGACCACGCCGGCCCCAACGGCAACGGCGTGGATCGGCCGGCCGAGGAAAATGCGCGACAGCAGGATGACGATGAGCGGCTGAATGGCTCCGACGGTCGCGGCAACACCGCCCGGCAGACGATAGGCCGACACGAACAGCATTGCCCAGAAGAACGAGAAATTCAGGCCGCCGAGCACGAAGGCGCGAAGCCACCAGATTCCCTGCGGCAGCTGCCGGACGATCGCAAGCAGCAGAAGCCCGGCCGGCAGAGCCCGCAGGAAGGCGACCGTCAGCGGATATCCGTGCGGAAGAAAGGATGTCGTGACGAAATAGGTGCTGCCCCAGATCGTCGGAGCCAACGCCGTGATCAGCACCTCGGAAAGCGGTGCTTGAGTTTTCTTCATCTCAAGAATCTCTACATCAAGATAAATACAATGTAGCGCCATTTATCTTGACGTCAAGATACGCGATGATAACAGTCTTCGCAGAAGAACGGGCTGACCGATGGATCGCGTCGACAAGATACTTGCGCAATGGAAAAACGAGCGCCCCGACCTCGATACCCAGGCGATGGGCATCATGGGGCGACTGAAGCGGCTGACGACGCACCTCGCCCGCGAGGTCGACCAGGTGCTGCAGCAGCAGGGGCTCTCCTCCTCGTCCTTCGATGTGCTGGCAACCCTCAGGCGTTCAGGCGCGCCATATCGGCTCTCCCCCGGCGATTTGCTCTCCATGACGATGGTCAGTTCCGGCACCATGACCAACCGGATCGACCAGTTGGAGAAAGCGGGCCTGGTCGAGCGCGTTCTCAATCCGGATGATCGGCGAAGTGTTCTCATCGCCCTGACCGAAGCCGGATTTGCCGCCGTGGAAAGTGCCGTCGGCCTCCACGTCGCCAATCAGCAACGCTTGACGCAGGGTTTCAGCGCGGAGGAGAAGGCCCAGCTCGACGCCCTGCTGCGCAAGTTTCTGGCGACATTCGAGTAGCCGGGCCAGCGGCCCTCCTCGTGTGTGCCGTGGCATCGACGGACGGCAGCCTCCCTGTCTTTGGCCTCAGATGTGCAGGTCAACCCAGATGGCGGCATGATCCGACGCCGCGTGTTTCGGCTCGGTGAGTTCCGGATAGGTCTCCCAGCGTTTCGGCCGGCTTCCGGGCCAGGCGCCCTTGCGGAAGACACCGCCTCGCTCGACCTTGTCAAAAAGCTTCGGCGACAGGAACAGGTAGTCGATCTTGTTTCCGGCGTTGCCAAGACCGAAGGTCCCAGGAAAGCCGCCGTCATCGAACGCGGGATGCGTAAAGGCATCCTTCAACGTGCTCTCCTTCAACGGCGCCAGCGGGGCGCTATCCGGCGTGTCGTTGAGGTCGCCGATCAGTGCGATGTGGTCGAATCCTTCCGCGAGACGCTTCTCGTAGATCTCGCGCGCCCGTTGCGCTTGCGCGTGCCGGCGAGCATCGGAGGACTGAGCGCTGCCGAAACCCTTGCTCTTGAAATGATTGACCATGACAAGCAGCGTCGTTCCCCCGGGCGTCGTCACGTAATATTCGGGGCAATCGCGCGAGAAGATCGGGTTGCTTGACGCGTCCCTGTCATCGACGTGGCTGCGCATGATGTCGAGCGCTAAACCCTTTCGGGTCATCAGCCCGACATCGATGCCCCGCTCGTCATTTCCGTCGATCACCATGACCTGCGTGAAGGGGTTGCCGCCAACGGCCGGCAGCACCTGGGTGTTGAAAGCGGTGAGCACAGGCCGACTCTCGACTTCAACGATGCCGAGAATATCGGCCTCGAGATCACTCATGACGCGCGCCGTGTTCTGCATGGCGATCTCGTTGATCGGCTCGTCACGCAATTCCAGCGATCCGACCCAGTCGATGCGACCGTTGGCGGTGATGACCACGCCGCCGGCTCTCGGCCGTTTCAGAAGACTGCCCCTGTTGCGCCGAAGAATGACGAAGGGACCCGTATCACTCTCCTCCATGCCGAGCTCGATGATCAGCGTGGCCATGCGCGCCTTGTCGGCTTCGCTGTAGGTCACCTGCCCCAGCAATTTCTCCAGTTCGGCAAAGCGGTCGAGAACAACCCGGCCGTCGGCCCAGGTTTCCAGGTTCATCGCCTTTGCGCGGTCGAACAGGTTTTCGACATTGAAGGATGCAAGTCTCATGTCACGTCCTCCCGTTTATCGGGGATAATGACACGTATATGTTGCATTTCAATGATGTCGCCCAGGATTGGGTCGTCAGCACCTATCTAGAAGAGAGTGCCTTGCTTTGGCGGCGCCTGCTCATCCTGTGGTTTTTGTGCTCGTTTCTTCGGCGTGGATGAAGACGGGAGCCCCTCGGTGGTCACCGCGCCGACGCGACCATCCGCGAATTGGATTGAGATACCCGAGCCTGCGGACAACATTGCAGCCTGTGACACCGGCCTATTCTCATCGTCCCGGATAACTGCAAAGCCGCGCTTCAAGACATTCTCGTAGGACAACGACTGCAGCACGCGATACTGCGCCGCGACCTCGCCGCGTGCCCGCGTCAGCTGATGCGCCACCGCTGTGTCGGCGTGACGCGATAGATTGGCGAGACGGTCGCGCAGCCGCGATGTCTGCGTCTTCAGACGAGCCGGCAATGTCGCAAAAATAGCATCCGCACGACTGACTGGAGCTCTGGAACGCTCGATAAAACGCTCGATCGTGCGCTCCGCACGCGTGATCCGTTCGTTGAGATACTGGCGGCGCTCGGTGATGCGGTTCGAGAGGACATCGGGCCGCAAATGCGCCGCCGTTCGCTCGAAGCTGCGGCGCTTGTTGATCGTGTTGAGTTCGAGGCCGCGGCCGAGACCGGCGGCAGCCTCGTCGAACCGGCGACGCGGCAGCGCCAAGAGCTGATCCAGCGACGGCAGCGCGCGGACCAGCGCCCGGACGGACTGGCGATGGTGATCCATGCGGCGGCTCATGCAACCCTGTAGGCGGGCGCCAAGAGCGGCCGTCTGCGCCTCCAGTTCGGCCTTCACGGGAACGGCCATTTCAGCCGCACCGGTCGGGGTCGGTGCACGCACATCGGCAGCGTAGTCGATCAGCGTCCAATCCGTTTCGTGGCCGACCGCAGAGATCAGCGGAATCTGGCTTTCGGCCGTCGCGCGAACGACGATTTCGTCATTGAAGCTCCAGAGATCCTCGAGGCTGCCGCCGCCACGCGCGACGATCAGGACATCAGGGCGGGGCATGTCCCCACGCGTCTCGAAGCTATTGAAGCCTCGGATGGCATTGGCGACTTCCTCGCCCGAGCCTTCGCCCTGCACCTTTACCGGCCAGACAATGACATGAACCGGGAAGCGATCGGAGATGCGGTGGAGAATGTCGCGAATGACGGCGCCTGTGGGCGACGTCACGACACCGATCACCTTTGGCATGAAGGGAAGCCGCCGCTTGCGGGACGGGTCGAACAGGCCCTCGGCGCCAAGCCGGCGCTTGCGCTCTTCGATCAGCGCCATCAGCGCGCCGGCGCCGGCCGGCTCCAGCGTCTCGATGACGATCTGATATTTCGATGAACCCGGGAAGGTCGTGATCTTACCGGTGGCGATTACCTCCATCCCTTCCTCGGGACGGAATTTCAGCCTTGAGAAGTTGCCCTTCCAGACGACGGCATCGATACGGGCACGGTCATCCTTCAAGGAAAAATAGGCGTGACCGGAAGAGTGCGGGCCCCGGTATCCGGAAATTTCGCCGCGCACGCGCACCTGGTCGAAGGCTGTCTCGACCGTGCGCTTGATCGAGCCGGACAGCTCCGAAACCGAGTACTCGGTAAGATTGCTCGGCGAATCATTCTCGAAGACGTTGCTCATGATCCTGTTCTAGCCGATGAGGCGGCAAAGAGCAGCCTCCAAAGGGGGATGATTTTATGCGCTCTTCCGTAGCCAAAGCCGACGGCACCCTTATTTTTCGTTCAGCATCAACAGCTTAGATCGGCCGAACCGGAAAGCAGGCGAATCGATCACCTCTCCGTTTCCCCCGGCAATCCTTGCGGAGCGAAGATCGGACAACCGACAAGAGGAGTTTTCCATGTCCGACCGTTTCGCCTCCCATGCCCCTTCGCTCACCGGTCCCGCGAGCGCCGGTTTCGCCATCATCCCCAATGACAGTCTTGACCTCGTTGAGATCACGAGGGCAGTCTATGTCGGCATCGGTGGAGACCTTGTCGTGACCGTGGCGTCTGGGCAGGCGCTCACCTTTGCTTCGGTTCCAGACGGCTCGGTCCTGCCACTTCGAATCTCTCGGGTCCACGCCACCGGCACCACGGCAGAGAGCATTCTTGGGCTGACCTCGCTTGCCTTTGTGCTGCAGGCCGGAATCGTGCCGGTTGCAACCACTGGGGAAAAAGGTAATAAGCCGCGAGATTAATTGTTCGGTAAGATGGACACGCCTATGCTGCCGCGACTCAGGAGAGGCTGATGATCGCTCTGACGACCACAACACTTGGTTTCGCTACCGCGCCAATGCGCTCGATCTTTTCGATGGTGTTGGTTGGCTGCCTCATCTGCGTCGCCTATGCTGGTGCGGCCTGGGTCTCATCCACATCCATTCTTGATCTTGCGGCCGCCATCGTCTGCTATGACGCTGGTCTCATGATCTGCCTGCTTGGCCTCTACGCCTTCGATCGCAGCCGGGACCGCCGACGCTTCATCTAGGCCTTACGAGCCGGTGGGCATGTAACGGAAGAGCCGGATGGGCGCGCCCCCGGGCGTCGGTATGGATTGCAGGTAAGCCGGAACGACGCCCTTCGCCAGTTGCGCATAGAGGCCGTCCGGCTTCATTTTCGTAAGCTCCCTGGTCTGCGGATTGTCGGCGCAATAGGCAAGGACCGTAGCCCCGACCCCCTTCAGGAAGGCCTCGGCTTCCTGCGGTTCTGCCAGGCCAATATGTATTTCCGTCAGCATGCCGCCCTGGTTTCGATGATACGGCGCCGCCAGTATGCGATTGCCGGTAAAGCGAAGGATCGACACACCGACGTCCGACGGAGCGACCACCAGGCCGGCCGGCAAATCGGCCAAAGGCGCGATGGACGACTTCGACGAGCAGGACGGTTTTGCGGGTGCGGTCTGCAGGATGCTTTCACCATTCCCCATCTGCATGCCGATAAGCCCCCCCGCTAACCCCCACACCGCCGCCACGCTTAAGAGAACCGTGGAAAGGTAGCAAAAGGCGGCCGCGACATCTTCGCTGTCACTGGCCGATAACCGGCGCATGTCGATGATCAGCAATGTCAGCGGCAGGATTGCAAGAAGATTGGAAAACGCGGTGCCGCGCACTTGCACCGCGGCGATTGTCCAACTGACGGCGAGAAGGGACAGCAGAACAAGATGGACCCGCACGCGATCGCCGTAAGCGAGGCGGAACACGCAGACGGCAAGCGCAAAAGCCCCAGTCGAATAGTAGAAGCCAAGCGTAAAAGGGTCCTGCCAATTGGCGCCAAGGATCGACTGTGCCTCCTGCACGCGGTCCAACCAGAGCTCGACAAGAAGCGGATCGAGGTCGGCCAGCGGACTATGAAGGCACTGCGGAGCGATCGTGACGGCGGAGACGAGCACGACCGCGCCGATCCCGCCGACGGCCGCAAATCGCAGCAGTCGGCTCCGTCCGCTCGCGAACGTGGCGGCAAAGAGCAACAGCCCGCCGCCGATGGCCGCAAGACTGTAATAGCCGAGCGACAGGTTATCGCAGGTCACGGCCGAATAAAGCCTTGGCGGAACGGTTCCGACGAAAAGCAGGCTGATGGACAGAGCCAGGGCGAGCCCGAAAGCCTTGGCAGCGCGCGCGAACGGCTCGCCTTCCCAAGCCCACGAAACGGCGACGACAACGCATACCACCGCCACGAACGGCGTCGTTTCGGCCCCAATCGCGATCGCCATCGCGGCCGCCAGCCCGGCGACGGCGTAGCTGAGCGGCCGATGGTTTTCGTCGAGCAACATCGCCGTCATGATGGCGACCAGTGCAAACTGGACGTTATGGTGGTCGATGGCGCCCGGCAGAAAGCGGTTGTTCGGAACCAGGAGCAGAGCGGTGAGCCCCAAGGCGACATGCATGCCGAACGTGCCGCCGATGCGGCGGCCGGCAAGTCCCATGGCCCACAGGCTCGGAACGATCAGCGACAGCGGCCAGACGGCCAGCGCAACCGCCTCTGCCCGCTCTTGCGGGAAAAAGAAGCCGAAAAACCGGATCAGCGTCGCGATCGGAAGGTCGATCAGCCGGGACCAGTGCATCAGCGTACCATCACCGAGTCCCATGCGGTATTGCATGAGGTCGAACCAGCCCTGCCCGTTCAGGAAATCACGCACTTCGACAAGCCGCATCCCGTCATCATTATCGGCGCCGACATAGTCGGTCGCGCTAGGCAGCTTCAGAGCGAGGATCGCGGCAATAAGGACAGCGCTGTAAAAAAGCACCGATGGCCATAACCGGGTCATCATGGTGCGCAGCTTGGCGATCGGCGATGCCGATGTGGAACCAGGGATCATCTGGGCTACATTCGTCATGAAGCGGATCTCACCGTTTGAGTGCCAAGATCCTACCGTTCGCCGGTCAAGAAACCGTAAAAGTCCTGCTCACGCGCAGTTTTCGCCGGCTCCATAGCCACTTGTTAACGCGCGCCGTCTATTCTTGTCGAGATTTCTTCGCCGCGGGTGTGATCATGACCGGATCGCGTATCGACAATCTGAATATTGCCGTGCTCCTGCCCTGCTACAACGAGGCCTCGACGATCGGCGCCGTTGTCCGGGGATTCAAGTCTGCGTTGCCGGGCGCCCCCATCCACGTCTACGACAACAACTCCACGGATGGCACGGCACTCCACGCGATGCTTGCCGGTGCCCACGTGGTGCGCGAACGTCGGCAGGGCAAAGGCCACGTTGTCCGGCGCATGTTCGCCGACATCGACGCCGACATCTACATCATGGCCGATGGCGACGGCACCTACTCGCCCGACGATGCTGAGGAACTGATCCGCACCCTGCTGACGGAGCGCGCCGACATGGTCGTCGGCACACGGCGCGGCGTCCATTCGGATGCCGGCAGGCAGGGGCATGCCTTCGGCAACAAGATCTTCAACATGATGTACCGGACGATCTTCGGTACCGATTTCACCGATATCTTCTCGGGCTACCGCGTCTTCTCGCGACGCTTCGTCAAGAGTTTCCCTGCCGTCTCGGGAGGCTTCGAGATCGAAACGGAAATGTCCGTGCATGCGTCGCGTCTGAAGCTGCCTGTCAGCGAGCTGGAACTGGATTACGGCCGTCGGCCGGAAGGTTCTCACTCGAAGCTTTCGACCTTCAAGGATGGCGCCAAGATCCTCTGGATGTTCGCGATGCTGATGAAGGAAACGCGGCCCTTCGTGTTCTTTGGCATCATCAGCGCGATTTTTATGTCAGCGAGTCTCGGATTCATGACGCCCGTCCTCTTCGAGTATTTTGAAACGGGTCTCGTCAGCCGAATGCCGACATGGGTCCTGTCTATGGCACTGATCATGGTGTCGTTCATGATGTTTACCGCCGGCGTGATCCTCGATTCCGTTTCGCGCGCCCGCGCAGAGCAGCTTCGCATCCACTATATGAGCCTTATGGCTCCGCGCCCGCGCGAGCAGACACCCTTGCTGGCTGATGATCTCGACGATTATCATCAACAGTCGGCCAAGATCAGCACCAGATGAAGAAGCTGCTCCGCTTCGGGATTGCTGGCGGCCTTGGCTTTATGGTCGATGCGGGCGTTCTTGCGCTCTTGCTGCATATCACGCCGCTTGGCCCATTCATTGCTCGCGTGATCGCGATCGCTCTGGCAATGGCAGCGACGTGGATCTTCAACAGAACATTCACCTTCGATCGCTCGGGACACTCGCTCGCCGTCGAGGGATTTCGCTACGGCTCCGTCGGGGTGACGGCGGCGCTGGTGAACTATGGGCTTTATTCGGCGCTGCTGCTGCGGCTACCTGACTTGCAGCCACTCGCGGCGATGGTTCTTTCCACCGCCGCGTCCACGGTCTTCAGCTTCGTCGGCTATTCCCGCTTCGTTTTTCGAGGCGACTGAGCTCAGACGGGCTCCCAGCCGTCCTTCTCGCTGGCGCGGTAGATCGCATCGATGAACTTCTGGCTGAGCTTCGAGCTCTCCAGCGTCACCACCTCTTCATTCTCACCCTTGGCAGCGCGCGCAAAGGCCTCGGCTTCGCGCTTGTACTGGCGGCTGTCGGGGAAGCGGAAGATCGTTGATTCATTGTGGCTGCGGTTGGTGAGTTCGATCTCCTCGGCGCCCCAGCGGTCAGCATTGAACGGTGACTTCACCTCGATGAAGCCGTCGGTGCCATGGAAAACCATGACCTGGCGGTTCGCCATCTGGGTAGCGATATAGAAGGTCAGTTCAAAATCGCCGAAATCGGCCTTGACGCTGGAATAGATGTCGGTGCCGAATTCCGGGTCGCGGCGGGTGACGGCCTGGACGCGCAGCGGCTCCTTGCCGGTGGAAAAGCGTGTGCCGATCGTCGGATAGACGCCGATATCAGGCAGCGCGCCGCCGCCGAGTTCGGGAATGTTGCGCATGTTGCCGGGGTCGCGGTTGAAATAGGTGAAGGCGCCCTGAACATGCAGGAGTGTGCCAATCGCGCCGTCCGTTATCAGCGAGCGAACCTTCCGCCAGACCGGTGCGTAGGTGACCATGTAGGCTTCGGTGATGAGAACCTTGTTGCGGTCGCGGGCGGCAATCAGGCTGTCGATCTCGTCTGCCTTGAGCGCGATCGGCTTTTCGCAGAGCACGTGCTTGCCGGCATCGGCGGCCTTGATCGTCCACTCGACGTGCTGCGAGGTTGGCAGCGGAATATAGACGGCATCGATCTTGTCGGAAGCGAGCATCTCCTCGTAGGAGCCGAAGGCGTGCGGAACGGAAAAACGATCCGCCATCTCGCGAGCCCTCGCCAGATCGCGGCTCGCAACGGCCGTCACGACGCAGTTTTCCGCATCCTGAATGGCGGGTACGACGAGTTCACGGCCGATCTTTGCGGTCGAAAGAATACCAAAACGCAGCATAGCCTGGGTCCTTCTGGTTCGATTTTTGCGCACCTTAGTAAGCCGGCCACGGCGGCGCAATGGCGCGATCACAAATCGCGGAGTTGGTTTCCATTCGTTCGAAGCCACGCTAGGTTAGACTTCGGCGGTGTTCTGCCGCGTCAACGATTTCAATCAATCCTGCACTTTAGGAGAGCGCTATGGATATGCGCCGTCTTGGAAAAACCGGCCTTTCGATCGCCCCGATCGTCTTGGGCGGCAACGTCTTCAGCTGGACCGCCGACGAGAAGACGTCCTTCGATATTCTCGATGCCTTCTTCGACGCGGGCTTCAACACGATCGACACGGCCGACGTCTATGGAGCGTGGGTGCCGGGCAACAAGGGCGGCGAGTCCGAGGAGATCATCGGCAAGTGGCTGAAGCGCGGCAAGGTGTCCCGCCACAAGGCTGTCGTCGTCACCAAGGTCGGCTCCGACATGGGTCAGGGCAAGACGCTGAAGGAAACCTATATCCTGAAGGCGGTTGAGGATTCGCTGCGCCGGCTGCAGACCGACTATATCGACCTCTATCTCTCGCATTGGCCGGACGAGAACACGCCCTATGAGGAGACGCTCGGCGCCTTCGCCAAGCTGAAGCAGCAGGGCAAGATCCGCGCGATCGGCTGCTCCAATCTCGACGCCACGCAGCTTCAGGCGTCCTTCGATGCCGCCGAGAGGGCCGGCGTGCCGCGCTACGATGTCATCCAGCCGGAATACAATCTCTATGCACGCGCGAGCTTCGAGGGACCGCTGGCTGATCTCTGCGTCAAGGAAGATATCGGCGTCATCACCTATTTCAGCCTTGCCGCCGGCTTTCTCTCCGGAAAGTATCGCACGAAGGCCGATACGGAAGGCCGCGCCCGCGAAGGCCGGGTGGCGCAATATCTCGACGACAAGGGACTGCGCATTTTGGCAGCGCTCGACAAGGTCGTGGCGGAAACCGGCGCCAAGCCGGCAGAGATCGCGCTTGCCTGGCTGCTCAGAAAGAAGGGCGTGACGGCGCCGATCGCCAGTGCTACCAGCCTGTCGCAGCTTCAGAGCTTGACCAAGTCAGCGACGCTTTCACTCTCCGATGACGCGATGGCGCTGCTCGACAGGGCCGGCGCCGCCTGACGGGAGGGACCGATGACCGTGACGATCCGCGATGCGAAGCCCGAGGACGAAGCGCGCTGGCGCGAGCTTTGGGCCGGCTATCTCGCCTTCTACGAGGTCACGGTCGATCCTGACATCACCGATGCGACATGGCGCCGGGTCTTCGATCCGGCGTCTGCGATCTTCATGCGTGTCGCCGAGGTGGACGGCAAGATGATGGGTTTCACCCTCAGCCTGACGCATGAGGGCACCTGGATCCGTGGCAAGGACTGCTATCTCGAAGACCTCTTCGTCGATCCGGCCGCACGCGGAAAGGGTGCGGGCCGCGCCTTGATGGACGATCTCGTTTCGCTCTGCAAGAAGAACGGCTGGTCGCGGCTCTACTGGCACACCAGCGAACAGAACAAGACGGCGCGGGCGCTCTACGACAGCTATGTCGAGAACGACGGGCACATCCGCTACCGCATCAATTTCTGAGCGGCGGGAAGCCCTCATACAAGCCGGCGTGGCTGCCCTCCCAGTTCCCCATGCCCGGCTTCGTCAGGATGCCGCGTGGCCTCACATAGCTCTGGATGACCCGGCGCGGGCGTTCGTGCCATTGGATGTTGAAGGCCCAGAGCTTCGGGAAGAAGCAGAGCGAGGCATAGGGCAGATGATCGTGGATCCACCATGCCAGCCTCTGCCAGTCCTCTTCGTTGCTGTAGTTGTCGACCATCCACGGGACGACGACACAGGCGGTGGCACCCATGCAGCCATCGAAATCGCGCAGGTCCCAGATGTGATCGGCGGCCGTCGCGGCATTTAACGAGCAGTTGAGGTTGTTGCGGTTGCCGAACTGGTTGACCTCAGGCGAGCGATAGCCGGAACGGATGTGCAGCCGGCCGAACGTCGCCTGCAGCGGTTCCAGCAACTCCTCGCAGAGCCGCCTTCCCGCTTCGATCGCCAGATCGGGATTTTCGGGGATATTCGGAATGCGATAGAAATCGGCGATTTCGGAATGCAGGAAATCACGGAGGAAGAAATTCTTCGAAAGGCGCGCACGCCCGAGTTCCTCCAGGCCCTTCATCGATCCAGGTTTCTTCACGAAAAGCTCCCGTTGGTTGAACGTCTCACTCTGCCTCCCCCGGCGATCAACGCAACCCGAAAACGACCGGAACAATTAGCTACCTCTTGTCTTTCCCTAGCGTCCGTAGCTCCCCACCAAGGAAGCGCGGATCCCCCACACCCAGGAAGGTAGAGACAATGGCCAAAGAAAAGACCCTCGACGATCTATTCTACGATACGCTCAAGGACATCTATTTTGCCGAGCGGCAAATCCTGCGCACCCTGCCGAAAATGGCGCGGGCGGCTCAATCGCAAGAGCTGAAGGCCGGCTTCGAAAAGCATCGCGAGCAGACCGAGGGACATGTCGAGCGCCTGCAGCAGGTCTTTGACCTCGTCGGCAAGCGCGCCCAGGGCAAGACCTGCGAGGCGATCCAGGGCATCATTGCCGAGGGCGAAGAGATCATCGATGAGTTCAAGGGCTCGCCGGCTATCGATGCCGGTCTCATCTCCTCTGCGCAGGCAGTGGAGCACTACGAGATCGCCCGCTACGGCACGCTGAAGACCTGGGCGCAGACCCTCGGCAAGAAGGACGTCGTTGCCCTGCTCGACAAGACGTTGCAGGAAGAAGCGGCAACCGACAAGACATTGTCGAAGCTGGCCATGACGGCTGCCAACCAGAAGGCCGCGGCCTGACCGTCGATCCGGCGGGATGCCCAACGGCATCCCTCCGCTTCACCCGACATAACGGAAGAAGTCGATGAAGGCACGCAGAGCTGGCCGCATCTGGCGCCGGCTCGGATAGTAGATGAATGGCCCCGGATAGGGCGAACACCAGTCCTCCAGCACACGGACGAGCTTGCCGCTTGCCAGTTCGTGCTCGACGCGCAGGTCGAACAGATAGGCGAGCCCCACGCCATTCAGCGCCGCGATCAATCCCAGCCTGTCCTCACTGACGATCAAGGGACCATCGACTCCCACAACCAGCTCCTGGCCGTCCTTTTCGAATTCCCAGCGATAGATCGTGCCGTTTGTAAAACGCCGCTTGATGCAGCGGTGGTGAACCAGATCGGAGGGATGCAAGGGTTTCGGGTGCCGCTCAAAATAGTCGGGAGAACCCGCAATCACCGTGGTCAGATTCGGCGAGGCCCGCACGGCGACCATGTCCGCCTCGAGGCTCTCCTCCAGGCGAATGCCGGCGTCGAAACCTTCCCGAACGATATCGGTGAACCCATCCTCATTGGCGATTTCGAGCGTGATATCAGGATAGCGGTTCAGGAATTCGCCAAGCCGCGGCGCAAGCAGGATATCCGAGGCAAAACGCGGCGCGGAGATGCGCAGATTTCCGGCCGGCCTTCCGCCCGCCTCGGTGACCGCTTCTAGCGCGATCCCGATTTCATCAAGCGCCGGCTTCAGGCGCTGCAGCAGCAGACGCCCCTCCTCCGTCGGCGCGACACTGCGCGTCGTCCGTGCCAGCAGCCGGACGCCGAGGCTTTCTTCCAGGCGCGAGATCGCGTGGCTGACGGCAGATGGCGCAATTTCCAGCTCCTTGGCGGCCGCGCGAAAACTTCGTCGTTCGGAAACGGCGGCGAGAACGACGAGTTGGGCAAGCTGCGTGCGGTTCATTGATCGAACGATTAGAACAGCCTGTTACGGATTGCACCTATTTTTTGAAGGCTGATGGGGCGCTAGGTTTCATCAGTACCCGGCATCGACCGTGGTTTGACCTTTCGCTCACAAAGGAGCCCCGCATGAAAACCCGCAAACTCGGAAACGACCTTGAAGTCTCTGCCGTCGGCCTCGGCTGCATGGGCATGAGCTTCGCCTATGGTGCCAGTGACGAAAACGAGTCGATCAGGACGCTGAACCGTGCCGTCGATCTCGGTATCACCTTCTTCGACACGGCCGAAATGTACGGCCCCTACACCAATGAAGAGCTCCTCGGCCGGGCATTGAAGCCCGTGCGCGACCGCGTCGTCATCGCCACCAAGTTCGGCTTCAAGCTGGATCCGAATAAATCCGGCGCCGCAGCCCTGACCGGGGTCGACAGCCGCCCGGAAAACGTGAAGCGAGTGGCAGAAGCCTCTCTGAAACGGCTCGGCGTCGAAACGATCGACCTTTTCTACCAGCATCGTGTCGACCCCAATGTGCCGATCGAGGAGACCGTCGGCGCGATGGCCGAGCTGGTACGCGAAGGCAAGGTTCGCGCACTCGGCCTTTCGGAAGCCGGCAGCGCCACGATCCGCCGCGCTCATGCCGTCCACCCCATCGCAGCACTGCAGAGCGAATATTCGCTCTGGACCCGCGACCCGGAAAACGGCGTTCTCCACACCTGCCGCGAACTCGGGATCGGCTTCGTGCCCTATAGCCCGCTTGGCCGTGGCTTTCTGACGGGCGCGATCCAGAAGCCGGAGGATCTTGGCGCCGACGATTTCCGGCGCCAGCTGCCGCGCTTCCAGTCGGACAATTTCGACGCCAATGTCGCGCTCGTGGCCAAGCTCGAGGCACTCGCTAAGGAGAAGGGCGTGACCACCGCACAGCTGGCGCTCGCCTGGGTCCTGCACCAGGGCGACGACATCGTGCCGATCCCGGGCGCTCGCAAGGTGAACCATCTCGAGCAGAACGCCGCCGCAGCCGATATCGTGCTGAGCAAGACGGAGCTGACCGAACTGACAGAGACCATCTCGCTCGATAAGATTGCCGGCAAGCGCTACTCCGACGCGTCGCTCGCGATGACCAACCTCTAGCCGAAAGGCGGAGGCATCGATTGCCCCCTGCCGCATCCGGCGATCTTGCCGCACCCATTCGCTGCACTATGCTATTGGGCATGTTCCTGGCGAGGTGAGACATGTCGGACCAGCAGGCAATCGAAGCAGTCGTCCATCTCTACGTCGAGGGCATGTCCTTCGCCAACGAAGCTGCATTGCGGAAGGCCTTCCATCCGCAGTGCGACATCATCGGGCACTACGAGAACGCGGTCGAGTGGCTGAACCGGGAAGAATTCATTGCCGCGATCGTCGCCGAAGGTTCGGCACCACCCACAACCCAGCCGCACATGGACATCCAGATGCTTGACATCGTCGGCGATGCGGCGTGCGTGAAGGTCAGCGACGATTTCGCCGGCATGCGCTTCACCGATTACCTCTCGATGCTGAAAATCGACGGCCGCTGGACGATCGTCAACAAGCTCTACTATCTCCACACATAAAAAAGCCGGCGAGACGATCGCCGGCCCAGCTTGCTGACAAAGCCTTATAGCATATTGGGATGGAAGCTCTCTCCGTCGTCACCCCGGCCGATGAGCCGGGGTCGAGCGCGCGCAAGTCCTTGCGCGCAAAAGGCCTTTCGCACCGCAGGCGCGGTGCCGCTGGATGCCGGCACAAGGCCGGCATGACGGAGAAACCGAACGTTCCGCAAAAAGAACACTTCGTCAGCAGTCGGAGCCGGCGAAATGATCGCCGGCCCTTTGCTAAGGGAGATCTTGGCCTCAGGCTCTGAGAACACCACCGGTGAACTTCGTCACGCTGGCAACGATCTTCTCAGTCAGCGCCTCGAAATCCTCGTCGGTCAGCGTGCGCTCGACCGGCTGGATCTGCACTTCGATCGCTACCGACTTCTTGCCTTCACCGAGTGACGGACCCTCGAAGATGTCGAAGACATTGACTGATGTGACCAGCTTGCGGTCGGCACCGGTCGCGGCCTTGATGATCGCGCCGGCTTCCACCGACTTGTCGACGACGAAGGCAAAGTCGCGCTTGACGGCCTGGAAGGCAGACAGTTCCAGCGCCGGCTTGGTGCGGGTGGCTTTCTTCTTCGGCTCGGGCATGGCGTCGACATAGACCTCGAAGCCGCAGAGCGCGCCCGAGACATCGAGCGCTTCCAGCGTCGAGGGATGGAACTCGCCGAAATAGCCGAGCACGACCTTCGGACCCATCTTGATCGTACCGGACCGGCCGGGGTGGAACCATTCGGGACCGCCCTGCTCGATCTGGATGTTGCCCATCGGCAGGCCGCAGGCTTCGATCACGGCCAGCGCATCGGCCTTGGCGTCGAAGACGTCCACCGGCTTGCCGCCGCCCTTGGCAGCGTTCGACCACATGCGGCCTGCGCCTGACATCGATGCCGTGCCGCGACGGACGCCGCCGGCAACGCGGCGCTGGCCTTCGGGCCGGTCGTTCTCATAGGTGCCGGACACCTCGAAGATCGCAACGTCGCCATAGCCCTTGTCGCCATTCCGCTGGGCAGCCGTCAGCAGGCCGGGGAGCAGCGAGGGGCGCATGTCGGACATATCGGCAGCAATAGGGTTGGCAAGCTTGAGTGCCGGCAAGCCGCCGCCGAAGAGCTTTGCCTGATCCTCTGAGATGAACGACCAATTGACGGCTTCCAGCATGCCGCGCGAGGCAAGCGCGCGCTTGGCGATGCGAGTGCGGATCTGCAGCGTCGTCAGGATCCTGCCGTTGACGGCTGCATGGCTTTCCAACGGCGCCGGCTTGATGTTGTCGACGCCGTGGATGCGCATGACCTCTTCGACGAGGTCGGCCTTGCCATCGACATCGGGACGCCAGGAGGGAACGGCGACGGAAACGCGTTCGCCCGAACCGGTAACCTTGAAGCCGAGGCGCGTCAGGATCTCGGTGCTTTCCTGCGTGGAAACCTCAAGACCCGTCAGGCGCTTGACCTCGGAGAAGGGGAAGTCGACGATCTTTGCGTCATAACCCATGTAGCCGACGACCTCTGCCTTGGCGGCCGTGCCGCCGCAGAATTCGAGCACCAGCTCGGTGGTGCGCTCGAGACCGGGAACCATATACTCCGGATCGACCCCGCGCTCGAAGCGGTAGCGGGCATCGGTGATGATGCCGAGGCCGCGGCCTGATTTCGCGATGTTCATTGGATCCCAGAGAGCGCTCTCGATCAAGACGTCGGTGGTGTTCTCGTCGCAGCCGGAATGCTCGCCGCCCATGATGCCGCCAATCGACTCGATGCCATCGGCATCGGCGATCACGACATTATTCGGCCCAAGCTTGTACTCGCGCTGATCGAGCGCAAGCACCGTCTCGCCGTCCTTGGCGCGACGGACGGTCAGGTTGCCCTTGACCTTGGCGGCGTCGAAGACGTGCATCGGGCGACCCTGGTCGAAGGTCATGTAGTTGGTGATATCGACGAGCGCGTTGATCGGGCGAAGACCGATAGCGAGCAGACGCTGTTGCACCCATTTCGGGCTCGGGCCGTTCTTGACGCCGCGTACGAGACGCAGCGCAAAGCCCGGGCAGAGCTTCGGATCGTCAAGGTCGAGCGTCAGCCTCACCGGCGTCTCGCCTTCAACAGTGAAGGACGGTGCCGGGCGTGTCTTCAGCGTGCCGAGGCCGGAAGCAGCCAGGTCACGCGCGATGCCGTAGATCGAAGTGCAATCCGGACGGTTCGGCGTCAGGTTGATCTCGATCATGGGATCGTCGAGATGCGCGTAGGCGGCGTAGCTTTCACCAACCGGCGCATCCTCGGGGAGATCGATGATGCCATCGTGGCTGTCGGAGATCTGCAGCTCCTTCTCCGAACACATCATGCCGTGGCTTTCGACGCCGCGGATGTTGCCGACGGTGAGCGTCACGTCGATGCCGGGAACATAGGTGCCGGGGGCCGCGAAGGCGCCGATCAAGCCGGCGCGCGCATTGGGAGCGCCGCAGACGACCTGGACGGGGGCGCCCTTGCCGGTATCGACGGAGAGAACCTTGAGGCGATCGGCCTGTGGGTGTTTCTCGGCGGTCAGGATCTTGGCGATGACGAAGGGCTTGAACGCCGCCTTGTCATCGACGTCCTCGACCTCGAGCCCGATCTCGGTCAGGCGGGTGCAGATTTCATCGAGGGTCGCATCCGTTTCCAGATGATCCTTCAGCCAGGAGAGTGTGAACTTCATAATCTCTATCCTCCCTTACGCGCTCAGGCCGCCGAACAGCGTCGGCATGTCGAGCGGGCGGAAGCCGTAATGGGTCATCCAGCGGACGTCGGCGTTGAAGAAGTCGCGCAGATCAGGCATGCCGTATTTCAGCATGGCGATGCGGTCGAGGCCCATGCCCCAGGCAAAGCCCTGGTATTCATCGGGATCGAGACCGCCGGCGCGGAGCACGTTCGGATGCACCATGCCGCAGCCAAGGATCTCCATCCAGTCGGTGCCTTCGCCGAACTTGACGATCGGACCGGAGCGGTCGCACTGGATGTCGACTTCGAAGGACGGCTCGGTGAACGGGAAGAAGGACGGGCGGAAGCGCATCGTCACACTGTCGACCTCGAAGAAGGACTTGCAGAACTCTTCGAGCACCCAGCGGATGTTGGCAACATTCGCCTTCTTGTCGACGACCAAGCCTTCGACCTGGTGGAACATCGGCGAGTGCGTGGCGTCCGAATCCTGGCGGTAGGTCTTGCCGGGGATGATGATGCGGATCGGCGGCTTCTGCGCTTCCATGGTGCGCACCTGTACCGGCGAGGTGTGCGTGCGCAGCACCTTGCGCTCACCGTTTTCATCCGGATTGAAGAAGAAGGTGTCGTGCATCTCGCGGGCCGGGTGGCCTTCCGGGAAGTTCAGCGCCGTGAAATTGTAGTAGTCGGTCTCGACATCCGGACCTTCGGCGATCGAGAAACCCATGTCGCCGAAGATCGCGGTGATTTCGTCGATGATCTGGCTGATCGGATGGATACGGCCGCGCTCGGCTGGCGAAGAGCGTACCGGCAGGCTGACGTCGACCGTCTCGGCCTTCAGGCGCGCATCGATCGCGGCCTTCTTCAGCTCCGCCTTGCGGTCGGTGATTGCGTCGGTGACGGCGTTCTTCAGTGCGTTGATGGCAGCGCCGCGCGTCTGGCGCTCTTCCGGCGTCATTGCACCGAGCGTCTTCAGGAGCTCGGAGACCGAACCCTTCTTGCCGAGCGCGCCAACACGCACGGCTTCGATCGCCGGCTCGTCGGCAGCGGCTGCCACATCAGACAGAAGTTGCTTTTCCAGGGTTTCGAGTTCGGTCATCTTTTCCTGCCTCACAGGGCGTCAGTCTTGTCGATAATTCACGAAAACATGCATCGAATAGCTCAAGCGCCACGATGAAGCGTCGCAGATCACTACCCATGTGCACGCGGCCAATCAACCGGGCACACCACAAAAAGCCCGCGACGTCGAGAGAGGAACGGCCCATCGCGGGCAATGCCGTCTCAATCGCCATCGCGCCAAATGCAAAGAACCCGCGCAAGCCTGGCCAGCGCGGGTCCTAAATCATCGAAGCAAAAGCTCTGACAGCGCCGGCTTAGTTGACGGCTGCTTCAAACTCGTTCTTCGTACCGGCGTCCTTCAGGTACTCGAGAGCCTTCTTGGAGGCAGCAACGAGTGCACCGAATGCTTCAGGCTCATGGATTGCCATGTCGGAGAGAACCTTACGGTCGACTTCGATGCCAGCCTTGTTCAGGCCGTCGATGAAGCGGCCGTAGGTCAGGCCGAATTCGCGGACAGCGGCGTTGATGCGCTGGATCCAGAGGGCGCGGAAGTTGCGCTTGTTGATCTTGCGGTCGCGGTAAGCGTACTGCTTCGAACGATCGACAGCAGCCTTCGCAGCGCGGATGGTGTTCTTGCGACGGCCGTAAAAGCCCTTAGCGGCCTTCAGAACCTTCTTGTGCTTGGCGTGGGCGGTAACGCCTCTTTTTACACGTGCCATTTCATGATCTCCTTAATCTAAAGCGTTCGCGGAATAGTCTTAGAGACCGTTCGGCAGGTAGTTCTTCACGACCTTGCGGCCATCGGGTTCTGCGAGAACCATCGTGCCACGTGCATCGCGGATGAACTTGTTGGTACGCTTGATCATGCCATGGCGCTTGCCAGCAGCTGCAGCCTTGACCTTGCCGGTCGCGGTGATCTTGAACCGCTTCTTGGCAGCAGACTTCGTCTTCATCTTGGGCATTTTGCTACTCCGTTTCTGGACCCCCTGCTCTTCATCAAAGAAGCCTTCTTGCGATGCCCGGTTTCCGGCCGTCGCAACAAGGTGCGGGAGCGTTTGTTGTTGATCTGCGGCTCCGGTGATGAACCGTTCCGCAAGCATTCGAAACCGCCACGGCATGCCCTGCCGGTCAGTTCGGACGCGCGCTTATAACCGCAGCGTCATAAAAGTGCAACGGGGCGGCCAATGAATCTTCTAAGCAATGGCGGGAGGCCGGCTCGCCATGGCCGGAAGCATCAGTTTCACCTGCAGCCCGCCCCACCGCGAGGCGGAAAGATCGAGCCTGCCGCCGTAAGCCTCAAGGATATCGCCCGAGATCGCCAGCCCTAACCCAGTTCCTGCCGTGCCTTCATCGATCCTGACACCGCGCTTCAGCATCAGGTCGTAGCTACCAGGATCGGCGCCGGGTCCATCGTCGGAAACGCTGAGCACGACATCATCCTGTAAGCGACCGGCGGAAAGATCGATGCGCGTTCTGGCAAAGCGCACGGCATTGTCGAGTACGTTGCCGAGTGCCTCGGCGATGTCCGCGGGGTCCGCCTGAACCGTCAGGGCGGGGTCGATATCGAGATGCCAGTCGATCCCTTTCTCTTCGGTGAAAGGCGTCAGCACATTGACGAGCTTTCCTGCAATGCCGAGCAGCGACGTCGTGGCCATTTGCTCCACTCCCATGCGGGCGGCCTGCAGTTGTCGGTCGGCGCGCTGGCGGACCAGCTCGATCTGTTGCAGAGCCGTTTCGCGCTGGTCCTCGGGCAAGGCTTCAACCAGGTGAGACAGCACCGTGAGAGGCGTTTTCAAACCATGGGCGAGGTCGCTGGCACGCGCGCGGGCGCGCTCGATCGCCGTCTCCCGCTCGCTGAGCAGCAGGTTGATTTCACGAACCAGCGGCTTGACCTCGCTCGGCCCCTGCGTGCAGATATGTGAGCTGCGGCCGGCCCTGATATCCGCAACGCGCTCGCGAAGCCGCACCAGCGGGCGCAAGCCCACCCACCCCTGCAAGAACGCCGCGAGGAGCAGCATGCCGCCGGTCGAAAGCAGCATCAGCCGCAACGGCCGGTGATAGCTTTCAAGCGCCGCTTCCATCTCGGGCTTGGAGAAAGCCGCATAGACGGTGAAATTCTTCTTTGCGGCGCCTTCGCCAAGCGCCATCGTCTTCATCGACACCAGCAGCGGCGAGCCATCCGGCCCGTCCGTTTCCCGGAACCCGCAATACATGTCCTTCGACAGGTCATCCGCGGTGATCTCCTCGTCCCACAGCGAGCGAGACCGCAGCGGCTCCTCGTTGCCATCGGGAGAGATCTGCCAGTAGCGGCCGCCGGCGGGGATCTGGAAGCGCGAGTCGGCAGGCTCGTTCTTCAATTCAAGAGCGCCATTCTCCACGCTGAGCCGCGCCGCCAGCGAATCCATCACCGACGTCATTTCGTTGGAATACTGGTCGGCCAGATAATCCGCGAACAGGTGGCTAAGCACCGCCCAGACGAGCATCAACGCCAGCGCGATCGCGACAAGCGCTCCGGCAGCGAGGCGAAAATGCAGCGAGTGGATCACCGAGGTCGCCCCGGAAGAACATAGCCGAAGCCGCGCCGGGTCTCGATGGCGTCGCTGTCCGTCTTCTTGCGCAGCCGCGCCACCATAGCTTCCACGGCATTCTTGGCGGCATCGTCATCACGGCCCTGAACCTGGCTCGCCAGTTCGGTCGGGCTCAGGACCTCACCGGGCTTGCCGATGAAAAGCGCTATCATCCGGTATTCGAGCGGACTGAGATCAAGTTCGCGTCCATCGAAGGTGACGCGCCTTGCGCTTTCATCGAGAGTGAAGCGGTTGGCGGATTTGACGCGCGATGCGATGGCGCCGGTGCGCCGCAGGAGCGCTCTCAGGCGAGCCAGCAGCTCCTCGGTACGAAACGGCTTCGGCAGATAGTCATCGGCTCCCGCATCAAAGCCGTCGACACGCTCCATCCACGAGCCGCGGGCAGTGAGAACAAGAACCGGCGTGTTGATGCCCGCGCCGCGCCAGCGTTTCAGGATCGACAGGCCATCCATGCCGGGCAATCCGAGGTCTAGGATGATGGCTGAGTAATCGCCCGTCTCGCCCTCTTCCCATACAGCAGGCCCGCTTGCAAATACCTCGACGCGATAGCCTTCCCGCCCAAGCTGTTCGACCACATGGCCGGAAATATTGGGATCGTCCTCCGCCAACAGGATACGCATAGCCCCTACCCTCCCAGCAATGCTCCGTTGCGGGCGTCGACTCGCAATGTCCTGATCGCGCCCGTCCCGTCGCGAACTTTCACTTGATACACATCGCCGAACATGGATCGATGGAGATTGACGTCGATGACCCGACCGTAGCGTTTTGCGTCGATCCGCTGCAGAACGGTCTTCAGCGGCAGGATCCGGCCCTCGCGAACGGCGTCGCGCGCGCGATCGGAATCGGTGTTCCGGCCGCCACTGCCGCGGCCGCTGCTACCGCCGCCTCCGCCTCCGCCGTGGTCGTCGCCGCCGTCATCATCCGCGTGATCGTCGTGGCCGCCACGACCGGAATTGGAACTGCCGCTGCCCGAGTTGGAACCCGAGGATCCGGACGAACCAGAGCCCGACGAGCCGCTGCCTCCGCTCGAACCGCTCCCACCGCTGCTGCCGCCGCCATCATCGCTGCCACCATCCTTGGCCTCAGCATGGGAAACGAACATCGGGCCGGCCGCAGAGAGCGCTATGGCCAGCATCAACATCGTCATGAAACTGCGACGGCTTCTATTCATTGAACTTCAATGTACCTCAATGCTTCTGCAATCGCGGAACCTACACTGAACACTTTATCGCGACCAGACAAGGCTCCGATAAACCAGGAACTCCGCCGGGGCGCGGCGGAGTTCCTTCTTCCGAAGGGGTGGCCGGAAGACCGCGCCGGGCAGATTATTGCGCCGAAGCGGGAAGTATGTTGACGCTGGTGATTGCGCCAGGATTTCGAATAAAGTCACCTCTGTGAGGATGCGCGATCACCTCGTGTGCCCCATGCTCAAGCTCAACCTCGACCTCGAGGCGCCGGCCGAGTTGATCGACGGCGACAAGCGAACCGTTCAGCAGTCCCGTCAGGCTCGCTTCGGACACCGAAAGGGTCACTTCCGGGCGATTGTCGTTGCGGCCGCCGCGGTGCTCGCCAGGATTGTCGTCATGGTTGGCTCCGTCATCGCGTCCACGTCCACGGCCGTGATCGTCATCGCCGTCGTCATGACCGCTGCGACCGCTATGATCATCACCGCCACGCCCGCTGCCGCTGTTGTCATCACTGCCACCGCTATGGCTGGATCCACTGTTGCCGCTGCTGCTGCTTCCACCGCCATCATCGCTGCCGCCGCGAGCGAATGCCAACGACGAAAAATGGCCTGACGTGAACGTCTGCATTGTCGGGAGCGACAAGGTCACCGTGATTGCGGCGACGGAAGCCAATAACGCGTGTGAAATGGTCTTCTTCATGATCTTTGCCTTCTGCTCTCTTCTTGTTGAGAACAGATTGCCAAAGTCTCTCTGACAGACTGTTGAGTGCGTTTGTCAGCATCCTGTCAGATTGGTCCGACCACAGCCCCAAAATACAAAAGCCGCCCTTACGGACGGCTTTGATTGGAGAGTGGCGACGCGCCTCACTTCGGCGCGAGTACCATCATCATCTGGCGGCCTTCGAGCTTGGGCTCGGCTTCGACCTTGGCATATTCGGTCGTGTCGGCCTTCACCTGCTGCAGCAGCTTCATACCAAGTTCCTGGTGCGCCATTTCACGGCCGCGGAACTTCAATGTCACCTTGACCTTGTCACCGTCTTCAAAGAAACGGCCCATCGCCTTCATCTTCACCTCATAGTCATGGGTGTCGATGTTAGGGCGCATCTTGATCTCTTTAACTTCGACAATCTTCTGCTTCTTGCGCGCCTCGGCAGCCTTCTTCTGGTTGGCATATTTCAGCTTGCCCAGATCGAGGATCTTGCATACAGGCGGTTCGGCATTGGGGGAGATTTCCACCAGGTCGAGGCCGGCTTCCTCAGCCATTTTCAGGGCCTGGTCGGTGGGCACAACACCCAAGTTCTGTCCTTCAGCATCAATCAGCTGAACTCGGGGGATGCGAATTTCCCGGTTCGAGCGCGGCCCTTCCTTTACGGGCGCGTCGGCTTTAAAGGGTCTGCGAATGGTCGTATTCTCCTCGCGTTGTTTCGGATCGCTGCAGCCCGGGCACTCCCGATGACGGAAGTACAAATGTCGTTTCACCATTGCTGCAACGGAGTCGGTACCATCCTTTAGCGGAAAAATCACCTGCTGTCAGCCTGTCAAGAATCTGTTTTATAGGCCAAAACAACTGGAGTTCCGCGATGTCTGACGCAAATCTCACTTACAACCAACAATATCTTACCGTCGGACAGGGCGAAGCTGCGCGCGAGATCGCCTATATTGCGCGTAGCCAACCTGGCCAAACGGCCGGCCCAACCCTCGTCTGGCTCTCCGGATACCGCTCTGACATGAGCGGCAGCAAGGCGGTGGAGCTGGACAGGTTCGCGGCCGAAAACGGCCTTGCCTGCCTGCGCCTCGACTATTCCGGCCACGGCCTGTCCGGCGGCAAATTCACCGACGGGACGATCTCGCGCTGGCTCGAGGAGGCGCTTGCGGTAATCCTCCACGCGGCGCCCGAGCGCATCCTCGTCGTCGGCTCGTCGATGGGCGGATGGATTGCGCTCAGGCTGGCGCAGGAACTCGCCAAGCGGCAGGACGGGCCGAAGCTCGCGGGCATGGTGCTGATTGCGCCGGCTCCCGACTTCACCTCCGATCTGATCGAGCCGAACCTCACGAAGAAGGAGAAGGCCTCGCTGGCCGAGCGCGGCTACTTCGAAGAGCGGTCGGCCTACAGCCCCGAGCCAAACATCTATACGCGAACCCTGATAGAGGACGGGCGCGACAACAGCGTGCTCAACGGCATCATCGAGACCGGCTGCCCGGTCCATATCCTGCAGGGGATGAAGGATCCGGACGTTCCCTATCAGCACGCTATGAAGCTCGTGGAGCATCTCCCCGCCGACGACGTCGTGCTGACCTTCGTGCGTGATGGCGATCACCGGCTGTCGCGGCCCCAGGACATCGAGCGCATGCTCGCCGCCGTCAAAGGGCTTATCCGCTAGGCCAAACGATCCATGTGTGCCAAATCCTAACGGATTTTAACCATATTGGCGGGTAGTGGCACCTTCCCCAGAAGTAACGATTGACTCTCCGAGCCTCCGTCCGTTAACTTTTTGTTAACAATACATGGGCGATGCAAGGGAACAGCGGGCGTGCGGATCAAGGGTTTCGTCGTGGCCATGATGGCCATGTTTGCTATGTCTACAGCCGCAACGCCGGCTTCCACCAACAATCTCTCGATGGTTACCGGCGCTGCGACGTCCCAGCCGATCGGCCATTACGACTTCTGCCAGAGCCATCGCAATGAATGCGGCCCAAACCGCAACGTCTCGCCGGCCGAGATGTCGGAAGGGAAATGGGGAATGGTGCGGTCCGTCAACACGATGGTCAACAACAACATCACGCCGATGACCGACAAGGAAATCTACGGCAAGGATGAGGTCTGGGCTTATCCGACGACCGCAGGCGACTGCGAGGACTTCGCCCTGCTGAAGCGCCGCATCCTGATACAGCGCGGAATTTCGCCGGCTAATCTTCTTCTCACGGTGGTCCGCAAGCCCGATGGCGAAGGTCATGCCGTGCTGACGCTGCGCACCAGCAACGGCGACTTCGTGCTCGACAACCTGGCGTCCAACATCAAGCCATGGTTCGACACGCCCTACTCCTTCATCAAGCGCCAGTCGAGCAACAATGCCGGTCGCTGGGTCACCATCGAAAATGGCCGCGACGTTCTGGTCGGTGCTTTGCGATAAGCGATAGTAGATTGAACGAAAAAGGCCGGCGAAACGCCGGCCTTTTTTATGCACGACGCCAGTTAGTCTAGCCCGTCATTCCGGCGCATCGCCTGTGCATTCGCGCGCCAGATCAATTCACCGCGTCGATCGCTCCGTAGTGCCGGAGCTCGCTTTATCCATTGCCGATCAGAATGCCGGCACCGAGAACGAGACCGCCGCCCACGACCACCTGGAAAGCAGCGCGCAGGAATGGCGTTTCCATAAATCTGTTCTGGATGAAGGCAATCGCCCAGAGTTCGAAGATCGCGATGATCACGGCCATCGTCGTTGCGATCCAGAAGTACGGGATGAGATAGGGCAAGGTGTGGCCGAGACCGCCAAGCGCGGTCATGACGCCGCAGGCGATGCCGCGCTTGATCGGCGATCCGCGGCCTGAAATCTTGCCGTCGTCATGTGCCGCTTCTGTGAAGCCCATCGAGATGCCGGCGCCAACCGAGGCGGACATGCCGACAAGGAAGGTCTGCCAGGTGTTCTGGGTCGCAAAGGCGGCTGCGAAGATCGGCGCCAAGGTCGATACCGAGCCATCCATCAAGCCGGCAAGGCCGGGTTGCACATAGGTGAGCACCAGTTGGCGGCGGGCAGCGTGATCTTCCTCCGCCTTGACGTCGGCCGGCGTGTGCTTGTCGACAAGCATGTGAGTAATGTCCTCATGGCCCTGCTCCGCCAAGGCGAGGTCACCGAGCAACTGCCGGGTCTGCGCGTCCGTGACGCGCCGTGCCGCTTCGACATAGAAGCGATAGGCCTGCTGCTCCATCGCTTCGGCTTCACCGCGGATTTTCTCGAGCGACAGGTTGCGTCGCAGCCAGTCGGGTTTGCGCTCATAGAAACCCTGAACATGTTCCCGGCGAATGAGCGTGATGCGTTCACCGAACCGCTGGCGATAGATTTCGATCAGGGACTTGCGATGGGTGTCCTCGACCTCGGCCATCTCTTCGAAAATTTTAGCGGACGCGGGATAGTTGCTGCGCAGCATGTCGGCGTAGGCGAGATAGATGCGCGCGTCCTCCTCTTCGGCCCCAATGGCGAGTGCGAGTATTTCCTGTTCCGACAAAGAATCGAACGAGCGCTTGGATGACCAAAAAAGCCTGGACAGCATGACAACCTCAATTTTAGAATTATTCTAAAATAGAGGCTGCCGGCGCGTCGGTCAAGTTTTCACAGGCATGGAAGCCAGTGAATTGACGCATGGCCGCGGCAAGTAAAACGACGCACAGCTTCGCGTACGTGCACCGCCTTTAGCTGGCATCGGAAATAACGTGCACGCTACAGTCTACATCTACGCCGAAAGTGTATGATTACTGGGCAAAAAACCATAACAAAAGCGGGTTGAAATTTACAACTCATGGGATTGAGATATTATGGAAGGCGGGCATAGTACTATGCGTATTGATTGCATTTATAAGGGAACATAACGGTGCCAGATCCGGTAGATATTATTGTTGGTAAAAATGTACGGACACTGAGGGCCAAACGACGCATATCGCAGCTGGAACTGGGCGAGGCGCTGGGGCTGACTTTTCAACAAATTCAGAAATACGAGAAAGGCACCAACCGCGTATCCGCAAGCAAGCTTCACCAGATCGCGGTTTTTCTGGGCGTTGATATTTCGGAACTGTTCGAGGGCGCCAACCCGTCTGACGGATCAGCGCGGCCAGGGCTGAGCCCCGAAGCCTATGAGCTTGCCCTGCACTATGACAAGCTTCGCTCTGCGGCAGGCAAGGAGGCCGTCAAGACCATCTTGTCGATCATGACCGGTGAAAGCTACATCGAGGCTTTGCGCTGAACCCTGTCGGTCAGTGCAACTCGCACGCGTGAAGCGCGATGAGCAAGTCGTCCTGCGTCCGATGGCCAGCATGGTAGAGATCGATCGCGATGCTCGCGATGGAAAGTCCCTGCTGGCTGCGCAGCTTGATGTTGCGCTCGGCACACCAGGAATAGAGCGCGCCGGCGAGCACATCGACATCATCGGACTGCAATGACAAAGAAGTGGCTGCTGCCGTCATGGAAGTTGCCCTTGTTTTTGGTTTATCCCCGAAAGGATACTGGCCGCTTTGCTTCTATTTGCAAAGCGGCATTCACTGCCTGCGTTAACGCAAGGCAGACTTGCATTTTTGCTTGTTTCATAATGGAACACCCAGCAAGCGCCGGCGCTATTCTGACGCGACCCGGTACTCCAGCGAGGCCGAGCATGCCGCGATCGCATCCAGCATTTTCTCGAACCGCGGGTGATCGCGCACCGAATCGAGGTCCGAATCATGCTTGAACCATAGGATGTGATAGCAGGACGATTGCGGCAGCAGTTCTTCCAACAGATCGAGTGCGGCGTCGCATTCGTCCAACAAAGCATAGACACACGCGATGTTGTATTGCGCAACGATGTCATCCGGATCAATCATCTGCGCGCGCTTGACCCACTCCTTAGCGCGTTCCGCATCGCCCATGTGAGCCAATGCGAGCGCACCGCGATGGGCCGGCCCCGAGTTTTCCGGATGCCGCTCCAAGGCCTCTTCCGCACGCTCGATGCAGACGCGCGCCCAATGCGCTCGCTCCTCCTCGAGACCAAGCGACCGGCATGCGCTCATCAGATGAATGGGCGAGAGATAGTCGTCGGGGCGGATCTCGGCCGCCCTAGTGAAGAAGGTGATTGCCCCCTCGAACTTGCCCTCCATGAAAAGGAAGCGACCATAGTGGAAATTCGCTTCATAGAGATCGGGCTCCAGCGCCAGCGCCTTTTCGAACTCCACAAGAGCCTCCTCGTCTCGCCCGTCCTGGTGCAGCGCCAGTCCGCGCGACGCATGCGCCTCGGCAAGATTCGGATCGAGCGCCAGCGCCTTGGCACTCAGATTGAGTATCCCCTGCAGTGTAAACTCACCCGCATGCCAATCGCGCAGCGCCGACTCGCAATCCGCCATGCCGGCATAGGCACGGGCATATTCCGGATCCAACGCAACGGCCGTTGCAAACATGCGCCGGGCCAGAAGTAGATAGGGCCTTGTCCAGGTGTGAGACAGCTGTCGTCCACGCAGATAATAGGTGTAGGCCTCGACATTGCTTGTCGGCTCAGCTGCGATCGCCTGCCTCTCCTCGGGTAGCAGCTTGATCTTGAGTTGATCGACGATTGCGTGGGTGATCTCGTCCTGGATTGCGAAAATATCGGTGAGGTCGCGATCGAAGCGGTCCGCCCAAAGGTGCCCGCCATTTCTCGCATCGATCAGCTGTCCGGTGATGCGGACGCGCTGGCCGACCTTGCGCACGCTCCCCTCGAGAACGAAGTCGACACCGAGTTCCGACGCCACCTGCTTCACCTGCACGGACTTGCCCTTGTAGGTGAAGGCGGTGTTGCGGGCGACCACGTAGAGGTTCGACACCTTCGAGAGGTCGGTGATGATGTCCTCGGTGATGCCGTCGGAAAAATACTCCTGCTCGGCATCGCCGCTCATGTTGGTGAAGGGCAGCACGGCGACAAGCTGCTTGTGCTTTTTTCGGGCTGCGGTCAAAGCCGCCTTGTTCACTTTCAGTGGCAGCGCCCGCTGCGGCGAAATCATATAGACCCGGACCGGTTCCTTGATGTTCTTGAGGCGGTGTTCCCCGCGATCCTCGAAGGACAGGTCGAGCCGTGAGCCGACATGGTCCTTGACGGTGGCCGAAACGGCAATGCCTCCTGGCTCAGCCAGCGCCTCCAGCCGCGCAGCAACATTGACGCCGTCCCCGAAGATATCGCCCTCCTCGACAATGACGTCGCCGAGATGGATGCCGATCCGAAATTCGATACGTTTGTCTTCGAGCACCGACAGGTTTCGTTGCGCGGCCTCTCGCTGCACCTCATCGGCGCAGGCGACAGCATTCACGATGCTGGAGAATTCCGCCAGCATGCCATCGCCGGTCAGCTTGACGATGCGTCCGCGGTGCTGTGCAATCTTCGGATTGAGCAGCTCCGTGCGGCAGGTTTTCACCGCACTTAGCGTTCCGGATTCATCTATGCCCATCAACCGGCCATAGCCGACGATGTCGATTGCGAGGATGGCTGCGAGACGGCGTTCCAAGTGTCCCTCGACGCTATACGGTTTTCGTCACACTAATTTAGCCTTTTATTATCTCAATGTCCCACCATTCATTCGGTCGACCCGGGATAATAAGGTGTTTTTGACGTTCGAACGTTGAGACAACCCTGCGTAGGCGACCTGACGAAGCAAACAACAAAGGCCCGGCTGCAGCAGCAACCGGGCCTTTGTTACATTTCATATAGGGTCGATCAGCCCTCGAAGAATTCCTTCATGCGCGCGAAGAACCCGGTCGATTCCGGATTGTTCTCCTTCGAGGAGAGTTGCTCGAACTCCTGGAGAAGTTCGCGCTGGCGCTTTGTCAGCTTCTGGGGAGTCTCGATCTGGATCTGGATATAGAGGTCGCCCGTCTGCGGCGAACGAAGCACCGGCATGCCCTTGCCCTTCAGGCGGAACTGCTTGCCGGCCTGCGTGCCTTCGGGCACCGTCACACGCGACTTCGTGCCATCGAGCGTCGCCACGTCAAAGGTGCCGCCGAGTGCCGCCGTCGTCATCGAGATCGGAATGGTGCAGTAGAGGTCGGCGCCGTCACGTTGGTAAAACTCATGCGGCTTCACCGACAGGAAGATGTAAAGATCGCCCGCCGGACCGCCGCGCATGCCGGCTTCGCCCTCGCCCTGCAGGCGGATGCGGGTGCCGTCTTCGATACCGGCCGGAATGTTCACGGACAGCGAACGCTCTTCGGTGACGCGGCCCTGGCCATGGCACTTCGTGCACGGATCGGGAATGATCGTGCCACGACCATGACAGGTCGGGCAGGTCCGTTCGATCGAGAAGAAGCCCTGGGCAGCGCGCACGCGACCCGAGCCCTGGCAAGTGCCGCAGGTCTTCGGCTGCGTGCCGGGTTTCGCACCCGAGCCGGAGCAGACGTCGCAAGTGATCGAAGTTGGCACGCGGATCTGCGCGGTCTTGCTGGAGAAGGACTCCTCCAGCGAAATTTCCATGTTGTAGCGAAGATCGGCGCCACGCTCGCGGCCGCCCGAAGAGCGCTGCCGCTGGCGGCCGCCGCCCATCATCTCGCCGAAGATATCCTCGAAAATGTCGGAAAATCCGCCGCCGCCAAAGCCGCCGCCCATGCCGCCGCCGCCCATGCCGCCATGCTCGAAGGCAGCGTGACCATATCGGTCATAGGCCGCACGCTTCTGCGGATCCTTGAGCATTTCGTAGGCTTCGTTGATTTCCTTGAACTTGCGCTCGGCGTCGTGGTCGCCCGGATTCTTGTCCGGATGGTACTTCATGGCGAGTTTGCGGAAGGCGCTTTTCAGCTCTTTTTCGTCCGCCGTCTTGGCGACACCCAGCGTTTCGTAAAAATCGGCTTTTGCCATTAAGGATTAGACCCCGGAAATGGTTTTCCGGCTGCCGTGGTGGGCAGCCGGAACGTCAGTTTCAAGCTAGACCGTCTCGTCTCGCTTAGGCGGACTTCTTGCGGTCGTCGTCCTTGACTTCTTCGTAGTCGGCATCGACGACATTGTCGTCGCCGGCTTCCGCGGATGCGTCTGCTGCCGCACCGCCTTCAGCCTGCTGTGCTTCGTAGATCGCCTGACCGAGCTTCATGGAGACTTCCATGAGGGTCTGGGTCTTTGCCTTGATGTCTTCAGCATCCGGCTCGGTTGCTTCGACGGCAGACTTCAGAGCAGCGATCGCATCGGAGATCGCGGTGCGGTCGGCCTCGGAAACCTTGTCACCATAATCCTTCAGCGACTTTTCCGTGGAGTGGATCAGGCTTTCAGCCTGGTTCTTGGCTTCCACGGCCTCGCGGCGCTTCTTGTCGGCTTCGGCATTGGCTTCGGCGTCCTTGACCATCTTTTCGATGTCGGCGTCGGAGAGACCACCAGAAGCCTGGATACGGATCTGCTGTTCCTTGCCGGTGCCCTTGTCCTTGGCCGAAACCTGCACGATGCCGTTCGCGTCGATGTCGAAGGTGACTTCGATCTGCGGAACGCCACGCGGTGCCGGCGGCAGGCCAACGAGGTCAAACTGACCGAGCAGCTTGTTGTCGGCAGCCATTTCGCGCTCGCCCTGCGAAACGCGGATGGTGACGGCCTGCTGGTTGTCGTCGGCGGTCGAGAAGGTCTGCGACTTCTTCGTCGGGATCGTCGTGTTACGCTCGATCAGACGGGTGAAGACGCCACCGAGGGTCTCGATGCCGAGGGACAGCGGGGTTACGTCGAGAAGCAGAACGTCCTTGACGTCGCCCTGCAGAACGCCAGCCTGGATGGCTGCGCCGAGTGCCACGACTTCGTCAGGGTTGACGCCCTTGTGTGGCTCCTTGCCGAACAGCTGCTTGACGACTTCCTGGACCTTCGGCATGCGGCTCATGCCACCGACGAGAACGACTTCGTCGATCTCGGCTGGCGTGACGCCGGCATCCTTGAGAGCAGCCTTGCACGGTGCGATCGTGCGCTGGATCAGATCCTCGACCAGGCTTTCGAGCTTGGCGCGGGTCAGCTTCAGCGTCAGGTGCTTCGGGCCGGTTGCATCAGCGGTGATGAACGGCAGGTTGATTTCGGTCTGCTGCGAGGACGACAGTTCGATCTTTGCCTTTTCGGCAGCTTCCTTGAGGCGCTGCAGAGCCAGCTTGTCGCCCTTGAGGTCGATGCCGTTGTCCTTCTTGAACTCGGCAACGAGGTATTCGACGAGACGCATGTCGAAGTCTTCACCGCCGAGGAAGGTATCGCCGTTGGTGGACTTCACTTCGAAGACGCCGTCGCCGATTTCGAGGATCGAGATATCGAAGGTACCGCCACCCAAGTCGTAAACGGCGATGGTCTTGCCGTCCTTCTTGTCGAGACCGTAGGCAAGGGCTGCCGCCGTCGGCTCGTTGATGATGCGCAGAACTTCGAGGCCAGCGATCTTGCCGGCATCCTTGGTTGCCTGGCGTTGTGCGTCGTTGAAGTATGCGGGAACGGTGATGACGGCCTTTTCGACCTTTTCACCGAGATAGGATTCAGCGGTTTCCTTCATCTTCTGAAGGATCATCGCGGAGATCTGGGCAGGCGAATAGCCGGTGCCGCGGGCCTTGACCCATGCGTCGCCGTTGTCGCCCTTGGTGATCTCGAAAGGAACGAGAGCCTTGTCCTTTTCAACCGTCGGATCGTCGTAGCGGCGGCCGATGAGGCGCTTCACTGCGAACAGCGTATCCGTGGGGTTGGTGACTGCCTGGCGCTTGGCCGGCTGACCGACGAGGCGTTCGCCATCTTCGGAAAATGCTACGATCGAAGGCGTCGTGCGCGCACCTTCGGCGTTCTCAATGACCTTCGCGTCCTTGCCGTCCATGACAGCGACGCAGGAATTTGTCGTTCCGAGGTCGATACCAATTACTTTTGCCATGTCATTCTCTCCTTGAAGCAAGCTGTCGGAACCCCGAGAAGGCATTTCCCTGACAGCCCCTTACGGGATGGGTCTTTAAGATTAACGCAATCGTGATTGCGGTGATGCCGCGTATATAAGGAGCGGTTTTCGGGACTGCAAGGCGAGAACTAGCCAGAAAACCGGCAAAAAAAGCGCCCAACAGCTAATTTTGGCACGCACAGGACGATGGCGTTTTTCTGGCCAAAACCCGTCGACTATTGTCCCATGATCAAGTCAAGCAAGGTCGTCCGTTTCCGATGGTGCGCCGGCGACGGTTCAGGCTCGCCAATATCACCCCGCGGCAGCGCATCACCGTAGCCATAACCACCGTCATCGGCGATGTCGGCGGGCGGCACCGGACCGCCATTGACCGGGGCGATCGGCTGGCGTCTTGGCCGGTCATTCGCCTGTGGATAGCGCTCGGCGCTTTCACCAAAGACACCGGAGAGAATGCTGCCGATTGTCGTCGGCTCTTCAAGCGGCGGCGCCATACCGGGCTCCGCAGACGCCATCGGCTGGTCGCCGAAGCCGGGATTGGCTGCCGGATCAGCCATGAATTGCCCGTTGCCGAACAGTGGCGCCGGCGACAGTCCCTTGTGCGCGGCGACCATGAATTCCTGCCAGGCCTTGGCCGGCAAGCCGCCGCCCGTCACCTTCTTCATCGGCTTGCCATCGTCGTTGCCAAACCAGACGCCGGTTGTGAGGTTGCTGGTGAAGCCGACGAAGAGCGCGTCGCGCGAATTCTGGGTCGTGCCGGTCTTGCCCGCGGCCTGCCAACCGGAAAGCTTGGCGCTCTTGCCCGTTCCCTGGTTGATGACGCCCATCATCATCGTGTTCATGTTGGCAGCAATCGCCTCCGACAGGACACGGGGCGGGTTGTCGTAGGTATTTTCGTAGAGCACCTTGCTGCCGTCAGCCGTCGTTACGCGTCGGATCACATGCGGCGTCGCCTTGTAGCCGCCATTCATGAAGGCGGCATAGGCGCCGGTGAGCTCGGTCAGCGACACTTCCGACGTACCAAGAGCGATCGAGGCATTGGGCTGCAGTTCCGATTCGATGCCGAGGCGGTGCGCGAGCTTGATCACCTGGTCCGGCCCGTCATACATGACCAACTGGGCCGCGACGGTGTTCAGCGACTTTGCAAGCGCCGTCGCGAGCGTCACTTCGCCATTGTACTTCTTCTCGTAGTTCTCAGGCGTCCAATCGCCGATGCGGATCGGCGCGTCGTTGAACACCGAAAACGGCGTCAGACCTTTTTCCAACGCCGCTGCATAGACGAACGGCTTGAAGGACGAGCCCGGCTGGCGCTTGGCGGTGACGGCGCGGTTGAACTGGCTGTCGGCATAATCCCTGCCGCCGACGAGCGCGCGGATTGCGCCGGTGCCATCGAGTGAAACCAGGGCTGCCTGCGACGTATCGAGCTTGGCGCCGTCCTTGCCGAGCACATCGTTCAGCGACTGCTCCGCGCGCTTCTCCAGCGTCTTGTCGATCGTCGTATCGACGACGATGTCTTCCTTGACGTCGCCGATCAGGCCAGGGAGCTGGTCCATGACCATATCCGCGACATAGTGGCCGGCGCCCGACCAGTAGCGCTTCGCCTTGGCTGGCGTCTGCGACATCGCGGTCTTCACCTCGTCGTCGGTGATATAGCCTTGCTCGCGCATCGTCTGCAGGACCACCTGCGCGCGGGCATTGGCGGCCTCGGGATCGCGCGCCGGCGACAGCCGCGACGGCGCCTTGACGAGTCCGGCAAGAAGGGCTGCTTCACCGAGGTTCACGTCGCGTGCGGACTTGTTGAAGTAGCGACGCGAGGCCGCTTCGACGCCATAGGCGTTCGAGCCGAAGAAGACGCGGTTGAGGTACATCGCAAGGATCTGGTCCTTGGTGTATTTCTGCTCCAGCCATAGCGCGAGCAGGACTTCCTGCACCTTACGCTCAAGCGTGCGGTCCGGCGACAGGAAAAGGTTCTTTGCAAGCTGCTGTGTCAGCGTCGAGCCGCCCTGAACCATGTGGCCGGTCGTCAGGTTGGTGACGAGGGCGCGTGCGAGGCCAAGGGGATCCACGCCGAAATGCGAATAGAAGCGGCGGTCTTCAATGGCGACGATCGCTTCCGGGATGTAGGGCGACATGTCTTCGAGCGCGAGCGCTTCGCCGCCCGTCGTGCCGCGATTGGCGATGACGCTGCCATCGACGGCAGTTATCTTGACGTTCGGCGGGCGATCCGGAATGGCCCAGGTGCTGGCGCTCGGCATACGCGACCCGTAATAGACGACGAGGCCAGCCACGCCGATCCCGGCCCAGATGCCGAAAACGATGCACCAGTAGAGGATGCGACGAATGAAGCCGAAGAAGCTTCCACCCTCGCGTTCGCGACGACCACGTCTGCGTCTTTCGGGTTGGCGCGCGCGAGACGATTTTGACGGCGATCGCTTGGTCGAACGTCCCCTGACGACACGGTCATCGGCGTCGAGCGAAAAATCGTCATCATCGTCGCGGTCGTCGCGACCGCCGAAGGAAGGTTCGATCCTGTCGCGTGATTTGCCTCTGCCCGCCATCTAGTACCGGTACGCCCCTTCTTCGCTCCTTGCGCGGCGACGCCGCAGAAACCGTGCTTTGCCAAACGGTTCTCCGCCCGGTTGAACTTTAAATGCGGCGATTTAAGGGGTGGTTAAGAAGTGGCTAGACCGGCCCGCCCTTGCCCCAACAATGTCAAATTTGGTTCAGCCCCCGTTCACCGAACCGGCTCTCTAATCCATGTGCAAGGGACTTGCATAACAGAGGTGCAGAGATGCGTATTAGAATGATTGCAGCTGCGATCGCCATGTGTGGATTTGGCGTTACCGCGGCTGAAGCGATGCCGGTCGCGCCGCTGAACGGCGTTGCGGCCAAGAATACGGTACTCGTCGATTACGCCTGCGGGCGCGGCTATCACCTGACCCGGTGGGGCAATTGCCGGCCGAACTGGGACCGACCGCCACCGCCGCGTTACGGCTGGCGCGCCGATCGCCGCTACGGATGGGGCGGCCCGCCGCGCCATGACTGGCGCTATGAGCGATCCTACGGATGGGATCGCCCGCCACCGTGGGTGCGCGGACGCGATTGGCGCTGATTAAGACAGCAAGGCCCGGGCCGCTCAGCCTGGGCTTTGTTATAATTCGTTTACCAAGCCCCGCTTTTTTGGCATGGCTGCCATTCGTTGCGACTGTCACAAATCTGACGTATAGCACGCCGGATTGCGCCTGAGATTAGCGCAGCATGCGCAATATGTAGGCATTCATGACCATCGACATTACCAAAAGCGAAGAATTCAAGCTGCGTGAAGTTTGGGACGTGCACGAGTTTGCACGCCGCTACCGGCTGACAAAAATGGAAGAGAGCCGCCTGAAGATGCTTCACGGCCCGTTCGCGGAATTGCGCGACCTCCTCGCCGGTCGGCAGCGTTCCGTTTCTCTCTGGTAACAGGGAACCATTAGCGAGCTGGTGGATTAACGCCCTAGCGAAACACGCCCTACACGTTTCGCTAAAGGTCGGCCGTCTCCCCCTCAAACGCGCCGATCGCGATCAGGCCCGGTGTCTCTCCCAGAGCGCCGGGCCTTCTCATCTCCCCAATATAAAGGGCGGTCTCGCGGCCGCCCCGATGCGTCACTGCTGGTTGCCGCAGGCCGGATCACGCGGCGGGCAGCGTGGAGGCCCACGACGGCCCTCACCGCCGCGACGCCAGTTCCCATCGTCGTTGCCCTGCGGCGGGCGCTGGAAGTCCGGACGATTGTCATGGGGCCGTCCCTGGAAATCCTGGCGGCCGGGGCCGCGGTCGAAATTCGGTTGCTCGGGACGACGGTCCGGTCCGCGGTTTCCATCGAGCGTCCGATCGGGACCGCGATCAAAATCGGGTCGCGGACGCCCGGGGCCAGGGTTTCCGTCGAATTCTGGCGGCCGCACCACAGCGGGCGGGCGATCGTAAACAGGATTGCGACGCCAACGATCGCGCTCCCGATAGAAATCGCGACCGCGGTAATAGCGGTCCCAGTAATTTCCGACGCTGAAGACCACGGTCGGGATTCCGAGGGGACGGTAATATTCCGGACCCACATAGACGCGACGGCTCTGGTAGAGCGCCTGCACATAGCGACCTGCGACCCAGCCGCGCCCACCGTAGAACTCCACGTCGCACCAAGGCACATCGGCGAGGCAGCCATGGATTTCCACCGATTCACCGGCCGGAATGACGGTTACAGGGGGATATTGCGTGCTTGGTCCGGCCCGCATGTTGACGTTGGCTGTCGCATATCCCTCTGCCGCCTCGGCAATCGCCGGCGCGAGCAAGAGGGCGGCCGCTGCAGCGGCCTTCATCAAGATGGACTTCACGTTTCAACTCCTCTGACGACGCTGGCGACCGCGCCGCTTGTGTTTTCCGAAAAGGTGCGCAAGCGCCCGGGCACGGCTTCGGCGTTCGCCGCCTCGCGCCGATTTCAGCTCAATCACCTTTTCTTTCAATGATTTGTAGTCCGCGCCGATGAACCTGACTTGAACGCGTGGGCGCTTCAAAATTCAAAAATGCAACACATCTACTTGAAACGCGCGCTCGGCATTCCGACGTGCGAACCAACATATTGCAGCCGATGGAAAGCTGTGCGCGCCAGCAACGTTGCCGCTTCCACCGTCCTGATCGAGGCTCAGCGTTAACCGTTGGTTAACCTTTCCCGATCAGTCTGGCTGCAACATTCGCTTCCTCCTTGACCACGGATGTACTGGCATCGAAGTGAAGCGGATGACGAAAGGCCGGCTCGTTCCGGCCTTTTTGTTTTTCTGGCGTTCAAAGACGAACGCTTTTCCAGCCTATTTGGCCAACGCTTCCAGGATGCGGATCCAAGAACGGATGCCCTTGTGGTAGGAAGCGAGTTCGTACTTCTCGTTCGGCGAGTGAATGCGATCATCGCTGAGACCGAAGCCGACAAGCAGCGACTCCATGCCGAGCATCTTCTGGAAGTCGCCGACGATCGGGATCGATCCGCCCATGCCGATCACCACGGCCGGTTTCGGCCACTCGTCGGAGAGCGCATTCTTGGCCTTCGTCAGCACCGGCGAATCATAAGAGAGGTGGATGGCCGGCGAACCGCCATGCGGATGGAAGTCGACCGAGCAGTCCGCCGGGATTTTCGAGCGGACGTAGCTGCGGAAGCTTTCGCGGATGGCGTTCGGATCCTGGGTCCCGACGAGGCGGAAGGAAACCTTGGCCGAAGCCTTGGCTGCGATCACCGTCTTGAAGCCCTCACCGGTGTAGCCGCCCCAGATGCCGTTGATCTCGGCGGTCGGACGCGCCCATGTGAGCTCGAGAACCGACCGGTCCTTTTCGCCCGACGGGATCGACAGGCCGACCTCGCCCAGGAAGGTTTCCGCCGTTTTGCCGAGCGTTTCCCAGGATGCCTTGATATTGGCAGGCGTTTCCTCGACGCCGTCATAGAAGCCTTCAAGGGTGATGCGGCCGGTCTCATCGTGCAGTCCGGCAAGCGCGGCAGTCAGGATATGGATCGGGTTCGCCGCGGCACCGCCGAACAGGCCGGAATGCAGATCGCGGTCGGCGGCCGTCACGACGATTTCCTCGCCGACAAGACCACGAAGGGCTGCTGCGATTGCCGGTGTATCGCGATCCCACATGCTGGTGTCACACACGAGCGCATAGTCCGCCTTCAATTCCGCGGCGTTGGCCTCAAGAAAAGGCTTCAACGACGGCGAACCCGATTCCTCTTCGCCTTCGAAGAGGATGGTGATGCGGCAAGGCAGTGCACCCTTGACTTCCTTGTAGGCACGGCAGGCCTCGACGAAAGTCATCAACTGGCCTTTGTCGTCGGCGGTGCCGCGGCCCGTCAGGATCTTCCGGCCGTTGCCGACATCCTTGATCGACGGTTCGAAGGGATCATTCTCCCAGAGCTCGATCGGATCGACTGGCTGCACGTCGTAGTGGCCGTAGAACAGCACATGCGGCGCATCAGCGCTTGCGCCGGCGTGATGGGCCACGACCATGGGGTGGCCGGGCGTGTTACGCACGGACGCCTCGAAACCCAGGGTCTCGAGATAGGAAACCAGCCATTCAGCCGCCTTGCGGCACTCGGCCTTGTAGGCCGGGTCGGTGGAAATGGACTTGATGCGCAACAGCTCGAACAGCTTGTCGAGGCTCGATGTCAAATTCTGGTCCGCACGCGACAGCACCGGCATTACGTCAGTCATTTTCGACTCCTTTTGAAATTCGGCGGGACGATAGACCAAAGGCCGGTCGCTTTCGAGACGAAAAAGCAGGCAGGGAGCCAATGGCGAGAGATGGGCGCGTCAGACACACCCGGGGGACGAGAGCACGAATAGCTGGCGGCGGGCGAGAGTTCTTTTCAGCGCATGCGGAGGGGTTCGACCATAACGGCGGCGGAACAGTGTCGATTACAGCTTCTTGGCATTGTCGAGCAGGCGGCGGATGTACTCGAGCGTCAGTTCGCGCTCGAAGCTCTTGAAGCCCTGAAACAGGGCCAGGTCCGCTTCACGCGCCGCCTCGATGGCGTCGTCTTCCATGCCTTTGGCCTTGTCCGTGAGAAAGATCAGCTGCGCGCGCTTGTCGGACGGATGCGGACGACGATCGATCAACCCGTCGCGCGCCATGCGCGCAAGCGTGTTCGCCATCGTCGCCTGTTCGATGTCGACGCGGGCCAGCAACTGCTTCTGCGTCAGCCCGTCCTCGGCCCAGAGTTCGAGAAGAACGGGGAATTGCCCGGGCGAAAAGCCGAGCCGCGCCGCGCGCTGCTGGAGCGAACGAGCGAAGCCCTTGGCCAGCTGGCTGGCAAGGTAAGCTCCCGAGTCCATTCGATTAATTCCCATCTTCTCAATTAGTCGCAGAAAACTCGATGAAACAATGCAACAAATCGCATACGACGCATCACAAATGCTTCATCGCAGGCTATGTTCGAAAGATAGAGCAGCAAAACAAAGCCGCCATAGCCTGGAGGTCTGGCTATGGCGGCTTTAAAATGGGGACAAAGGCCCGGAGAGGGGATAAGGCCTTTGTCCAAGTCCGAAGCGGCGGGGGACAAGCCAGCTATCAGACCCTCGACGCGATCAAACACGATCAAACGCCGGTAGTAATCATTTGTGATCGGGAATGTGGCTTTTCAAGGGAAAGCCGAGGATTGACTATTACAAATTAGTAACACTTTGGTGAGCCAGAAACTTTTCACCCTCGGAACTTTATATGGACCTTCCAAGGTCGCCGCGCTATCCATGACGCCATGAAAAAAGGCGATCATCTCTTCCTAATCGACGGCTCCGGTTTTATCTTTCGAGCCTTTCACGCACTTCCCCCTTTGACCCGCAAATCCGACGGTTTGCCGGTGGGCGCCGTGTCGGGTTTCTGCAACATGCTGTGGAAACTCCTGACCGATGCGCGCGACACATCGGTTGGCGCGACCCCGACGCATCTGGCCGTCATCTTCGACTATTCGGCAAAGACGTTCCGCAAGGATCTCTACGACGCCTACAAGGCGAACCGCTCGACACCGCCCGACGAACTCATCCCTCAGTTCGGTCTCATCCGTCACGCCACACGGGCCTTCAACCTGCCGTGCATCGAGACGGAGGGCTTCGAGGCCGACGACATCATTGCAACCTATGCTCGCCAGGCCGAGGCGCTCGGCGCCGACGTGACGATCGTGTCTTCGGACAAGGATCTGATGCAGCTGGTGACGACCAACGTCCACATGTACGACAGCATGAAGGACAAGCAGATCGGCATTCCTGATGTCATCGAGAAGTGGGGCGTTCCACCCGAGAAGATGATCGATCTCCAGGCGATGACCGGCGACTCGGTCGACAACGTGCCTGGCATCCCCGGCATCGGCCCGAAGACGGCGGCGCAACTGCTTGCCGAGTACGGCGATCTCGACACGCTTCTCGAACGCGCGACCGAGATCAAGCAGGAGAAGCGCCGGCAGACGATCATCGAGAATGCCGACAAGGCCCGCCTGTCGCGCGAGCTCGTGCGGCTGCGCACCGATGTTCCGCTTGAACTCAAGGTCGAAGACCTGATCCTTGAGCCGCAGAACGGACCGAAGCTGATCGGCTTCTTGAAGGCAATGCAGTTTACCTCGCTGACGCGGCGCGTGGCCGAGGCTTGCGATTGCGATGCCAGCGCGATCGAAGCCGTGGATGTTCCGGTCCAGTGGGGTGCGGCAGCGCGCGGGCCGGATCTCGACGCCGCAGAGCCCGAGCCGGTTGCCGGCGGCATTCCCGACGTTGCCGGCGAGGCCGTGCCCGTTCCGGCAAAGGCGAACGGCGCGAATGGTCGCGAGGGTACCTTCCGGCCGGGCGATCTTGCCAAGGCGCGCGCCGAGGCCTTTGCCTCCCTGCCCTTCGACCACTCGCGCTATGTCACCATTCGCGACATCGCGACGCTCGACAAATGGATTGCCGATGCGCGCGACACCGGACTGGTTGGCTTCGACACCGAGACCACGTCGCTCGATGCGATGCAGGCGGAGCTCGTCGGCTTCTCGATGGCGATTGCCGACAACGACAGGAACGCCACCGGCACCAGCATTCGCGCCGCCTACGTCCCGATCGCCCACAAGACGGGCGTCGGCGATCTGCTCGGCGGCGGGCTTGCGGACAACCAGATCCCGATGCGAGATGCCCTGCCCCGGCTGAAGGCACTGCTGGAAGACGAGTCGATCCTGAAGGTCGCCCAGAACCTCAAATACGACTACCTGCTGATGAAGCGCTACGGGGTCGAAACCAAGAACTTCGACGATACGATGCTGATCTCCTACGTGCTCGACGCAGGCACCGGCGCGCACGGCATGGACCCGTTGTCGGAGAAGTTCCTCGGCCACACGCCGATCGCCTACAAGGACGTGGCCGGCAGCGGCAAGTCGAACGTTACATTCGACCTCGTCGATATCGATCGCGCGACGCACTACGCCGCCGAGGATGCGGAGATCACGCTCAGGCTCTGGCTGGTGCTGAAACCGCGCCTTGCCGCCGAGAAGCTGACCACGGTTTACGAACGCCTCGAGCGGCCCTTGCTTCCGGTCCTGGCACACATGGAAGAACGCGGCATCACCGTCGACAGGCAGATCCTCTCGCGCCTGTCCGGCGATCTCGCACAAGGCGCCGCGGCACTCGAGGACGAAATTTTCAAGCTTGCAGGCGGTCGCTTTACCATCGGCTCGCCGAAGCAGCTGGGCGACATCCTGTTCGGCAAGATGGGACTTGCCGGTGGTACGAAGACGAAGACCGGCCAATGGTCGACCTCGGCAAGCGTTCTCGAAGACCTCGCTGCCGCGGGCTTCGAACTGCCGCGCAAGATCGTCGACTGGCGCCAGCTGACTAAGCTCAAGTCCACCTACACGGATGCGCTGCCGGGATACGTGCACCCCCAGACGAAGCGGGTTCACACCTCGTATTCGCTGGCCTCGACGACGACAGGTCGCCTGTCCTCCTCGGAACCAAACCTGCAAAACATTCCGGTTCGGACGGCGGAAGGCCGCAAGATCCGTACTGCCTTCATCTCGTCGCCGGGCCATAAGCTGATTTCGGCCGACTACAGCCAGATCGAGCTGCGCGTGCTCGCCCACGTCGCCGAGATTCCGCAGCTGACACAGGCCTTCGCCGACGGCGTCGACATTCATGCGATGACCGCATCGGAGATGTTCGGCGTGCCTGTCGAGGGCATGCCGTCAGAAGTGCGACGTCGCGCCAAGGCCATCAACTTCGGCATCATCTACGGTATCTCAGCCTTCGGCCTTGCCAATCAGCTCTCGATCGAGCGCTCGGAAGCGGGCGACTACATCAAGAAGTATTTCGAGCGCTTCCCCGGCATCCGCGACTACATGGACAGCCGCAAGCAGATGGCGCGTGACAAGGGTTACGTCGAAACGATCTTCGGGCGGCGAATCAACTATCCGGAGATTCGCTCGTCCAACCCGTCGGTTCGCGCCTTCAACGAGCGCGCCGCGATCAACGCGCCGATCCAGGGATCAGCCGCCGATATCATTCGCCGGGCCATGATCAAGATGGAGCCGGCGCTGGCCGAAGCAGGGCTTGGCGACCGCGTGCGCATGCTCCTACAGGTGCACGACGAACTGATCTTCGAAGTCGAGGACGCAGACGTCGAAAAGGCGACGCCGATCATCGTTTCGGTGATGGAGAACGCCACCATGCCGGCGCTCGAAATGCGGGTGCCGCTGAGAGTCGACGCGCGTTCGGCCACCAACTGGGACGAAGCGCACTGAGCGCTTCGTCGAAAGTTCATTAAAATTTTCATTGCCTTCCAAGCCACTGATATAAAATGATTTTCCTTTTGTTTTTCGCCGAATGACCGCGCGGATGGAAGGAACTTATTAACCTTCATTTCCTAATTCGAAAGCCGATATTAGTTGCTAATCATGAGTGAGTAGCGGTCGTATGCGCTTTCCGAGAACCAATCTGACAGGGGCCGAGGAGATTTCCGCGGAAGTCGAAGGTGAACAGCTGCAGGAACACGCAGGCGAGAAGCCTACGGCACCAATCTGGCAGAGCAATTTTTCACTGGCTCCGAATGTGCGGTTCACCCGCACGCCCGAGAATCTGATCAATCCGAAGCGCGTACCGGCGCCGCCCTTTCGCACGCCGCCGCTTGCGCTGCAGGAACGCGTTGCGGCGGAAATCGGCGCGAGCGTGGAACAGCAGGCACCTGTTGTCGCGAACGCTCCGGTCGAGGTCTACGAAGCGGAGATCGCGCCGGCGATCGAGGTGCAGCCGACTGCCACCGCATTGCCGTTGATGTCGGTCGAGCCCGAGACTCACACCGTTGTCCGCGCATCCACGGAACTGGCTGCCATCTCGGACTTCGCATTCTGGGAGGTCATGGCCTTCGAGGAAGCGGCGGCCGAACCGATCCTGTTGCCGCCGGTCTCCCTGCCGAAGGCAGAGGTTAGCCCCGAATCGATCATCAGCCGGTTCCGCGTCATGGAGTGGCGGCCTGGTCGGCAACAGCCCGCAATGGCCGTAGCTTCGGTGCCTCAGCCGGTCGCCCCAGCCGCTGTCGCGCCTTCTCCCGGTTTGACGCGTGGCCGCGCCGCGCAAAACCCGGTCGCGACCGAACACAGCCGCGTGGAAGAAGCGGCGCAAGTCGAGCCGAAAGTGCAGCCTATCGCTCCGCTGCCAGTTCGCGCTTTGGCGCCGCAGCCGCTCGCACCGGCACCGCGTTTTGCCGCACCGAAGGTCGTCGCCTCGAGGGTCGATGCCTCAGGCTACGAATTCCCGTCGCATTCGCTGCTGCAGGAGCCGCCTGAACGTGTCGGCGAGATCATGTCGCAGGAGACGCTGGAGCAGAATGCCGGCCTTCTGGAAAGTGTTCTCGAGGATTTCGGCATCAAGGGCGAGATCATCCATGTCCGCCCCGGCCCTGTTGTCACGCTTTACGAGTTCGAGCCGGCACCGGGCGTCAAGTCTTCCCGCGTCATCGGCCTCGCCGACGATATTGCCCGCTCGATGTCGGCCCTGTCGGCGCGTGTCGCCGTGGTTCCCGGCCGCAACGTCATCGGTATCGAATTGCCGAACGCGCTGCGCGAGACCGTCTACTTCCGTGAGATGATCGAAAGCCAGGATTTCGAGAAGAGCGGCTACAAGCTGGCGCTCGGCCTCGGCAAGACGATCGGCGGCGAACCCGTCATCGCCGAGCTCGCAAAGATGCCCCACCTGCTCGTTGCCGGCACCACCGGTTCGGGTAAGTCGGTCGCCATCAACACCATGATCCTGTCGCTGCTTTACCGGATGTCGCCCGAGCAGTGCCGCCTGATCATGGTCGATCCGAAGATGCTGGAACTCTCCGTCTATGACGGCATCCCGCACCTTTTGACGCCCGTCGTCACCGACCCCAAGAAGGCCGTCATGGCGCTGAAGTGGGCGGTGCGCGAGATGGAGGATCGGTATCGCAAGATGTCACGCCTCGGCGTGCGCAACATCGACGGCTACAACAGCCGCGTGGCGCAGGCGCGCGACAAGGGCGAGACCATCCATGTCATGGTCCAGACCGGCTTCGACAGAAGCACGGGCGCTCCGATCGAGGAGAGCCAGGAGATGGACCTGACGCCGATGCCCTATATCGTCGTCATCGTTGACGAAATGGCCGACCTGATGATGGTCGCCGGCAAGGAAATCGAAGGGGCGATCCAGCGCCTGGCGCAGATGGCGCGTGCTGCCGGTATCCACCTGATCATGGCGACGCAGCGCCCGTCGGTCGACGTCATCACCGGCACGATCAAGGCGAACTTCCCGACCCGTATCTCCTTCCAGGTGACGTCGAAGATCGACAGCCGCACTATTCTTGGCGAACAGGGCGCGGAACAACTGCTCGGCCAGGGTGATATGCTGCACATGCAGGGCGGCGGGCGGATTTCGCGCGTGCACGGACCGTTCGTTTCCGATGCCGAAGTCGAGAAGGTCGTCGCGCATCTGAAGACGCAGGGTCGGCCGGAATATCTCGACACCGTCACCGCTGACGAGGAAGAAGAGGACGGGGAAGAAGAGGACAGCGCAGTCTTCGACAAGAGCGCCATGGGCTCCGAAGACGGCGACGAGCTTTACCAGCAGGCGGTCAAGGTCGTGATGCGCGACAAGAAGTGCTCGACCTCCTACATCCAGCGCCGGCTCGGCATCGGCTACAACCGTGCGGCTTCGCTCGTCGAGCGCATGGAGAAGGAAGGTCTCGTCGGCCCGGCAAATCATGTCGGCAAGCGCGAGATCGTCGCTGGACGCGGCGAAGGCGAATAACGCAGTGGCAGCGGCATCCCACAAGGGGTGCCGCTGCCAGCAGTAATGTCCGCGCCGGAGAATGCTCCGGTACGGCTTGGCCTGGCTGGGAATGGGCAGGCAGCGGTTGTGGTCTATGTGGGTTGTCAGGCGGTACCGCCTGCCCGATTGCATCGAGGTCCCCGCGCTTCCAGGCCGACAGGAGCGTCTCTCGGCCTTTCCGTTGCGGTTGATCGCCGGTCCTGACGCCTGCGATCCTCCTCCTGCAAACATCATCGAACGCTGGACTTTCAACCCGTTTTGTCAGATCCGGCTCGCGACCCGGCTCCCTGTCCAATGACGTCATCAATGTGCGCCAGATCGTTGGCGCGGGGATCGACGGGGAAGATCCGTTCGTCCAAATCACTGAAAGTTCATTCGATTTTTTCCACGCACAACAAAATTGCGCCGTGACATCAGTCCACTTCGCCAGCCGCGAGACGTAAGGTCTCGCGTACGAAGTCGGTCTTGCCGCCTGTGTAATAGGCCCAATCGTCGTTCGCCTCGCTCATCAGGCGAAGCTTCAGCGCCGCGTATGCTTGCGCCCGCTGGGGATGCGCCCGCAAGTAATCGCGGAAAACGATGCGATCGCGGAGCACACGGTTATCGGATGAACAGAGATAGAGCCGCGCGCCATAGGAGCCCTTGCCGCAGGTGAAGGTCCAGCTCTGGTCGTTGTATTTGTCACCGTGAAACGCGTAGACGGAGAGGCCTTTTACCCGCTCGATCGCGGTCAGCAGCCCATCCTCGTTGCGGAAAGCAGCGTGCAGATCGATCTTGGGCTTCGCGGCAAGGCCCGGAACCGATGTGCTGCCGACATGATGAAACACCGGTGCCAAGTCGGATAGCACCGGCTGCAGCTCTGCTTTGACCTCGTTGAAAAGCCGTGGCCACTCGGGATCGTAAGGAACGACAACGATTGCCATCGTACCTCCCGATCCTAAGCCACTTCGGTGAGGAAGCGGTTCAGCGCATCCACGATCCTGCGCTCGCCGTCTTCAAGCGAGCCGCTGTTATCGACGTCGGTCACGTCGTAGTCGCCACGCACCGTCAGCGGGCCGCGGGCGAGCCGCGCCATGATGTCTTCATGCGTCTCGCGACCGCGCGCCTCGAGTCGGCTTGCCAGAACCTCGGCAGTCGCCGTCACATTGATGACCTTGAGCCGCGGGAAAACAGCCTTGAAATGGTGAAGCGCCGAGCGCGAGCCATTGGCGATGACCAGATTTCCCTGCGCGAGCGACACCGACACTTCAGCTGGAATGCCATATTTCAAGCCGTGCGCTTCCCACCAGACCGCGAAGCTCCCGGCCTGCTCCATCGACGCAAAGCCCTGGTCGGACACGGCGAGATGCTGCTCGCCGCCGGCATGGGTGTGGCGAGTAATGACGCGTCGGACGAAATGCACCTCAGGACGACCCCGAAAGTGCTTGGCGGCGAGCGCCATCAGCGTGTCCTTGCCGGCGCCACTCGGGCCGACGACGACGACCATGATGCCGTGCTCGGTACCTGGAACGATGTGAGGTTCGTGCGACGGGTTCATGCGACACGGCGCCCTTCACGCCAAACAGCACGGGTGACCGGCACGCCGTGATCACGGAAAACGCGGACGAGATCGGCGCGCAGGCCAGTGGCGATGCGGCCGCGGTCGTTGAGGCTAACCGTGCGAGCTGGCGTCGCGGTGACCATGGCGATCGCCTTCGGCAGCGAAATGCACTCCACCTCGTCGGCAATCAGGAAGGGTGCGTAGAGCAGGCTGAGCGGGACGTAATCAGAGGACAGAACGTCGAGCACGCCGCGTTCGGCGAGATCGCGGGCGGCGATATTGCCGGAATGCGACTTGCCGCGCACGATGTTCGGGGCGCCCATCAGCACGCTCATGCCATGCTCGTGCGACGCCTTGGCGGCGTCGAAGCTGGTCGGGAATTCGGCGAGGCGTACGCCGTTCTCGATGGCTTCGTCGACATGGGCGAGCGTCGCGTCGTCGTGGCTGGCGACGGTGATGCCGCGCTCGGCGCAGACCTTGGAAATGGCCGTGCGGTGCGGCGTGGAATTGCGGTCAGATTCGGACACGCGACGATCAACGAACTTGGCGAACTCCGCATCGGAGAGACCGCGCTTCTTCTGGTAGTAGAAGATGTACTGGTCCATCGTCTGGAACTGCCGCTGGCCGGGCGCGTGGTCCATCAGCGAGACAAGACGGACATAGGGATCGTTCTCGAAATCGGCGAAGTGCTGCAGCACGTTGTCGGCGGAGACCTCGCAGCGCAGGTGAAGCAGGTGCTCTGCACGCAGGCGGCCCTCCTGCTCGGCCTTCTGGATCGCATCGGCCATTTCGCGCATCTCGCCATGTTCGAAGCCGCCGTCCTCGTCGGCGCCCATGCGCAGGCAGTCGAAAACCGTGGTGATGCCTGAGGTGACGATCTGTGCGTCGTGCGCCTGGATTGCCGCCGTCTTGTGCCAACGCAGGCCGGGGCGCGGCGAATAGTGACCTTCCAGATGGTCGGTGTGCAGTTCGACGAGACCCGGGATCAGATAATCGCCTTCGAAATCCTCACCGACGCGGGAACTGCCCGTCGAGATATCGGCGATCTTGCCATCGCGGACGAGGACCGATCCTTCAACGATCTCATTCTCGAGAACGATGCGGGCATTTGAGAAGACTGTTTCTTTGGTCATCGAATATGGTCTTTCAATTTTTAGCGCCGGCGAGCGGCCACCAGGAATGGGCTTTGAACGGCGCGCCCCGCGCCTCCTCGACGAAAACGGCAAGGCCGCAAATGGGGAGCGGGCGGCCGATAAAGGCGGCGAAACGCTCCGCCAGAATGGCCTTCATCACGCCTGCACGCTCCTGCGGCACCTGGCCGGTCAGCGTCATGTGGAACCCGAAATCATCCATCACATAGGGATAGCCCCAGCGCAACAGATTGGCCCTCTGGCTTTCGCTCAGTTTCTCCGGGTTGCGGCGCGCTATATCCGCATCCGACAACGCGGCGCGAAACGGTTCGAAGGATTTTACCACCGTGGCGGCGAAATCCTGAAGCGGCGGATGCAGAAAAGCGGGCACCAGCGCAAAGAATTTACCCAACTGCCCAAGCACCAGCTCGGGAATGTCGAAGGCGGACGTGCGGGCGGCGAAATCCTCGACCACCTGGATCAGGTCCTTTTCGGTGACGGAGGCGGCCAGATGGAACGGTGCCTTGATCGTCGCGTGGAAAGCGTAGCGGCGAGGATCGGCTGTCAGTTCGAACTGCTCGGCGGCTGGCAGGTCCGGACAATCGGGAGCCGGATAAATTTCACCGGTGAAGGCATCGCGGCCGAGCCAGAGCGCGGCCGTGCCGTTCAAGGGGTCATCCTTCGGCGGTGTGAAATAGAGTGCGTAGCGCAAGGCTCGTATCCTGGGAATCGCTCGGAATGCGGTCGCAGTCTTCAGTGATTTGACCACGACCGCAAGCTGGCTTCCGGCTAAAAGATTTCCGTGACAGAATGATGATGGTCCTGAACGATCCCGCGCTTTTTTCAGTGGGCCTTGGTCCCCATCAGACGGTGACGCAGGGCGTTCGACGCCATGTCGAAGAGGAACACGACGATCAGGATCAGCAGCACCATGTAGGCGACGTTTTCCCAGTTCGCGTTGGTGCGCATCGCTTCCCACAGCTTGAGACCGATGCCGCCAGCGCCAACCGCGCCGATGATCGTTGCGCCGCGTACGTTCGATTCCCACTGGTAGAGCGTCTGGCTGACGAAGACCGGGACGATCTGCGGGATGATGCCGTAGCGATGGGTGAGCACGGTGGAGGCACCGGTCGACTTGATGCCTTCGCGCGGCTTGTTGTCGACGTTTTCCAGACCCTCGGAATAGAGCTTGCCGAGCGTGCCCGTTTCCGTGAGGAAAATCGCGCCGGAGCCGGCCAAGGGACCGGGACCGAAGGCGCGGGTCAGAAAGAGCGCCCAGATCAACATGTCGACAGAGCGCAGGAAATCAAAGAACCGCTTCAGGACCTGGTTCAGGACCTTGTTCGGGGTGATATTGCGCGCAGCCAGAAAGGCCAGCGGGAAAGCAAGCGACGCGCCGAGCAGCGTTCCCAAAAAGGCCATCACGATGGTCTGGAACAGCTTGGTCCAGACGTCGCCGTGCTGCCAGGCGCTGTTGTGCCAGATATTATCGAAGGCAAGCGACAGGTTGGACTGGCCGGGCTTCAGGTCCGGACCCGAAACGATCAGGCTGATAACCTCGGTCGCCGGCTTGTCGAAGAACGGCGACTGCGTGTCGAAGACGAAATTCGCCCAACCGAGGAAGCGCTTGCGGACTTTCACGCGATCGACCGAGATGCTGACATCGCCGGCAAATCCGAGATCGGCAAGAACGTTGTCATCGTAGACCGTCATCCAGGCAGGGACCGGGCCGACGACCTTCGGGGCGCCGCTGGAGACGTCCACCGGCACGCTGATGCCATGAGCCGTGAGAACCGTTTCCTTGCTGGAGATCGTGACTGTGCGGCTTGTGCCCATGACGGAGGCTGTGACGCTGCCATCGGAATTGTTCACAACCCAGTCGGGATGCGGATCGTCGCCGAGCGGCGAGAAGCGCGGATACTTGACCGTGATGCCATCATCACCGATGCGGAACTCCGGCTGCACGTCATAGCTGACCCACTGGCTGAGATAGAGGCCGACGCGCTCCCAGTGAGCTTCGGCAAGCAGCTTCGGCAGGTCGAAGAACCAGGTCGCGTAAAGCGCATAGACGAGAGTCGCGATCACGATCATCAGGCCGCCGAAGCGCTGCTTGAAGGACCGCTTGAAATATTCCGGATAGCGCTGCTCGATCTCGTGCATCCGGTTGGCGTCGATCACCGTCATGGCGGACCTCAATGCTGCAAAAGGAAGGCGTGCTCGCCGACGAGGCGGCGGCGCAGCCATGCGGAGAACTGGTCGACCGCAACGATTGTGATGAAAAGCAGGAGAACGAGCGCCATCGTCTTGGCGCCGAATCCACGCGAGATGGAGAGCTTCAGCTCCTCGCCGATACCGCCGCCGCCGACGGCACCGATGATGGTGGAGGCGCGGACGTTGATCTCGAGGCGCAGCAGTGCGTAGGAGACGAAGTTCGGCATGACCTGCGGCATCGCGGCGAAGCGGACGCGCTCCGACCAGCTGGCACCGACGGCTTTCATGCCTTCATCCGGCTTCATGTCGATGTTTTCGACGACCTCATAGAAGAGTTTGCCGAGCGCCCCGATAGTGTGCAGGCTGACCGCGATGATCGCGGCAACCGGACCGATCGATAGGATGGCCGAAAACAGGCCGGCGATGACGATCTCGGGGAAGGCACGCAGGAATTCCGTCAGACGCTTGGCGACGATGCGAAGCGGATTGGATGGTGCCAGATTGCGGGCCACGAGAAAGCTCAGCGGCACGGCGAAGATGAAGCCGATGAGAGTCGAGACCAGCGCGACGTTGATCGTGATGATCATCAAATGGAAATATTCGGGAATATAGAAATCGCCCCAGACATAGACGCGACCCTCGGCGAAATTGTACTCCTCGCCGGTCTTCTGGATCGGGCTTGCGACATCGAACAGGGCGCGCCAGACGTCATTCCAATCCTTGGGAATGAGCCAGCTCAGAAAATCGAAGAGATGCGGCAGGCGTTCGAAGAAATGGCCGGCATTGCTTTCGTCTGCGAACCGTACCGAGGCGACAAAGGCAGCCAGCAGGATCACCAGCCCGAGACCGGTATAGAGTCGACGGCGGGCCACCATCTTGCTCCAGGCGTCACCGATTTCACTTGCGCTTTGCTGGACGGCGGGCGCTTGGGCGTTGGGATCGGCAAAAGTCATGAAGGGTGTCCGCTTTCTTCGCAGGAAAAAGGGCGGCTTGTGACGGCCGCCCTCCAACTGTCAGGATTGATCAACCGCCGATGGCAGCCTTACGAGCGTCGATGATGGCGTTGTAGAAGTCAGCCTGAACCTTGGTGTAGCCCTGGTAGTCGCCGCCTTCGATGGCTGCGAAGCACTTGGCATCCTTTTCCGGGAGCTTCATGAAGAAGTCGGTGAGCTTGGCCTGCCAATCAGCGCCGAGTTCGTTGCGAACGACGAGCGGGCCGTTCGGGATCAGCGGCGAACGCCAGACTTCAACCAGCTTGTTCGGGTCTACGGTGCCCTTGTCGACGGCCTTGCGGAAGGTGCCGGAGGTGTAGCCGTCCTTGAAATCGCCGATGCCCGAGGAGTCATCAACAGCGATGTCGACCTTGCCGTCGTAAGCGGCGAGAAGGTTGTTCTCGTGGCCGCCGTTGAACTGCGTGGACGCGAAGTACTGGTCGTTCGGCATGCCAGTGTCCTTCGGGATCTGCGTCAGCGGGATCAGGTAGCCCGAGGTGGAGTCCGGATCGGCGTAGCCGAGCTTCTTGCCCTTTGCGTCCTTGATGTCCTTGATGCCGGATGACTTCAGGGCGAGACCGATCGAGTGGTAGCCCGTCGAGCCGTCCTTCTGAACCGTCGTCAGGATCGGCGTAACGGCCTTGTCGTCCTTGATGGCGATGGCGGCGTAGCCGGAAGCGCCGAGCTCCGCGAAGTCGAGCGTGCCGCCGAGCAGACCCTGGATAACGCCGTCATAGTCAGCAGCCGGGAAGAGCGAAACCTTCTCGAAGCCGAACTCGGTCTTCAGGTGGTCAGCCAGGCAAGCGTAGTTGCGCAGGCGGTCGGCTTCGTTTTCGCCGCCGAGGATGCCGACGCGGAATTCCTTGAGGTCTGCGGCATGCGAGACGCCGGCAAGCGCAAACAGCGCCGTCGCGGCAAAGAGTGCTTTCTTCAACATGGTACTCTCCTGATTGACCGGTGTCCCCGGCGATCTCTGGTTAGAAGAAGGTGCCCATAACGCGGGCTTACGATCGAGGCCGCCCCTCTCAGAGACCGGCCAGCGCCAGCGGTTGCAAGCCGGCGGATTGATTGGCGGCAACGGCCGCGGGAATGTTGATCGAGGTCGAGGTCATCGTCTCGTCGATGCTGGCGCCATCCTTGTCGGTGCCGTAGATCTGCTTGACGGCATCGGCGGTCAATTCGGAAGGCCTGCCATCGAACACGACGCGGCCAGCGGCCATCCCGACGATGCGTTCGCAATAGTTGCGGGCCGTATCGAGCGTATGAAGGTTGGTGATGACGGTGATGCCTTCGCGCTCGTTGATATCGCGCAGCGCGTCCATGACGATCTTCGCATTGAGCGGGTCGAGCGAGGCGATCGGCTCGTCGGCGAGCACCATCTTCGGGTTCTGCATCAGGGCGCGGGCAATCGCCACGCGCTGCTGCTGGCCGCCCGACAGAGTGCCGGCCATCTGCAAAGCCGTCTGCTCGATGCCGAGACGCTCAAGGGCAGCGATGGCGTGGATGCGCTCTTCGCGGCTAAAAAGACCGAGCAGGCTCATCGTGGTCGAACGATGGTTGAGACGACCGAGCATGACGTTGGTCAGAACGTCGAGACGCGGAACGAGATTGAACTGCTGGAAGATCATCGCGCAATCGCGCTGCCAGTTGCGCAGCGCCTGGCCACGGAGACTGGAAACCTCGACGCCGGCGAAATGGATCGAGCCCGACGTCGGCTCCTGCAGGCGGTTGATCATGCGCAGAAGCGTGGACTTACCGGCGCCGGAACGGCCGATAATGCCGACCATCTGGCCCTGAGGAATGTCGAGCGTCACGGAATCAACAGCTGTCTTCTTTCCGAAACGGCGGGTGACATTCTTCAGTTCGAACATCATGCTCTTCCTCATAGTCCAGATGCGATATGAGGGAGTGCATTAGTCCCGGTTCATGAAGCTCCAATGTCAGTTTTATGTAAGGACTGTCATAATCGAGTTTTGGGGGATAACGAAGCCCGGCCGGTTTGCCTGAAGATAAGAGCCTGCCAGTCGGCGTCTCGCCTCGCGATTTCAACCCCCGGCCTGTCGCCATTGACGGTTGACCGGACCGCCAGTCGATGGCAGGCAATCCGGGACCCGACGATAGTGGAGTAAAGCGATGGACCAGACACTCTTCAAAAGCCTGTGCAAAGACGGGAAGTTCAAAGAGGCCCTCGCTCTCGCCATCCGCGGACACGAGGACGAGAAGTTCACGCCCAGCCGCTTTTCCATGGACAAGAAGACCGGACTGCCGATCTTCTACCGCGGCAACAAGCGCGTCGAACCTGACGAGACCGGTGAATGGCAGCTGGCGAAGAACCCATGGGCGTGAGGGCCGAAGCCAAGAGTTGATTGCGGCAACGGCGACGGCGGCGCGTGCAGCCACCTTGCCTCAAGGCGTTTCGGACAGCTGCGAGCGATATACGTGCTGGCGGCGCCTATCGGAAACCTGCACTTCCGCGCGCGGGCCGACTTGGGTCAACTTTCATCGGATACCCTTGCCACGCCGTGACAGGCGGCCGCGCTCGGCGAGTTCATCCGCGCGCTCGTTGCCGGCAAGGCCCGAATGGCCCTTGCACCAGGCGATCGTCAGCAGGCGATTGCGCGAGAGTTGAGCGTCTATCGCCTTCCAAAAATCCGGATTTGCGATGGTGCGGCTTCGGACCTTCGCGTTGGCGCTTATCTTCTTCCAGCCGTTGTTCTTCCAGATGTGGCGCCAGTGATTGCAGCCTTTGACGGCGTAAACGGAGTCGGACCAGATGACGGCTGTTTCCCCCGCCGCATTGCTGTTGATCCACGCCACCGCTTCGAGCAGCGCGATCAGTTCCGTCGCATTGCTGGCGGTGTCCCTGACGCAGCCAAAACCGGAGGCGACTTCGGCATCGTCGCGAAAGACCACAAATGCCCAGCCGCCCTCCCCTGAATCGGGTTCGTAACAACCGTCGGCGAAGACGTGGAGATCGTGCCTGGAGCCAATATTTTCAGCAAAGAGAATGGTGTCGGTGTTGTCGGTCATTTGCGCCTTGTGAAATCCATCCGCGAGGACGGATCGCGGGAGGCTCGGTCTTATACCGAACCACCAGGAACGCCAGACCTATTCGGCAGCCGCCAGAAACACCGTGTTCTCTGACGAAGACGCAAGGGCGCGAACCTTGGCTTCCGTCTTGGCGATCAACCGGTAGAACTCGTCCTGCGCGTCGACATCGAGCTGGATGACGGCATTTACGTCGTCCGGCGTATCGCAGACGCAGGCGACCGCCGATATCGGACAGATACCACCCGGATAGCGCTTGCCGGTTCCCGTGTAGGCGCGGCGGCCCCAATGCTCGGAATAGACCGTTTCCTCACGATCAAGCTCCAGGATCGTGCCCTTGCAGGCGGTCACGATCGCAGCCTTGCCGTAGGCGAACCAATGATAGTTGAGCTTGCGCAGAATATACTTACCAGTGATATCTTCGCCGGCCAATTCCGCCGGATCTTCAATCATTCTGATCATGATGACTTCCTCAAGACCAGTCTAATATCCATGAAGTAGGTTTACGAGACAAGTCGGAAAAGGGTAGCTTTTGTAAAGACTTAGTCACAATGTGTTTCCGATTCTTACAGGAATTGGCATTCACGCAAGCTCATCCACGCCCAAGACGCGTGGTTATCCTTGCGGCAAACAGGGGTCGTCTCCTGTTCTTTCTTAGCAGAGACAGGCGCGACTATTGTGACAATGGGGTGAGCCGATGCTTCGTCGGCTGCAAGTTTTAGGCACCCAGGCGTGCCGCGAGCAACGGCGGTCGGCCGGCCGATTTTGGGCCGGTCAAGCTCCGGGCAGAATGAGCGCCCCAGTCTGGGGCGCCCGATCATGCTTCGTAGCGGGCGAGGAAATCTTCGGCGCTCAGCGCGCGGAAATCGGCCAGCGCGACCCGCAGGCGGTCGTGCTCCCAATCCCACCAGGCGAGCTTGTCCATCCGTTCGCCGACCTCCTTCGGGAAGCGTTCGCGGATCAGCCTGGCGGGGACGCCGCCGACGATGGTGTAAGGGGCAACATCCTTGGAGACGACGGCACCGGCGCCGATGACCGCGCCATTGCCGACCGTAACACCGGGCAGGATGGTCACACCGTGGCCGATCCAGGCGTCATGCCCGATGACGACGCGGTTGGAGCGACGCCATTCGAAGAAATCGGTCTCCATATCGGCATCCGGCCAATAGTCGGCGGCGCGATAGGTGAAGTGGTGCAGCGTTGCGCGCCAGGTCGGGTGGTTGGTGGCGTTGATGCGCACCGAGGCGGCGATGTTGACGAACTTGCCGATCGTCGCGCACCAGATGGCGCCGTCCTGCATGACATAGGAATAGTCGCCGAACTCGACTTCCTCGATGCGGCAACGCTCCGAGACCTCCGTGAAGCGGCCGAAGGTGGCGTTCTTTACGGATGCCGTTTCATGGAAATAGGGCTCGAGGCCAATCCTGCGGCTCATGCGGCGATTGCCTTTCGCGGCGAGAACTTCTGAACGTCGATAATGCGGTCGGCGACGGCCTCGCGCACTTCCTCATCGTGGAAGATGCCGAGAAGGGCGACGCCCGCCTTCTTCTTTTCCTCGATCATGCCGACGACGACGGCGCGGTTCCTGGCGTCGAGCGAGGCCGTCGGCTCGTCGAGGAGCAGGACGGTATGCTCGGTGATGAAGCCGCGGGCGATGTTGACGCGCTGCTGCTCGCCGCCGGAGAAAGTGGCGGGCGGGAGCTGCCAGAGCGCTTCCGGCAGGTTCAGCTTCGAGAGAAGGTTTGCCGCCTTCTCCCGCGCCGTTTCCGCCTTCTCGCCGCGGGCGACCAGCGGCTCGGCAACAACGTCAATCGCCGCGACACGCGGCACGGTGCGCAGGAACTGGCTGACATAGCCGAGTGTGTGGCGACGAACGTCGATGATCGTGCGCGGGTCAGCGGTCGCCAGATCGACGATCTTGTCATGATGCTTGATGAGGATCTGGCCGCTATCGACGGCATAGTTGCCATAGGTCATCTTCAGGAGCGAGCTCTTGCCGATGCCCGAAGGGCCGCCGAGGACCACGCATTCCCCGGATGCCACGGAAAAGGATACGTCCGAAACGACCGGCAGCTTGATGCCGTCGCGCAGGTGCATGGTGAAGCCCTTGACGACTTCAGAAACAACGAGTGGCGTTGCCATGATTTCTTTCCTTAGTTTCGCTTGCCACGGACACCTGGAGCCGGAGTCCGAACAGCATTCGCGATCAGACCTGCAGGATGGAGGAAACGAGGAGCTGCGTGTATGGCTCGCGCGGATCGTCGAGGACGCGATCGGTCAGCCCATGCTCGATGACATGGCCATCCTTCATCACCATCATGCGGTGCGACAGCAGGCGCGCGACGGCGAGGTCGTGGGTGACGATGATCGCGGCAAGGCCTAGATCGTTGACGAGACCACGCACGAGATCGAGCAAGCGTGCCTGCACCGACACGTCGAGGCCGCCGGTCGGCTCGTCCATGAACACCAGACGCGGGCCGGTCACCAGATTGCGGGCGATCTGCAGACGCTGGCGCATGCCGCCGGAGAAGGCGCGCGGCTGGTCATCGATACGGCCTTCGTCGATCTCGACGCGCTGCAGCCAGTCGATAGCTGTGGAGCGGATGTTGCCGTAGTGGCGGTCGCCGATCGCCATCAGGCGTTCGCCGACATTGGCACCCGCAGACACCGTCATGCGCAGACCGTCAGCCGGATTCTGATGCACGAAACCCCAGTCCGTGCGCATCAGGAAGCGGCGCTCGGCCTCGTTCATGCGGTAGAGGTCGCGATAGGCGCCGTCGCGCATGTGGTATTCGACGCTGCCGGCGGTCGGCATCAACCGCGTCGAGATGCAATTGAGCAGCGTCGTCTTGCCTGAGCCGGATTCACCGACGATGGCGAGCACTTCGCCGGGCCAGAGCTCGAAGGAGACCTTCCGGCAGCCGATACGGTTGCCGTAGAACTTCGAGACGTCGTTGACTTTGAGAAGCGGGGTGTCGCTCATACGGCGGCCTCCTGATTGGGTGCCAACATCTCGCCGGCATGCCCATGGGCGCGGCGATCTTCGCAATGGTCAGTGTCGGAGCAGACGAACATGCGCCCGCCCTTGTCATCGAGGATGACCTCGTCGAGATAGACCTCTTCCGCGCCGCAGAGCGCACAGGGCTTGCCGAAGCGCTGGATCTCGAAGGGATAGTCGTCGAAATCGAGGCTGACGACTTCGGTATAGGGCGGAACGGCATAGATGCGCTTCTCGCGCCCTGCCCCGAAGAGCTGCAGCGCGTCCGACATGTGCATTTTCGGATTGTCGAACTTCGGCGTCGGCGACGGGTCCATGACGTAGCGGCCGGCGACCTTGACCGGATAGGCATAGGTCTTGGAGATGCGGCCGTTATGCGCGATGTCCTCATAGAGCTTCACATGCATGAGACCGTATTCCTCAAGCGCGTGCATCTTGCGGGTTTCGGTCTCGCGCGGCTCGAGGAAGCGCAGCGGTTCCGGGATCGGAACCTGGTAGACCAGCACCTGGTTGGCGGCGAGCTTTTCTTCCGGGATACGGTGGCGGGTCTGGATGATCGTTGCATCCTTGGTATGCGTCGTCACTGCCACGCTTGCGACCTTCTGGAAGAAGGCGCGGATCGAGACGGCGTTGGTCGTATCGTCGGCGCCCTGGTCGATGACCTTCAGCACGTCATCCGGCCCGACGATCGAGGCCGTGACCTGCACGCCGCCGGTGCCCCAGCCGTACGGCATTGGCATTTCGCGGGAGGCGAAGGGCACCTGGTAGCCGGGGATGGCGATCGCCTTCAAGATCGCGCGGCGGATCATGCGCTTCGTCTGTTCGTCGAGGTAGGCGAAATTGTAGCTGGCTAGATCGGTCATTCCGCAGCCTCCTTGATCGTGTCATCGCCGCCGATGCGGTTGGCTTCGAATTCGTTGCGCATGCGGCGAACTAAATCTAGTTCCGCCTGGAAGTCGACGTAGTGGGGCAACTTCAGGTGTTCGACGAAGCCGGTCGACTGCACATTGTCGGCATGCGAGATGACGAATTCCTCGTCCTGTGCCGGAGCCGTGATGTCCTCGCCGAGTTCTTCGGCGCGCAGCGCACGATCGACGAGCGACATGGACATCGCCTTGCGCTCGCTCTGGCCGAAGACCAGGCCATAGCCGCGGGTAAACTGCGGTGGCGCCTTGGACGAACCCTTGAACTGGTTAACCATCTGGCACTCCGTCACCTGGATGGTGCCGAGCGAGACGGCGAAGCCGAGTTCGGGAACATCGAATTCGACCTCGACCTCACCGATGCGGATTTCGCCGGTAAAGGGATGGTTTCGGCCGTAACCGCGCTGTGTGGAATAGCCGAGCGCCAGCAGGAAACCTTCGTCGCCACGGGCGAGCGCCTGGAGGCGCAGGTCGCGGGTCATCGGGAATTCCATCGGCTCGCGGGTCAGGTCGCCGATCTCGTGATCCTCCGGCATTTCGCCATCGCCCTCGATCAGGCCTTCCTGCGCCAGGATTTCCGAAACGCGCATGACGCGGCCGGTTTCTGCATCGCGAAGCGTCGGTTCTTCGACGGCTTCGTCGGTCAGCAGCGACGGATCGAGGAGGCGATGCGTATAGTCGAAGGTCGGGCCGAGTAGCTGGCCGCCGGGCAGATCCTTGTAGGTGGCGGAGACGCGGCGCTCGATCTTCATGCGGGCGGTATCAACAGGCTTGCCATAGCCGAAGCGCGGCAGCGTCGTGCGATAGGCGCGAAGCAGGAAGATCGCTTCGATCATGTCGCCGCGCGACTGGCGGACGGCAAGCGCTGCAAGCGTACGATCGTAGAGCGAGGCTTCAGCCATGACGCGGTCGACGGCCAGCGCCAGCTGCGCCACGATCTGGTCGATACCGATAGCCGGCAACGAACGGTCACCGCGACGGCGATCCGCCAACAGGCGATGGGCGTTGGCAATGGCGGCTTCGCCCCCTTTGACAGCAACATACATGGGTCACATCTCCGTCGCGGTGATCTTGGTGGTGCGCGGCAGGCAGACGAACCGGCTGCCCGAGGTCAGCACGATGTCGATGCCGCGCGGGAAGAGGGCGCGGTTCTCCGTCCAGAGGCGGAGGAAGGTATCTGGCAGGCCAAGCGGCGCGATGTCGGTGACCGTCTTGATGCCGGGGCCCATGAGCGCCAGCTTGCGGCCGCCTTCGATATCCGCCAGTTCGATGACAACAGTCGTCGAACGGTCCGGATACTCCTGCGTGCCTGCGGCGAAGAGACCAAACGACGACAGAGGTGTTCCGGCTTCGACAAAGGCGAAGCGCGCTTCGGCCTTCTCCGGCGTCACCGGCGCACCGGTATGGAAGCCGAGCCATTGCGGCACAGCGGATTTTGCCAGCCCTGATGACAGCCAGACGGGCGTGTCATGGTCGCAGAGCGTGAGGGCGATCGCGCCTGATGCAACGCCGAGCGGGGCCGGCGGCAGAGCATCGGGGGCGACCGTCTGGATCGTGCCCGGACGCGACATCGCATCCATCATCAGCTTGAACACGCTCTGGGCGTGGAAGACCGGCTCGGCGAAGCCTCCGGCCAACACGTCATTCTTAGGAACTTCCGTCTTGAGGCTCATCAGTCGTCTCCGCGAACCATGGTGAAGAAATCGACGCGGGTTGCTGCCGTCTCGTCGGCCTTGCGGCGATCGGCATCGGCGACGCGGGAAGCGATCGGCTGAAGAAGCGCCTGCTCGACAAGCGGCTGCGTTACCGGCTCCTGCCAGAGGGCGTCGAAGACGGCTGAAAGTCGGGCCTTCTCGCGATCGGTGCCGAGCGCCTGGGCGTGACCGACGGTGCCTGATGCGAGGCGCACGGTGGCGCGGGTGACCGTTACCTCGCCGAGGTTGAATGGCGCACCGCCGCCACCCATCCGGCCGCGAATCATGACGAGGCCCGTTTCCGGTCCACGCACCGGCTGGACCGCAGGCTTTTCCGCCAGCTTGTCCCATGCCGCCAGCAATTCCTGCCGTTCCGCGCGAGCAAGCAGGTCGACGACGCGCTTGCGCCCACCTGCCGCCGTCTCATTCTTTTCCGCTAAGGTCATCGCCACATCCTTTAAATGTCTATTGATATAGACAACTATACAAGATGTGTTTAGGCTTAAAACGCGGACGTGACAAGCGTGTGACATCGAGGAGCGAAATGGCTGGGCAGGTACAAAGACAGACGGGCGTGGCGCTCTGGCGGCAGATCGCCGATCGTATCCGCCAGGCGATCAGCGCCGGTGCCTATGACGAGACCGGCATGGTGCCGGCCGAGACGCTTCTGGCGCAGCAGTTCGGCGTCAACAGGCATACGGTCAGAAGCGCGATCGCAGCCCTTGCCCAGGAAGGGATCGTGCGCGCCGTGCAGGGACGCGGCACGCTGATTGAGCGCAAGGAGCGTCTGAACTTTCCGATCACCAGGCGGACGCGGTTCACGGCCGGGATCGGCGAGCAGGCGCGCGCGATGCGCGGGCTGCTGCTCAGTCACAGAGAGGAAAGAGCGGACGAAGAGGTGGCGCGCTGGCTGAAGCTGCGGGCGGGGGCGCCCGTGATCCGCATGGAGACGGTGCGCAAGGCCGACGACCGGCCGGTCTCGTGCGCAACGGCTTGGTTTCCGGCGGAACGCTTTACGGGCTTGCCCGCAGTCTACGAGAAGACGGAATCGATCACCCGCGCCTTTGCCGACCTCGGCCTCTCCGACTATGTCCGCGCGACGACGGAGATCACCGCCGCCCATGCCGATGCCGCCGACCTTGCCGCGCTCGAACTGACACCGGGAGCGATCGTGCTCATCACCAAGGCTGTCAACACCGATCTCGAGGGCGTTCCGGTGCAATACGCGATCACGCGGTTTTCAGCGGATCGCGTGCAGTTCACGATCGAGAACTAAGCGAAGGCGAGTCGTGTCGGGGACCCAGGGATTTCTGCCATAGCCCGCGAGCGAAAAGGCTATTTTCCCTCCCAAGGGAACTTTCCCGCACCCGCCCCGGGTTCGAAATCGGTGGAGACGCTGAGGTCGCGCCATTGCCGATGGGCCTCCGCCCTGACGGCATCGTTCTGTTCGACGCCGCGCACCGCATCGCTGCCGAGCAGTAAGCGCAGCGGCGGTTCGGCGAGGCTGGCGATGTAGACCACAGCAGCAGCCGCCTTCGCCGGGTCGCCCGGCTGCTTGCCGTTATAGTCGCGCTGGTAGCGAGCCATCTTGCCGACCGTGTCTTCGTATTCCGGGCGACCCTCGCGAAGTTGCGTGGACGCACCGGCGAAATCGGTCCGGAAGCCGCCCGGCTCGATGATCGTTACCTTGACGCCGAGCGGGCCAACCTCTCTGCTGAGAACTTCCGAGAAACCCTCGACGCCCCACTTGGCCGCGGCATAGGGCGCGCGACCGGCGGGGCCGATGCGGCCGCCGACGGAAGAAAACTGGATGATGTGGCCGAAGCCGTGCTCACGCATCAGCGGCAGGGCCGCCTTGGTGACGATGATCGTTCCGAACAGGTTGGTTTCGATCTGGGCGCGGAAATCGGCAAGGCTGGTGTCCTCGATCGATCCGACGTCGCCGTAGCCCGCATTGTTGACGAGCACGTCGAGGCGGCCGAACGTTTCTACCGCCGCCTTCACGGCGGAAGCAGCCGATTGTTCGTCGGTGACATCCAAAGATATCGTCAGGACGTTGTCCCCATAGCGCTCTTTAATGTCTTCAAGCTGCGAAGGATCGCGCGCTGTCGCGACCAGCTTGTGCCCTGCCGCCAGCACCGCCTCCGCAAGCGCCCTGCCGAGGCCGCGGGAACTGCCTGTAATCAACCAAACCTGTGACATCAGAAACCTCCTTGATCCGTCACGAGGGATATAGGCGAGGCAGTTTCATCTTGAAAGAAGGTACCCTGAGGATCTATACATACCTTATGGTAACTGTCCTGAACGATCATACATTCGACTTCTGTGAAACGCTGACGGACGAGCAGGACGCGCTTGCGCGCGCGATGCTGGAGCGCGCCAGTGCCAAATGGCCGCTGCGCGTCATGCACATATTGGCTGAGGCAAAAGGCCCCTTGCGCTTTTCGCGCGTTCTGGAACGGGTGGAAGGGATCAGCCAGAAGGTGCTGACGCAGACGCTGCGGACGCTTGAGAGCGACGGCCTAGTGACGCGGACGCTCTACCCGCAGGTGCCGCCACGCGTGGAATACGAATTGACGCCGCTTGGCGGTGAGCTTCTGGCGGAGGTGGTGACGCTCTGGCAGTGGATCGCCAATCGTCTACCGGATTTCGAGGCTGCCCGGAAGAAGGCGCCTCAGGCGGAAAGCACGTCAGAAGGCTAAAAAGCCGGTGCCAACAAGTTGGAAAAGCGCCGCGCAGCAACAACAGATGCGCGGCGCCTTGATGTCAATGCGCGCCGGACATATCGCCGAGCACTTCCTTGGAAGCGACGGTCGAGTCGGCGTTGAGCTTGTAGACCATGGGAACGCCCGTCGCGAGGTTGAGCGCGAGGATCTGTTCCTTGGTCAGGCGGTCGAGCACCATGACAAGCGAACGCAGCGAGTTGCCATGGGCAGCGACCAGCACCTTTTCGCCGCGCAGGACCCTGGGCAGGATTTCCGTCAGGTAGTAAGGCCAGACGCGGGCACCGGTGTCGCGCAGGCTTTCGCCGCCCGGAGGCGGTACGTCGTAGGAGCGACGCCAGATGTGGACCTGCTCCTCACCCCACTTGGCGCGGGCGTCATCCTTGTTGAGGCCGGAAAGATCACCGTAATCGCGCTCGTTCAGCGCCTGATCCTTGAAGGTCTTGAGGTCCGGCTGACCGACGTTGTCGAGAATGATCTTCAGGGTGTCCTGGGCGCGCTTCAGGTCCGAGGTGAAGGCGACGTCGAACTTGATGCCGTAATCGGCGAGCGCCTTGCCGCCGGTGTTGGCTTCCTGAATGCCGAGCTCGGTCAGTTCAGGGTCCTTCCAGCCGGTGAAAAGGTTCTTGAGGTTCCAGTCGCTCTGGCCGTGGCGAACGAGGACGAGAGTGCCGCTCATGAAAAATGCCTCCGAAATAGATTACTTTGAAGAAAGCCCGAGCACGTCGAGCATGGAATAGAGACCGGGCTTCTTGTCGCGCGCCCAGAGCGCTGCCTTGACGGCACCGCGGCCGAAGATCGAACGATCGGTGGCGCTGTGCGACATCGTTACCGTTTCGCCTTCTCCGGCAAAGATCACCGAATGCTCGCCGACAATCGAGCCGCCGCGCAGCGTGGCAAACCCGATTGTGCCCTGCTCGCGCGGACCGGTGTGGCCGTCGCGCACCCGCACCGAATGCGAGGCGAGATCGACGCCCCTACCCTTGGCAGCCGCATCACCCAAGAGCAGCGCCGTGCCCGAAGGGGCATCGACCTTGCGCTTGTGGTGCATTTCAAGCACTTCGATATCCCAGTCTGCGGGATCCAGCGCACGAGCGGCCTGCTCGACAAGAACGCTGAGCAGGTTCACGCCGAGCCCCATATTGCCTGATTTGACGACACGGGCGTGACGCGCCGCAGCCGCGATCTTCGCATCGTCATCAGCAGAGCAGCCGGTCGTGCCGATGACATGGACAATGCGCGCCTGCGCAGCCAGCGCCGCGAACTCCACGGTGCCGGCGGGCGACGTGAAATCGAGGACGCCTTCGGCATGCAGAAAGGCCGCCAGCGGATCATCGCCGATGATAACGCCATTCGCGCCGAGACCGGCAATTTCGCCAGCATCCTTGCCGACGAAGGGAGAGCCCGGACGTTCGACCGCGGCATGCAGCGTCACGCCATCGATGGCGTGGATGAGACGGATAAGCGTCTGCCCCATGCGCCCTGCCGCGCCAACTACAACCAGTTTCATCGCAGCATCGGTCATGTCAGTCGATCATCCTATCAGCGGGCATCCGAGGCGGCTGGCCTCTGAAGATTGTTGAGGCGAGCGTAAAGACCGTCGCTACGCTGCGCAAGGCTATCGTGATTGCCTTCTTCGATGACGCGGCCCTGTTGCATGACGACGATCTTGTCGGCGCGGACAACGGTGGACAGGCGGTGGGCAATGACAACCACCGTGCGTCCGACCATGGCGCCATCGAGTGCCTTCTGCACCGCGGCTTCCGACTCCGTGTCCAGTGCCGATGTCGCCTCATCCAGGAGCAGGATCGGCGCGTTACGGACAAGGGCGCGGGCGATCGAAAGCCGTTGGCGCTGGCCGCCGGAAAGCGTCACGCCGTTCTCGCCGACAGGCGTGTCGTAGCCTTGCGGCTGCGCCAGGATGAACTCGTGCGCATAGGCAAGGCGCGCGGCGCGCTCAACATCCTCATCCGTCGCCTCCGGGCGGCCGTAGCGGATGTTGTCGCGGATCGAACCTTCAAAGAGATAGGGCTGCTGGGAGACATAGGCCAACTGCTCGCGCAGCGACCGCTTCGTCACATGCGCAATGTCCTGACCATCGATCAGGATCTGGCCTGCCTTCGGATCGTAGAAGCGCGGAATGAGCGTGATGATCGTCGATTTGCCGGCGCCCGACGGCCCGACGAGCGCCGTCGTCTTTCCGCCATCGGCAACAAGGCTGACATCGCGAAGAACTTCATCGTCGCCATAGGCGAAGGAGACGTTGCGGAACTCTATCTTGGCTTCCGTCACGACGAGCGGCTTTGCGCCGGGCACATCGCGCTGATGCGGCACCGTATCGAGGAATTCATAGATCATGCGGGCGTTGACGACGGCACGCTCCATCTGCACCTGAAGACGTGCGAGGCGGCGCGCCGGATCATAGGCGAGCAGCAATGCCGTTACGAAGGAGAAGAAGGCGCCCGGCGGAATGTTGTTATAGATCGTCCCGTAAGCGGCATAGGCAAGGACGCTCGCCACAGCCAGGCCGGCGAAGCTTTCGGTAAGTGGCGCCGTGCGTTCGGACAGGCGGGCGATGCGGTTGGCGCGCCATTCCGCGCTTTGGACAAGCTTGTCGACCTTCTGCTCGAGCTGGCGCTCCATGGTGAAGGCCTTGACGATGGCGATACCCTGGATGGTTTCCTGCATCGCACCGGCGACGTGGCTGTTGACGTTGATCGCCTCCTTGGTTGCCACGCGAAGCCGCTTCGACACGTATCGCAGTGCATAAAGAAGAGGCGGCGCCAGAACAAACACCGCCAGGCTGAGCAGCGGATCCTGAATGATCATAACGGCGAGCAGGGAGACGAACGTCAGGAGATCGCGCACCGTCGACGTGATCGTCAGGTTCATCACATCACGGATGCCGCCGATGTTCTGATTGAGCTGTGCAACGACGTGAGCCGACCGTGTCTGGTTGAAGTATCCGAGCGACAGCTTCATCAGGTGCGCATAGGCACGCTGCTGGTACCGCGCCACGATGTTGTTGCCGATCTTCGACAGCACCACCGCCTGACCGTAGCTTGCAAAGCCGCGCAACACGAAGGCTACGAAGATGGTGAAACAGATCACCCAGACGATGTCGGCACGTCGGTGTTCGAACGCCTCGTTGATGACAGACTTCATGATCCAGGCGGTGTACGCCGTCGACAAGGCAACGATGACGAGGCAGCTGATCGCGAAAACATAGCCCCAGAGATGATCCCGGCCGTTCTCTGCGATGATGCGCTTCAAGATGCCGGTGATGCTGTCGCTGTTTACGGGCGTCTGCTTGGTGTCCGGTGCTTGCAAAAATCAGTCTTCCTGTGTGTCAGGACACGCATGTCCTCATGACTGCGTGCGCTCGCGCGGGTCTATAAAGAGTTGGCAGCCTTTTGACCAGAGTGTTACGCCCGCCAGCGGCGGCCGTCGGTCGAGACGCCGAAGCTCTCGGGGTTGCGGGCATAGGACGAGAGCCCTGCGACAGCCGCAAGCGGGTGGGTGACGACATAGGTCGGGATCGTCGAAAGCAGCTCGGAATGCGGCGCCTTGTCCTCGAACGCGGCACGGAATTCTGGCTTCTTCAGCGCCGGCAGGATCTTCTGCGAGATACCGCCGGAAAGGAAGACGCCGCCGCGGGCCATGAAGATCATCGCCATGTCGCCGGCGACACGGCCGAGATAGGTCGAGAACAGGCTGATCGTCTCGACGGCAACCGGGTCGGAGCCGGCGAGCGCGTGCGAGGTGATATCAGCAGGGTCGGCGTAAACGGGCTCGATGCCATCCGCCGTGCAGATCGCCAGGTAGAGATTGACGATACCACGGCCGCAAAGGATCTGCTCTGCCGAGACACGGCCCTCAATCGTTTCCACATGCGGGAAGATCTGCAGGTCTCGCGTGGTGCGTGGCCCGAGATCGACGTGACCACCCTCGCCCGGCACCGGAATCCATGAGCCGCGTGCATGGACGAGGCCGCCGACGCCGAGGCCGGTACCGGGGCCGAGGACGACACGGGATGCGACCATTTTGCCCGACGCATCGCCAAGGCGCTCGCGGTTCTCGTCCGAGAGGTTGGCAATTGCCAGGGCCTGCGCCTCAAAGTCGTTGACAACGAGCACGTCCTCGATGCCGAGGCCAGCGATCATCGTGCGCGGGCGGACAACCCAGTCGCAGTTCGTCAGCGGGATCTCGTCCGCGCTGATCGGTCCGGCGACGGCGAGAATCGCCGAGCGCGGCCGCAGGCTGCTCTTTTCGAGAATGCAGCTTCGGATCGCATCGTCGATCGTCTCGAAATCGGCGGTGCGGACATTCGGAAAATGGATCTGCTCTGCCGTGGCGTCGGGGATGATCGCAAAACGGGCATTGGTGCCGCCGATATCGCCGATCAGGATCGGGAAGGGCATGGCGGTGTCGCTGGTATCGAGCTGGGGCATGGCAGGTTCCGTGCGTGCGCGCTATTCAAGCGCCGGTTACGCGTGAAGGGTGGCAATAAGCTTGTCGGCGGTCGCTTCGTTCAGCGCCATCGGGATATCGTAGACGATTGCAAGCCGCATCAAAGCCTTGACATCGACATCATGCGGCATCGGCGTCAGAGGATCGACAAAAAAGATCAACACGTCGACTTCGCCTGTGGCAATCAGGGCACCGATCTGCTGGTCGCCGCCGAGCGGGCCGCTCTTCAAGCGTGTCACGTCGAGGTCTGGAGCAGCCTCCAACACGCGGCCGCCGGTCGTGCCGGTGGCGACAATCTTCCAGTTCGCGAATGTCTCGCGGTGGCGGCGTGCGAACTCCGCCATGTCGTCCTTCTTCTGGTCATGCGCAATCAATGCAAGGCACTTGCCGCCGGCCATGAAAAGGACCTCCGCCTGAAAATTCAATCGATTTGGCTGCTTCTATACGAAGCGTCCGTCTTTTGAAAGACCGTCGCCCCCATGGCAACGCCTACTCACCGGACGGCTTGTCGTCCGGCACCGGGCCGATGTCAGGCAGTGCATCGTCGGATGCCGCTGCAGGCATCACCGCCATCGGCGCAATCGCCGGAGCGCCGGGGGTTCCACCAAACGTCGCGGCCTGAATGGAGTCGACGGATGGCGCTGCGAGAACAGACGAGCAGGCGTTCGGAAGATCGGAGACCATGACTTCGCGCGGCTTGACGGGCTTCGTGCCGGGCTTTGGCGGCTTCGGCGCCGCCCATGGTTCCTTCGTGAACCACCATGCGAGCGGCTTGCCGCATCCATCATCGGCGGGCACCGGCGCTTGCGGCTTGCAAGAGGTTGTGCCCGGCGGGCACTTGATGCGGATGTGGAAGTGTGAATCGTGACCGTAGATCGGCCGCAGCTTGCCGAGATTGGTGCGGTCGCCCGTCCAGGTGTCGCACATCTTCTTCTTGATGGCCGGATTGACGAAGATCCGCTCGACCTGCGGATAGCTCGCCGCACGCATCAACAGGCGGGCGCGCGATTCGGTCCAGACATTGGGATTTATCGTCAGAAACGCATTCTTCTGCAACATCGTCGTGAAAGGCAGCGTTTCACGTTCCTCGATGCTCAGGGGATGAGCGGGCATTGGCGTCAGCCAGACATCTGCATCAAGTCCGATCTGGTGCGAAGCATGGCCGTTGAACATCGGCCCGCCGCGCGGCTGCGAGATGTCGCCGACGAGCAGGCCCGGCCATCCATCATACTGTGCCGCATCACGAGACAGCCGCTCCAGGAGCGAGATCATCGCCGGATTGCCCCAGCGGCGATTGCGCGAAAGCCGCATGGTCTGCCAGGTCGGCCCATCGACCGGCAGCGCGACAGCGCCGGACATGCAGCCTTTCGCATAGAAGCCGAAAGGCTGCGCCGCACCCTGGTTCGGCAGGGAGACGGAACCGAAAATCGCCTTGGCGCTCCCGGGACTCGGTTGCTTCTGTTCGGCGCCGGCTTCGCCGGCAACAAGGCTTGCGCCGAGCACGCCGGCGAATGCCAATTTCAAAAAAGTCTGGAAAGTGCTGGTGGTATGGAGAGCCATGCCATGTCCTGAGCGTCTGCGGGCCGCGGCCGAGTGATTTGCGATCGAATCTACCGTGAAAAGCAATTTTGGTGAATCGATGTTTTCGCCCATGCCCAGTCAGGCAGCATTGTGAGGCTCAGGCGTTAGCAAGAATGTCGGCGGTTTTGCGCACCCGGGCAAGGCGCGGGAAGATGCGCTCGCAGGCAAAGGCATGCATCTCGGCCGAGAACGTCGTCATCGCATCCTCGACGGCGATGACCGCATAATTGTGCGCGAAGGCATCGCGAATGGTGGCTTCGACACCGAAATTGGTGGCGATGCCGGTGAGAATCACGGTCTTGATGCCGCGGCGGCGCAGTTGCAGGTCGATTTCAGTCCCGTAGTAGGCGCTCCATTGATGCTTGGTGATGCGCACATCGGGCGTGAGCGCCGCGATCTCAGGCGGCTCGCGCAGGGCTTCGGCCGGCAGTCCACCCTGTGGGAAGACAATCGGCTCGTCAGTCGGCTGGTTGACAGCATCGGCATAGTCTGCGGAAAATCCGACGGTCACGAATATCGTAGTGCCGCCGGCGGATTTCAGCGACTTGGCGATTGCGGCGGTATTTTCGATTACCTGCTGGGCGGAATGGGGCGCGACAGGCCTGGAAATGATGAAGCCCTGCAGATCGATGGAGATCAGGGCCGTGGTCTTGGGATCGTAGAGGGACATGGAAGGCTCCAAAATAGATATGAGGATATCCTCACAATTGAAAGTATGAGGATGCCCTCACAAAAATCAAGCCTGGACCCGACGAAACGTTCGCCGAAGCAGAAGCGCGGGCGGGAGCGCGTTGCCGTTCTGACCGAGGCGGCAGCCAGGGTGTTTCTCGACAAAGGCTACGAAGCCGCGACGATGACCGAGATCGCTGCCGAGGCGAAGTCCTCGATCGGCTCGCTCTACCAGTTCTTCCCGACCAAGGTGCTTCTGGCGGAAGCGCTCCATCTCGAACGGCTGCGGCAGCTCAACGCGGCGCTGGTGGATCTGCAGGCGACCGTGGACGGCAAGCGTGCGGCGGAAATCGGCGACGCGATATTTGCCCGACTTGGCGCCTTTCTCGAGGAGCATCGCGAGTTCCCTGTGCTGGCGGCGCGCCGGGACATTCCCAAGGAACGCAAGGTGCAATCGCGGGCAGAACTGCGCGGCAATATCACCGCGCTGCTGCGCAAGGCCGCGCCGTCGATTGGCGACGACGTGGAGTTGCTTGCGGCACTGGTGCTTGAACTCCTTCGGATCATCGTGACCGCAGCGCACGATCCGGATCTCGGAGGCGACCCACGCATGACGGCGGAACTGCGTGGAATGCTGCGGAAACGACTGGAGGAAGCAACGAGCTGACGGGCCGCAGCCTTGGTCACGATCCCGCGAGCCGGACAAAAACTGTTCGCTCACCTGTTTTTCGCCTGTTTTTCGCCTATTGTCGGCGAAAGCAGAAAAACAATCGGGGTTGGCGAATGGCGCTTACGTGGTCGAAATTTGGTTTGGTGTTTTCTCTTCTCGGCGCAATGGCGCTGCCCTTGCAGGCCGTTGCCCAGGAGCCAAATTTCCAGATCGGCAGTTCCGTCATCAGCGCGCTGAAATACAAGCCGGGATTCAAGCATTTTGACTACGTCAATCCGGATGCGCCGAAGGGCGGTAACTTGCGACTTTCCGCCTCCGGCACGTACGACACCTTCAATCCGCTGCTTTCGAAGGGCGAAACGGCAGTCGGTCTGACGCTGCCTTTCGAAACGCTGATGAAATCGGCCGACGACGAGCTGCTCGCCTCCTACGGCCTGCTGGCGGAAGGGCTTTCCTTTCCCGACGACGTGTCGAGCGCGACATTCCGGCTGCGCACGGAAGCCAAGTGGGCCGACGGAAAGCCGGTGACGCCTGATGACGTCGTCTTCAGTTTCGACAAATCGAAGGAGCTCAATCCGCTCCTGTCCAACTACTACAAGCATGTCGTAAAGGCCGAGAAGACGGGCGAACGCGACGTGACCTTCACCTTCGACGAGAAGAACAACAAGGAGCTTCCCAATATCCTGGGACAGCTGACCGTGGTGCCGAAGCACTGGTGGGAGGGCGCGGGACCGGACGGCAAGCCGCGCGACATTTCCAGGACGACGCTCGAGCCGGTGATGGGATCCGGCCCCTACAAGATCGCTGCCTTCGCGCCGGGCGCGACGATCCGCTACGAGTTGCGCGACGACTACTGGGGCAAGGACCTCAATGTGAATGTTGGCCAGAACAATTTCGGCTCTATCACCTACACCTATTTCGGCGATCGGGACGTGGAGTTCGAGGCCTTCCGGGCCGGCAACAGTGACTATTGGCAGGAGACGCAGGCGGCACGCTGGGCAACCGGCTATGATTTCCCCGCCGTCAAGGACGGGCGCGTGAAGAAGGAGGACGTCCCCAACGCACTGCGCGCCACTGGCATCATGCAGGCTCTGGTGCCGAACACCCGTCGCGATATCTTCAAGGACGAAAAGGTTCGCGAGGCGCTGAATTACGGCTTCGACTTCGAGGAGCTGAACCGCACCGTCGCCTTCAACACCTACAAGCGCATCGACAGCTATTTCTGGAACACCGAGCTTGCCTCCTCGGGTCTGCCTGAGGGCCGCGAGTTGGAGATCCTTGGTGGCCTCAAGGACAAGCTGTCGCCCGCGGTCTTCACTACGCCCTATACCAATCCGGTCGGCGGCGATCCGCAGAAGAGCCGCGACAACCTGCGCAAGGCGATCGGGCTGTTCAAGGAAGCGGGCTGGGAGATCAAGGGCAACCGCATGGTCAATACCAAGACCGGCAAGCCGATGAGCTTCGAGATCCTGCTGTCGAGCCCGATGCTGGAACGCTGGGCGGTGCCTTATACCAACAATCTGAAGAAGATCGGCATCGATGCGCGCGTCCGGACCGTGGATGCCTCGCAATACACCAACCGGGTGCGCAGCTTCGACTACGACATGATCTGGAATGTGTGGGCGCAGACGATGAACCCCGGCAACGAGCAGGCCGACTATTGGGGCTCGGGATCGGCCAACCAGCAGGGCTCCCGCAACTATGCGGGCATTGCCGATCCGGCGATCGACGCACTGATCCGCATGGTGATCTTCGCCCCCAACCGCGACGAGCAGGTTGCGGCGATCAAGGCGCTCGACCGCGTGCTCCTAGCGGGGCACTATGTCGTGCCGCTGTTTTATCGCGGCACGCAATCGATCGCCTATTGGAACACCGTCACGCGGCCGGCCGAATATCCGACCTATGCGACCGGCTTCCCCGATGTTTGGTGGTCATCCGCCGCGGCAAAATGAGCAGGCTTGCATTGGCCTGACGGCTGGGCTCCAAATGAACCATGCGAATCAGGACAAGGCGTAACGTGCCTGCCCACACCACGAGGAGACCGCACGGATTGAACGGCGATAGACTGGACAGCGCTCGACGCAAGCTTTCCCGGAAGGGTCCTTACTAATGGGCGCCTATATCTTTCGCCGCCTGCTTTTGATGATCCCGACGATCATCGGCATCATGGCCATCTCCTTTACTGTCATCCAGTTCGCACCCGGCGGTCCGGTCGAGCAGGTGATTGCGCAACTGACCGGCGATGCGCAGGGCGCGGACTCGCGGCTTTCCGGAGGCGGCGGCGACCTTCTCGGCGGCGGCGGTCTTGACGAAGGCGGCTCGAAATACCGCGGCGCCCAGGGGCTCGATCCGGAGCTCATCGCCAAGCTCGAAAAGCAGTTCGGCTTCGACAAGCCGCCGCTGACGCGCTTCGGCGAGATGATGTGGAACTACATCCGCTTCGACTTTGGCGAAAGCTTCTTCCGCAACACCTCCGTGCTGAACCTGATCAAGGAGAAGCTGCCGGTCTCGGCTTCGCTCGGCGTCTGGATCATGATCTTTTCCTACGGCATCTCGATCCCGCTCGGCATCCGCAAGGCGGTCAAGGACGGCTCGACCTTCGACGTCTGGACCTCTGGCGTCATCATCATCGGCTATGCGGTTCCGAGCTTCCTGTTCGGTATCCTGCTGATCGTGCTCTTTGCCGGCGGATCCTTCTATGACTGGTTCCCGCTGCGAGGCCTCGTCTCCGACAGTTTCGACCAGCTCGCCTGGTGGCAGAAACCACTCGACTATTTCTGGCACCTGACGCTGCCGCTGATTTCGCTTTCGCTGGCAGCCTTCGCGACAACGACGCTGCTCACCAAGAACTCCTTCATCGAGGAGATCAAGAAGCAGTATGTGGTGACCGCCCGGGCGAAGGGGCTGAACGAACGGCAGGTGCTCTACGGCCACGTTTTCCGCAACGCCATGCTGATCATCATCGCCGGCTTCCCCGGCGCCTTCATCTCCGCCTTCTTCACCGGCTCGCTGCTGATCGAGAACATCTTCTCGCTCGATGGCCTAGGGCGGCTCGGCTATCTCTCGGTCGTCAACCGCGACTATCCGATCGTGTTTGCGACGCTCTACATCTTCTCGCTGCTCGGCCTGTTCGTCAGCCTGATTTCCGACCTGATCTACACATGGATCGATCCGCGCATCGACTTCGAGCGGAGGGAGGTCTGATGGACACCGCCGCCAATCCGACGACCGCAACGCCGGTCAAGCCGCCGCGCAAGGGCCTGCTGTCGCCGACCAACATCCGCCGCTGGAAGAATTTCAAGGCCAACCGGCGCGGTTACTGGTCCTTGTGGCTGTTCCTTGTGCTGTTCGTGCTCAGCCTGTTTGCCGAGTTCATCGCCAACGACCGGCCGATCGTCGCCAGCTACAAGGGCGAGATCCTCTTCCCCGTCCTGGTCAACTATCCCGAAGAGAGGTTCGGCGGGTTCCTCGCCGAAACGGACTATCGCTCCGACGTCATCGCGGACGAAATCAATGCCAATGGCTGGATGATCTGGCCGCCGATCCGCTACTCCTATCGTTCGGTCAATTCGAACATCCCGCATTCTGCGCCGACTCCGCCCTTCTGGCTGATGAGCAAGGAAGAGCGCTGCTCCGGATATCCGCAGGGAGCGGCCGATCCCGGCTGCAATTTCGGCAATCTCAATTGGCTCGGCACGGACGATCAGGCACGAGACGTGCTTGCCCGCGTCATCTACGGCTTCCGCATCTCCGTGCTGTTCGGTCTGGTGCTGACCATCTGCTCGGCCGTCATCGGCGTCACCGCCGGCGCCATCCAGGGCTATTTCGGCGGCTGGACGGATCTGCTGCTGCAACGCTTCATCGAGATCTGGTCGTCGATGCCGGTGCTCTACATTCTCCTGATCATCGCGGCGATCCTGCCTCCCGGCTTCTTCGTGCTGCTCGGGATCATGCTGCTCTTCTCCTGGGTTGGCTTCGTCGGCGTCGTGCGCGCCGAGTTCCTGCGGGCTCGCAATTTCGAGTATGTCAGGGCGGCGCGAGCGCTGGGCGTCGGCAACCGGACGATCATGTGGCGCCACCTGCTGCCGAACGCGATGGTCGCGACGCTGACCTTCCTGCCGTTCATCCTGTCGGGCTCGATCACGACGCTGACCTCGCTCGACTTCCTCGGCTTCGGCATGCCGCCGGGCTCGCCGTCGCTCGGCGAGATGATCGCACAGGGCAAGGCCAACCTGCAGGCGCCGTGGCTCGGGCTGACCGCGTTCTTCACCATGTCGATCATGCTGTCGCTGTTGATCTTCATCGGCGAGGCGGTTCGCGATGCATTCGATCCCAGGAAGACGTTTCAATGAGTGACGCTGCCGAAACATTGCTGTCCGTTCGCGATCTCTCGGTGGCATTCCACCAGGGCGGCGACACGTCGCTGGCTGTCGATCACGTCTCCTTCGAGATCCGCAAGGGCGAGGTCCTGGCGTTGGTCGGCGAGTCCGGCTCGGGCAAATCCGTCTCCGCCAATTCGATCCTGCGGTTGCTCCCCTACCCCGCGGCCAGCCATCCCTCCGGCGAAATCCTGTTCAAGGGCAAGGACCTCCTGAAGGCATCCGACAAGGCGTTGCGCGAGGTGCGTGGCAACGACATCACGATGATCTTCCAGGAGCCGATGACCTCGCTCAACCCGCTGCACACGATCGAGAAGCAGATCGCCGAGATTCTCGAGTTGCATCAGGGTGTGAAGGGACAGGCCGCGCGCAAGCGGATTCTCGAACTCCTCAACCAGGTCGGCATTCGCGAACCGGAAAAACGGCTGAAGGCTTACCCACACGAACTTTCCGGCGGCCAGCGGCAACGCGTGATGATCGCCATGGCGCTCGCCAACCGGCCGGAGCTTTTGATCGCGGACGAGCCGACGACCGCGCTCGACGTCACCGTGCAGGCGCAGATCCTTGAACTGCTGCGGCAATTGAAGGGCCAGCATGGCATGTCCATGCTCTTCATCACCCACGACCTCGGCATCGTGCGCAAGTTCGCCGACCGGGTCTGCGTGATGACCAAGGGCAAGATCGTCGAGACCGGCACGGTGGAAGAGGTCTTCCGCAACCCGAAGCACGACTATACCCGGCATCTCCTGGCGTCCGAGCCGCGTGGCGAGCCACCGCGTACAGACTCCTCGAAGCCCATCGTGATGCAGGGATCGGATATCCGCGTCTGGTTCCCGATCAAGGCCGGGCTCATGCGCAAGGTCGTCGATCATGTGAAGGCCGTCGACGGCATCGATCTGCAGCTGCGCGCGGGCCAAACGCTCGGCGTCGTCGGCGAATCCGGTTCCGGCAAGACGACGCTCGGTCTCGCGCTGACGCGGCTGATCTCGTCGCGGGGCCGGATCAGCTTCGTCGGAAAGGATATAGCCAGCTATTCATTTACGGAAATGCGGCCGCTGCGCAACCAGTTGCAGGTCGTGTTCCAGGATCCCTACGGCTCGCTCAGCCCGCGCATGTCCGTCGGCGACATCATCGCCGAGGGGCTCAAGGTGCATGAACGGTCGCTCTCCTACGAAGAGCGCGACCAGCGTGTCTGCTGGGCGCTGGAGGAAGTGGGACTCGATCCACTCACTCGCTGGCGATATCCGCACGAATTCTCCGGCGGACAGCGTCAGCGCATCGCCATTGCCCGCGCCATGGTGCTGAAACCCCGCTTCGTGATGCTGGACGAGCCGACATCGGCGCTCGACATGAGCGTCCAGGCGCAGGTCGTCGACCTCCTGCGCGATCTGCAGAAGAAGCACGATCTCGCCTACCTCTTTATCAGCCACGACCTGAAGGTGGTGAAAGCGCTGGCGAACGACGTCATCGTCATGCGTTTCGGCAAGGTCGTCGAACAAGGATCGTCCGCCGACATCTTCGGTGCGCCGAAGGACGACTATACCAAGGCCCTGATGGCTGCCGCCTTCAACATCGAGGCGGTCCCGACGCCCGCCGTCCAACAGTGAAGATTATCATGCCCGCAAAGCCGCCCATTCTCGTCGATCTGAAGTTCGATCCAGACACCGTTGCCCGCATCCTAAAAACCGCCTTTGCAGATCGCGGCAGCATCAATCTCGCCGATCCCGCCAACAAGGATCGCGATCTGACCGGCATCGACTATGCGCTTCTCTGGAAGCCGGACCCGGATCTTTTCAACCGCGCCCCCAATCTCAAGGTCATCTTCTCGGGTGGCGCCGGCGTCGACAGCTTCATGAACCTGCCGGGCCTGCCCGATGTGCCGATCGTTCGCTTCTCCGACCGCAGCCTGACGACTCGCATGAGCGAATGGGTGGTGATGCAGTGCCTCATGCATCTCCGGCAGCAGCAGCAGCACGACAAGGATCAGCGGGCGCGCATCTGGGGCAGGCTGGTACCGCCGGAGGCGGCCGAAATCACCGTCGGCATCATGGGCCTTGGCGTGCTCGGCCAGGACGCGGCCTACAAGCTGAAAGTCATGGGCTTCAACGTCATCGGCTGGTCGCGCAGCCGCAAGGAGATCGAAGGCGTCGAGACGTTCAGCGCCGATCAGCTCGATGAGTTCCTGTCCAAGACGGACTTTCTCGTCGGGCTACTGCCGCTAACGCCCGAGACGACCGGCTTTTACAATGCAGCGTTGTTTTCAAAGCTGCGGCAGGGCGGCGCGCTCGGCAAGCCAGTGTTCATCAATGCCGGGCGCGGAAGGAGCCAGGTGCAGGCCGATATCGTCGCCGCGGTCGAAGGCGGCGTGCTCGGCGGCGCCTCGATCGACGTCTTCACCGTCGAGCCCCTGCCCTCCGATGATCCGCTGTGGGGGCTGGAGAACGTGTTCATCACACCGCACGACGCGGCCGTATCCGACGAAACCGCCCTCTTCCGGCATGTCGAGCGCCAGATCGCCCGCTACGAGGGCGGCGAGCCGTTGCAATTCGTCGTCGACAGGCAGAGCGGTTACTGACGGCAGGAACCATGCCGCTTTCCATTCGTTTTTCTCCGAGATGAGGTGCCAGGCCGATGACGGCTCGCGCGACATCGGAAGGAGACAAGCATGGCTCAGCAGACGGAAACGCGCTGGGAAGAAGCGGATGGCAAGGTTCATACCGAGGAAACGATTTCGCCGGTCAAGGCGAAGCAAGGCCGCATGGGCACCCGTGTCCTGATGGTGTTGCTCGTCGCGCTGGTGTTCGCCTTCATCGTGTGGATCCCGGTCGAAATCTGGGGCAAGAAGGAAGCCGTGGAGGTTGCTCCGCAGCAGCCAGGACAGCAGATTCAGTCGCAGCAGCCAACACCGGCACCGTCTCAGCCGCCGGCATCGAACTCGGCACCGGCTACGCCGAATGCCCCCGCGCAATAGAAACGGGGCTGGTCAGGCGGTCACTACGAAGCATCCTGTCGGACGGGGCCGGCAGGTTGCGTTTGTTTGCGCTGGACTTTACCGGCTGATTTTTCGATAAGAAACGCACGAGCCGGTCTTCGTGCGTCGGCTTATGACGCGACGTGTCCGGTTTGGGAATGGGCGGAGTTCATGGCCAAGACCGATATCGCAAGGCGCGTTTACAATCACACCTGGAAGCTCGATCCGATTGTTCGCAGCCTGATCGACACAGACTTCTACAAGCTGCTCATGCTGCAGATGATCTGGAAGCTCTATCCAGACGTCGACGCGACGTTCACGGTGATCAACCGCACCAAACGCGTGCTGCTGGCCGAAGAGATCGACGAGGGCGAACTGCGGGAGCAACTCGACCATGCGCGTTCGCTCCGCCTCTCCAAGAAGGAGATGATCTGGCTCGCTGGTAACAGTTTCTATGGGCGCGCGCAGATCTTCGAGCCTGAATTCCTGGCCTGGCTCTCTCATTTCCAGCTTCCCGAATACGAGCTGTCGAAACGCGATGGTCAATATGTGCTCGACTTCCACGGATCGTGGAAGGACACGACCATGTGGGAAATTCCGGCACTTGCCATCATCAACGAGCTGCGCTCGCGCTCCGCGATGAAGGCGCTCGGACCGTTCACGCTCGATGTGCTCTACGCCCGCGCCAAGGCACGGATGTGGGAGAAGGTGGAGCGGCTGCGCGAATTGCCGGGGCTGCGGATCTCGGATTTCGGCACACGCCGCCGCCACAGCTTCCTGTGGCAGCGTTGGTGCGTCGAGGCTCTGAAGGAAGGCATTGGTCCTGCGTTCACCGGCACCAGCAACGTCCTGCTCGCCATGGACTCCGACCTCGAAGCCGTCGGGACGAACGCCCACGAGCTGCCGATGGTGGCGGCCGCATTGGCCAAGAACGATGCGGAGCTGCGCAACGCCCCCTACAAGGTTCTGCGCGACTGGAACAAGCTTTATGGCGGCAACCTGCTGATCGTGCTGCCGGATGCGTTCGGCACGGCCGCCTTCCTGCGCGACGCGCCCGAATGGGTCGCCGATTGGACGGGCTTCCGGCCGGATAGCGCCCCACCGATCGAGGGCGGCGAGAAGATCATCGACTGGTGGAAGAAGATGGGCCGCGATCCGCGCCAGAAGCTGCTGATCTTCTCGGACGGGCTCGATGTCGACGCGATTATCGACACCTACAAGCATTTCGAAGGCAAGGTGCGCATGAGCTTCGGCTGGGGCACCAACCTGACGAACGACTTCGCGGGCTGCGCGCCGACGGAGATCTCGGGGCTCAACCCGATCTCCATCGTCTGCAAGGTCAGCGACGCCAACGGCCGGCCGGCCGTAAAACTGTCGGACAATCCGCAGAAAGCGACCGGCGACCCTGCAGAGGTCCAGCGTTACCTGAAGTTCTTCGGAACCGAGGACCGCGTCGACCAGGCGGTGCTCGTCTAGCGCTGCCGCCTGGCTCTCTCCAAACACATTCCCTTGCGCTCCGGCCACATTGTCGCCCAACCGTGACTGATGCTCGGCGGGATGATTCCCGCTTATGGAGAAAGACTTTGAAGAAAGCCTCAGTTGCCGCAATCAGTATTGCCGCGGTGGCACTCGCGACACCGACCCTCGCTGCCGAGAAAGCCGCCACGTCTTCGCTGATTGGCACGCCGTGGATCGAGACCAAAGCCCAGTCCGACCTGCCAGGCCCGATGATGATCTTCCTGCCGAAAGGCAAATTGCTGATCGACTCCTGCTGGGAAACCTATGCTCTCAGGACTTGGAAACAGGCGTCTTCCAAGGAGATTTCATGGGATGAGGACGGCGCCATCATACACGCCAGGATCAAGGCCGTGTCAGCCGATGGCCTCACCCTTCAAATCACTGCCGGCAAGGATATCGTCGAGCGGACCTATGCTGCTGCAAAGGCTCCATATGTCTGTCCGGATATGAAGCGGTAGTTTTGAACCGCCAATCCTGAAACGGCGGCGGCGATACGCAGTCTGGCAAAATGCCACGCCAGTCCCCATTTAATGTCGCAAGAAATGGGTGCCGATGTTTACCGCCCATTGTTTGACTGGAAAGGACGTTTCCAATGACCGTAGAGCGTGCAGTACTGGCGGGCGGCTGCTTTTGGGGCATGCAGGACCTCATCAGGCGGTTCCCCGGCGTCGTATCCACTCGCGTGGGCTACACCGGTGGCGAGGTCGCCAATGCGACCTATCGCAATCACGGCAATCATGCCGAGGCGATCGAGATCCTGTTCGATCCCGCCAAGACCAGCTACCGCGACATCCTCGAGTTCTACTTCCAGATCCATGACCCGACAACGGTGAATCGGCAGGGCAATGATCTCGGCGCCAGCTACCGGTCGGCGATCTTCTACGCCAACGACGAACAGCGTGCGACCGCCGAGGACACGATCGCCGACGTAGACGCCTCGGGTCTATGGCCCGGAAAGGTCGTTACCGAGGTTGTTCCGGTCAGCGATTTCTGGGAAGCGGAACCCGAGCACCAGGACTATCTGGAACGCATCCCGAATGGCTATACCTGCCACTTTGTACGGCCAGGCTGGAAATTGCCGAAACGCGAGCAAAGGGCCGCGGCTGGCCAATGAGGCATTCCTCGATCCGCAGTGGGGATCGTATGCTCTAGACAAAATGAGGCCTTGCCGTCACGGCAGGGCCTTTTTTGTATGGACGTCGGTGAACAGCGGACAGCGACAGCACGCATTGAACCCGCGGCCGCAGGGTGCCACTTGACCACCGAACTGCAGCTTCGCATCGAGAATGAATCGGGTGGATCACTGTCGACAATCTGACGACATGATCGTATAGGCGGCTCACCATCCGGCTCCGCGAACAAGGAAACTCCGATATGTCCTGGTCCCATCCCGTTGCGAAGATCACCGATGACGAACGGCGCCAGCGCCTCGCGCGCCTGCAGGCCGCACTCGAAGATAAAGCTCTTGACGGCTGCCTGCTCGGCTCGACGGAGAGCCTCCGCTATTTCACGGGCCTCGACTGGCACCCAAGCGAACGATTGCTTGGCGCATTGGTGACGCCAAAGGGTGTACGCTACATCGCGCCGGGCTTCGAAAAGAGCAGGGTCGAGAGCCTGCCGCGTCTGCCGGGTGAAATTGTCATTTGGCAGGAAGATGAAGCGACCGCGGCGCTGATCGCCTCGCTGCTGCCGGCAAATGCCAGACTGGCGCTCGACGATGCCCTGCCGCTGTTCATCTACCACCAGCTTGCCGGCGCCTTCGGCGCCGACCGGCTCGTCGACGGCGGACGACTGATCCGCGACCTGCGGCTCAGGAAGTCCCAGACCGAAATCGCTCTTATCCAGTATGCCATGGGCCTGACGCTGGAGGTGCATCGCCGCGCGCATTCCTTCATCAAGCCGGGCGTCAGGTCTTCGGAAGTCGTGCGTCATATCGACGAACAGCACCGCGCACTGGGCGCCGAGGGCGGATCAAGCTTCTGCATCGTTTCCTTCGGACTAGCGACGTCGCTTCCTCATGGCGCCGATGGTGACCAGATCTATGCACCGGGCGACGTTGTTCTCGTCGATACGGGTTGCCGGCTCGACGGCTATCATTCGGATCTCACCCGAACCTACGTGCTGGAGGAGCCAACGACGGAATTCGCTGCCGCCTGGGCAATCGAGCGCGAGGCCCAGCAGGCGGTGTTCGAGGCCGCCCGGCTTGGCGCTTCTTGCGGCAGTCTCGACGATGCCGCCCGCCGTGTACTGGCCGAACATGGCCTCGGTCCGGATTACGCCCTACCCGGCCTGCCGCACCGCGCCGGACATGGTCTCGGGATGGAAATCCACGAAGAGCCCTATATCGTTCGCGGCAACGCCACCAGGCTGGAATCCGGCATGTGCTTCTCCAACGAACCGATGATCGTCTTCCCCGGTCGCTTCGGCATCCGGCTCGAAGACCACATCCACATGACCGAGACCGGAGCTGAGTGGTTCACGAAGCCGGCGAAGGGCCCGACCGAACCCTTTGCGTGATCTCTTGGTGCAGAGTTCGCAAGACTTGCACCTCGATAATTGCCTTTCTGTCGTCGGCACCTGGGATGCCTGGCGCGATCCGCGCTACCGGAATCGAGATTCAAAAACGCAATATGACGAAGCCACGTCGAGCGTCCGTCGAAAGGGTGACTGGCATGGCACGCCCTGATACGACTTGATAGAAATCCCGCGCGATTCCCGGATGGATCAAGGTAGCAACCCAATGAAGCGCAGACCCACGATCGCCGTCATCATGGACGAAAACACCAGTGCTGGTGGTGACCGGTATGATATTTCGAAACGCTACTTTGCAGCCATTGATCGTGCAGGGGGGTTTCCATACGGCATTCCCTACGTGCCAGACCTCGTAGACCAAGTGGTTGATGAATTCGATGGGTTTTTAAGTGTCGGAGGGCGCATCAACTTTCCGAAACAGTGGTACGTCGACGGCGATCAGTCTCGCTACCCGATCTCTGATCGTCTCGCAGTCGAGATAGCGCTGATGAAGGGGTTCCTTGCCCGCGATAAACCAGTGCTCGGCGTTTGCAACGGGATGCAGATGCTCGGGTGCCTACATGGTTGTCGCATGGTTTCGGATGTGCACTCCTCCTGGTCGGGTGCGATCAATCATGACCGCGGCAATCCGCTCCATGAGGTAACCATCCAAGCCGGCACAAGAATGGCTGATATCTTTGCTGCCGAGACATTCAGCGTAAACACCTTCCACAGGGAAGCAATCGTAGAGCTGTCCGACAGTGTCGTTGCTACTGCCCGTGGCTTGGACGGCGTTGTCGAAGCGATTGAGGTACCCTCGCTATCTTTCGCGATGGGGGTACAGTGGCATCCGGAATTGTTTGATCCCGCAGACCACCCTGGCTCTCGAATATTTGACGCGTTCGTCAAAGCGGCGAACCAGCGCTTGTAACGCTCCAGCAGAACAGCTCTTCTTCTGCGTACATCCATTTCAGCAACCGGCCTAACGCCATCGTCGCAGCTCTATACCGGTGATCTGCCACGGAGTTCCATGGATCAGCTTCCGGTTAGTCGAATGAAGAAGGCGAGGCTGGCGACGGCGGCCCGGTTATTTGACTGTTGTGCCGTGAGGTCGCGGACAACCGCGAAAATCAATTAGGGAAGCTCCACGAAGGAGCGAATTGTACTTCGGCTTGCATGGAATTGGAGAGCATACCCGAGCCGGCGCTCAGATGTTTTCAGGATAATACTCACCACGCGATTTCACGCAGTTTCACGTATCTGAGCGGTCACACACGCGTGAATTGACGGATGTCAAGCGCGACATATATCCCCTGAAAGATACAATATCATGAATGTTTTCATCATCTTATCCTGAAGATGGGCTTTTTCCTGTGGCTGCGCTTTCTGCCATCAGGGGAGCCGAGGAGCATTAAGTGAGATTGAAACATTTCCTATTCGGCCTGCTGGGTGTTGTGATCGTTGCCTGTGCCGGTTTCTTTGCAATTGCCTGGAAATCCGCGATAGCGCCGATCAGGCCGCCGGATCGCACATCCTTCGATCAGGCGCTAATCCACAAGGGCGCGATGCTGGCCGCGGTCGGCAACTGTACAGCCTGTCATACGCAACCGAGCGGCCGTTCCTTCGCTGGCAGTTTCGCCCTGCCGACCCCATTCGGCACCATCTATTCCAGCAATATTACGCCCGATCCGGAAACCGGCATTGGCACCTGGTCGGAGGCGGCCGCCGTGACGCTGATCGTGACGGGCTTCCAGGTCTCGCGACTGCTGCACCGACAAGAGGATGCTTCAACGATGGACGCGAACGATCGCATATCGAACAGCTTCAAGACGATAGCGACCTGGCTAGAGCGCATCCTGGCGCTGGTGATCCTTGGCGGGGTCGCCGTTTTTGGCCTGAGCAGCGCGCAGACTCTTTTAGCGATGAGTTGGGGGCAGACGGACACATTCTATGAGTTGATCTATCGGGTGTTGTTGCTGGTGATCGCCATAGAACTCGTCCGCACGCTCGTCACTCACGACCTCAGGGCGATACTGGAGCTGCTCGCGTTTGTCGTGGCCCGCAAAATGCTCAAGCCTGACTTGAACGTCATCGACATTGTCTTAAGCGTTCTGGCATTTGTAGCCCTGTTGGCAGCCAATTATTGGTGGCTCTCCCCTTCCTCGCCTCAAGGGAGCGACGGGTCCGATGTTGCGCCGTGAACTCAGAGCACTGCTTGAGGTCGAAGGGGCTTATTCTGGTGACCCAGAACGGGGACGAGCAAATGGAAGATTGGCGTGTACGCTTGCCCCGCCGTGTCCGTGCCCAGGTTCCCTCAAGACGTCATGATCGATAGGAATTCAGGATGACGGTTGTGTGTTTTCTCACGACCGATTTCAGGGCCTCGATCCTCTCGGGTGTGATCTCCTGCCAGCCCATCATGTCTTCCACATGCTCCCGAGCAAGATGGACGATAATCAGCTGCCCGTTGATCGTGGTACACACCATGCCGATCTCCTCGTCGGTTAGACGATTTCTGGAGACGCGAGCGACGATGGCAGCGCAACACTCCTGAATTCGCCTGCCCGTGGCACTTTTGCCGCTCGATTTACTGGTCGGCGAATTTGACGGCGAACGATGCTGGGCCACGAACAACGCGCGGCTGGCCGCATCCGGCATCGCGAACAGAAAATCCGCGAGAGCCTCCAGAATTCTGCAATAACCGTCGATGACCTTGTCCGCGTCCGCTTTGGCCGTGAGGAGTTCCTCGACCTCACACGTGACAGGTCCGATAGCTTCCCAAGCGGAGGCATGAATGTCCGCGATGCAGGCCTCGTAAAGACCTTCCTTGTTCTCAAAATAATACTGCAAGGACGGTGCCGGCACGCCTGCCGCGCTGGCGATCTCCCGGGCGGAAACGCCAGCAAATCCGTTCTCACCGAACAACGAGATTGCCGTCTTGATGATCCTCGCCTTGGTTTCGTCACCCCTTGGGTAGCCGCTCTCGGCATTGCGTCGTCTCAAACTCGTCATCAATCACTCCTTGTCCAGCGGACAATACCATGACGATAAAATTTATTCCATCTGTAAAAATTCTTCCAGTTGACAGAATTATTACGCGTGTAATAATTCACGCAATTCAACGAACACCAAGCGACTTGACCATGGACGCTATTGTCTCCCCAAAAACCGCTTCCTTGCCGGAAGCAAAAATACAAACGAAGCGCAGCCGCGCGCGATATGCGCTGGCCACCATTGGAGCCATTGTCGCCATCGGCGGCGGTTATTATGGCTACGACTGGCATAAGAACGGACGCTTTATCGAGAGCACCGACAATGCTTATCTTCGCGCCGATCAGGTCTCGATGGCCCCCGTGCTTTCCGGGCAGATCGCGGAGGTATATGTCTCCGATAACCAGACGGTCACGGCGGGCCAGCCGCTCGTCAAGATCGATCCCCGCCGCTACGAAATGGCGGTCCGCGAGGCCAAGGCCACCGTCAACGCCCGCCAGGCGGACGTCGCCAAGAGCGAGGCCGACATCAAGCAGCAGGACTCTGTGATTGCACAGGCTGCGGCCGACCTCGAAAACGCGACCGAGAATGCCGAACTCGCCCAGAAGGACTTCGACCGGACGTCGCCCCTCGCCGCCCGCGGCATCGAGAGCCAGCACAAGGGCGAGCAGGCGAGGAGCGCGCTCGAACAGGCGAAATCCGTTGTTCGTCTGAAGCAGGCTGTCCTTGCTGCGGCCCGGCAGCAGACGACCGCCCTGAAGGCGCAGGTCGAACAGGCCCATGCGCAACTGGTTGCCGCCCAAGAGAGCCTCGGCAAGGCAGAAATTGATCTCGACGACACGGTGCTTCGTAGTGCGATCTCCGGCAGGATCGGCGATCGCACGGTCCAGGTCGGACAGTTCGTCCAGCCGGGCACGCAGCTGATGACGGTCGTTCCAACCGACGACATCTACCTTGTGGCCAACTTCAAAGAAACGCAGATCGGGGACATGCGAGCAGGGCAACCCGCCACGATCACGATCGACGCCTATCCCAATTTCAAGGTCACAGGTGTCGTCGACAGCTTCGCGCCGGGAACAGGCGCGCAATTCGCCCTGCTGCCTCCGGAGAACGCGACGGGCAACTTCACAAAGATCGTCCAGCGTGTTCCGGTCCGCATCAAGCTGGAGACGGGACAGAAGATGCCGCCGCTGCTGCCCGGCCTCTCCATTGAAGTCTCGGTCAACACCAAGGTTTCGACCTTCGACAAGGTGGCGTCGGTGCAATGAGCGCGCAATCGATATCGGTCCAGGCGGCTGCGCCTCAGCCGGATGCCGCGAGCCTCACCGACTGGGTCGCCGTCGTCGCCGGCGCGATCGGCGCGCTGATGGCCACGCTCGACATCTCGATCACCAACACCGCGCTGCCGCAAATCCAGGGAGCCATCGGAGCCAGCGGCACAGAGGGGACCTGGATAGGCACGGGATACCTCGTTGCCGAGGTCATCATGATCCCCCTGACCGCATGGTTCACGCGTCTGTTGGGGCTGCGAACATTGCTTCTGGTGACGACCACGGCATTCGTTCTATTCTCCATGTTCTGCGGCCTGTCCGACAGCCTGCTCGCGATGATCATCGGGCGCGTCGGGCAAGGATTTTTCGGCGGCGCCTTGATACCGACCGCGCAGGTCATCGTCAGAACCCGGCTGCCGCCCCACCAGATGCCTGTCGGAATGAGCATCTTCGGCGTCATCGTGCTCATCGGGCCGATCCTCGGACCGGTGCTCGGAGGATATCTCGCCGAAGAGATCACCTGGAGATGGTGCTTCTTCCTCAATTTGCCTGTCGGCATCGCGCTCGCTGTTCTGCTGCTTGTCGGCCTGCCGCGCCAAAGTCCAAACCTTGGGCTGTTGGCCAAGGCGGATTGGTGGGGAATCGCGGGCATGACGTTGGCGTTCAGCTGCCTGACGGTCGTGTTCGAAGAGGGGCAACGCGAGGCCTGGTTCGAGTCTCCGATGATCGTGCAGCTGAGCCTCGCCTCGCTCCTCGGGTTCGTCGTGCTGTTCGTGACCCAGAAGACCAGTGTCGACCCGGTCATCAAGCTCTCGCTGCTCCGGAACGGTGCCTTCGCCAGCGCTACGCTGATCGCCCTCGCCGTGGGGGCAGCCACCTACGGCGCGACCTTCATCCTTCCGCAGTTCCTGAGCACGATCGCAGGATACAATCCAAGACAGGCGGGCGGCATCATGGCTTTGTCCGCAGTTCCAGTGCTGTTGCTCGTTCCGATCCTTCCCCGTGTCGTCGGCCGTTTCGACGCGCGGATCATGGTCGCGCTCGGCCTGGTCTTCTTCGCGGCAAGCTGCTTCGTCGACATCGGGCTTAGTCCGGATAGCGCCGGAGGTGATTTCACCATCTCGCAATTGCTGCGGGGCGTGGGACAGATCCTGGCTGCGATGCCGCTCAACCAGGTCTCCATGGCCGCTATCGGACGCGAAAATGCGGCCGACGGCGCGGGTATCTACAGCATGGCCCGCAATCTCGGGGGCTCGATGGGTCTTGCCTTGAGCGGCGTCGTCATCGACCAGCGCAGCGCTGCCCATTCGGACACCATACGCGAGGCGCTCACGGCAAATTCGATCGCCGGCCAAGCGCGCCTTGCAGTGAGCGGGGTCAGCCAAGGCATCGATGCGGCCACGGCGAAGCTTCGCGCAATATCGCAGCTGTCGAGCCTCATCGAACGCAACGCGCTCGTTATGACCTATAGCGATTGCTTCTGGCTGATGGGCGTTATGATCATCGCGATGACGCCTGTCGTCTTGCTGCTGCGGCAACCCAAGAAGACCGCTGCGGCGGGGCTCGTCGCTGGACACTGAATATGTCATGCGCGCGACATCGCAGTGTCGCGCCGATTGGCAAGCTCAAGACTGCGGTTCGATCCATCACAAGGATCGTACTCGGTGAATGGGCAAGGCAGAGGAAAAGGGGCGCCCAGTGGGCGCCCCTTCGTCATCGTATGTTCGCTTACTGTTGGGCGTTCTGGATCGCAGGCGGAACGTCGCGGATCGTCAGCGCCGGGTTGTGGGCGAAGAAGTTGTGCGGCTCGATGTGGATGGTCTTCCACTCGGTTGACATGACCGGCCAGTCTTCCATGCGCGGGATGTGGTGGAAGCCTGCAGTGAACCAGGTCACGACATCCTTGCCCATCAGAGGCTTATTCGCCTTCACCCATTCCGGCAGTGTGTCGGAGCCGTCGCTCTGCATGGCAAACTTGCCGCCTGCATACTGCTGGTCCGCATTGTAGACCGTATTCCAAACCGAGTACTCGATGTAGGCATTGCGCTTCATCGGCGGGTCCTTGGCGAAATCGAAGGGACCGTAGGCCACGTCGCCGTGATGGACCATCCAGCCCGGTTCCTGGCCGAGATAGCCTTCGCGGGACGGATCGGAGATCATGAAATAGCGCGGCTTCATCGCCGAGAGCTGATAGCGAGCTTCCATCTCCGTCTTCGGCATGGTGTGTTGCACTTCCCACATCGACCGGCGCGGGTTCTTCGGGTCGACCTTGGAGGGAACGATGTCCATGGTGCCGAAGTGGTTGGCCGGCTGGTCGACGTCGAAGTCGATGCGGAAGTTGAAGTAGTGGTCGTGGTTGGCGGCCACAAGGTTGGGCGCGATCAGCGTGCCGTGGGCGGTGTCCGCAGCGGCGGTCGGATCGTTCATCGAGGTCGATGCGACACCCTTCACCGCATCAAGGCCGGTTGCGCCGATCATGATGCGGATCTGGCCGTCCTGCTGCAGGCGATAGTCCATCAGGTAGTCGTAGTTGCCCACTTCAGAAGCCGTACGCACGACCAGCTCGGTGGCCGGGCGGCCTTCAGCCGGAAGCGGCTTTTCGGGCGTCTGGGCGAAGACCTCGAAGTGACGCCAGGCCGGATCACCGATCGAGCGCTCGAAGACGCAGATCGCATCCGGGATCGTCAGTGGATTGCCCTTGTCGTCGGCAATCGTCGCCGGCAGGAAGGTAGCGTAGCTCGGGCAGTCGACGCCGGCGCGCAGCGGGCTCAGGAACAGGCCGAAACCGTATTCTCCGCTATCCATGTAGGTGCGCCAGTACCAGCCTTCGGTCGGGTCCATGTAGGGCACGAAGACTTCCGACAGGTGCGACTGGTAGATGACCGAACGCCACTTGTCGCCGTCCTTGACGTCGAGGTTGGAAAGCACCAGGCCCGGACGCTTGTCGACGCGGAAGTTGAAGCGCCACAGGTCCCATTCGAGATGACTGCCTGTGATCTTGTAGTTCGGGCCGCCTTCCTGGGAAAGCGTGGCCATGTTCATCTTCGGGCGCAGCGGCTCGCGAGCCTCCACTTCCTTCTCGGTATAGCCCCAATTGTCCTTCGGGCCTTCGATGGCACCGTTGTCTATGACCTTCAGCACTTTCTTCTTGCCGATGTCGTAGACGGCGAAGAGACCTTCAATCGGCTTTGCGTAGTAGTTGGAGCCATCCGGCACACGATAGCAGGGCACCTTCATCAGGCGGGAATTCTTGTATTCCTCGGTGAAGAAGTTGCCGGCCGTCAGGGGCAGGCAGAAGGCCTGCTCCGGCGTCAGGCCGCGCTTCTTCAGGCCCGCCACCATGTCCGGATTCTGCAGCGCGCCGGCCAGCGCGTCCATGAATTCGGTGAAGAGGACCATCGGCTGGCCCTTGATCGGCGTCGTGCTTTCGACCTTGCCGGTGGTGATGTTGACGACGGCTTCCTTGAAGCCCTGCGGGCTCGTCAGCTGTACCTTCGCCTCGCGGTCGAGCGGCTTGTCGCCGTCCTTCCAGGAAAGCACGTCGGCCTTGGCCGGCTCCTTAAGCTCGATCAGCGGGTAGAGCGTATTGTCGTCCACCACCTTCTCGTCGCGCAGGATCTTGTTGATCTTCTGGTATTCCTCCGCCGTCAGGCCATCCAGCGGATGGGCGAAGGCAGCGGGTGCGCCAAGCGCCAGCACGAGGCTGGCCGAAGCCAGATATCGCTTCATTGTCATAATCTCCTCCCTTGTTATCTCAGGACTTGCATGCTCAAGCGAACACCACCTGGATGTCCGTGTATTCCTCTAGCCCCTCTACGGCGAACTCGACGCCGAAGCCGGAGGCCTTGACGCCGCCGAAGGGCGCGTTCGGCTGGATTGCGCCATGCTTGTTGATCCAGACCGAACCGCATTCCATGCGAGCCGCGACCTTCTTGGCGGCGGTGAGGTCGGAGGACCAGACCGAGCCGCCGAGGCCGTTCGGGCTGTCATTGGCCATACGGATCGCATCCTCGATGTCCGAATACTTGATCACCGGCAGCGCCGGGCCGAACTGCTCCTCGTCGACCAGCGCATCGCCGTTCGAAAGGCCCGAGACGATGGTCGGCGGGAAGAACAGGCCCTCGCCCGCTTCACCGCCGAGCAGCACCTTGCCGCGGCCCTTGGCGTCGGCGACGAGGCGGCTCACCTTGTCGAACTGCATGCGGTTCTGGATCGGCCCGAGAACGCTCGTTTCTTCAAGGCCGTTACCGACCGGGATATTCTTCGCATAGGCGACCAGCGCCTCGCAGACGGCGTCGTGGATGGACTCATGCACATAGAGGCGCTTCATGGCGGCGCAGGTCTGGCCGTTGTTGATGAAGGCGCCCCAGAACAGACCTTCGGCGATTGCCGCCGGATCGGCGTCCGGCAGCACGATGCCGGCGTCGTTGCCGCCAAGTTCCAGCGTCAGGCGCTTCATCGTTTCGGCAGCCGAGCGCATGACCTTCTGGCCGGTGGCGCAGGAGCCGGTGAAGACGACTTTGCGGATGTCCGAATGGGCTGCCATGGCGCCGCCGAGGTTGAATTCGCCCGTATCGTCGCCGGTAACGACGTTGAGCACGCCGGCCGGCAGCACTTCGTTCATGATCTCGACGAGGCGCAGCGTCGAAAGTGGGGTCAGCGGCGACGGCTTGACAACCACCGTGTTGCCGGTGCGCAGCGCCGGCATGATATGCCAGATCGCGATCATGACAGGGAAGTTCCATGGCGTGATGGACCCCACGACACCGAGGGGCTTGCGGTGCAGCTCCACGCGGCCCTGCTCGTTGTCCTGAAGCACCTTGACGGGCAGCGAAAGCCCGGTCGTGTAGCCGGCCCAAGCAACCGTGCCGCCGAGTTCCCAGCGCGAGCCCAGGCCGTTCAGCGGCTTGCCCTGTTCGCGGGTCAGAAGTTCCGCGAGTTCTCCGGCATGCGCTTCGATGCGGGCGGTGACGGCGGCACAGGCGGCCTGCAATTCTTCGTCGCTCTTGACCGACCAGGCCGGAAACGCGGCCTTGGCGGCGGCGACGGCGGCGTCAAGCTCGGCCGCACCCATGTTCGGCGCGCGACCCACTTCCTCGCCCGTCGCCGGGTTCAATACGCTGAAAGTCTTTTGGCCGTTGACCGGCTTACCGTTGATCGTCGCGCTGTGCAGCGTCATGATCGCCTCCTCCCTTCAAGCCCCACCTCATGCAGGACTATTGGCGGGATAGCCTATACGAAGTGCTCGAGCCCCACTTGGACGGGGCCGTCCAGCGCATTGGACAAATCCGTCAATGGCAGCGCTCGACAGGGCTGCGGACAACTGCGCCCGGCGTGATGCCGTATTTTTTGCGGAACTCGCGGTAGAAGTAGGAAAGGTCGTTAAAGCCGGCATCGAAGGCGATGCCCGCGATCCCCTGCCCGCCCTGGCCTTGCTGCGGCGCGCCAAGGCGCGCACGCGCAAGCTCCAGCCGGCGACCGAGCAGCCGGTGGCCGGGCGTCTCGCCGAGCGTCTGGAAATGCCGCTGCAGCATGCGTTCGGAGACATTGAGGCGGCGGGCAAGTTCGCTCGGGCCGAAACCAGGATCGGCGCAGTGGCGATCGATCAGGGCGAGCGCCCGCGACAGCAGCGTTTCGGCCGGCCGCGCTTTCTCCTGGGTCCGGATACCCTGGAGATACGCGCCCATCAGGCAGAAGAAGGCTTCGCCGAGCTGCGTCGTCGCGCCCGGCTCGGCGAGCATTTTCGTCAGCACCGCGCGCATGGCGACCCACAGCGGGTCGTCGCGGCTGATCGCGACGCCACCGGTGCATTCCTTGCCAAAGCGGTGCAGCATTTCGTGGCGCGGCATGTGCAGCGACACCTGGCTGGAGCGTACGCCGTCATAGACAAAGGAGGACGGCAGTACGGAATCGACAAGGAACATATCGCCGGGCAAAAGTGTGGCCGTCTTTTCGCTCTGCTCGACGCGGCAGTGGCCCTCGTCCTGGATCAGAAGGAAGAGATGCTCGCCTGGGTCCTGCCGGATCGAGCGGGTGCTGCGGCTGACATGGCGCGCGTCGAGCCCGACCACGGCCGTCTCGAAGTAGCCGATGCGGCGGCTCGCAACATCACCGGCCATGGTACCGTCGCGGCCCATCGGCTCGAGATCGAAGGCACCGCAAACCTTGCGCAGCTCCGCCTGCAGAATTTCCACCGGAACCGGTTTATGGACTGGTGTTATCAGTGACTGCATCATGCCCTCCCTGGCCTTTGCAGATGGCTTGCATGGGATCGTATCACGTTACCCGTCGCGGGCGCTGGATATGCCTCCACCCCCTGCCGGCCATCTCCGCCAGAAGCCACGCCCAAGCGGCCGGCAATGCCGCTTCCAGCGGCGCCCGGTGACGGTAGAACATAGTCTCGATGCGGATTTCCTCCCGCGTACGGCCCATAATTGACTGACCGGTCGGTTGATGCAAGTACTTTCTACTGGAGCCGGCTTTCGAATGTGATTGATGCTCACCCTTGGGTACGGCCGCGACTCTCCCACTTTCACCCCCTTCGATCGTGTCGGGACTGGATGGCCTCTTTTGGGTGGACACGGTGGCCAGGCGAGACGGCAGTGCAACCGGCTGGCAGCACTCCTGGGCACGCCTAAGCAGCCGCCGTGTTTAAGCTATTGCAACTTCAGCGATCTACAGGAATATTAGTGTCTACTTCGCCGGGGGAGATACGGGTCGTTCATAGGCGAGGCGCACGTGCATTACAGCTGAGGCGTTGAAGCGGTTGAGGCGGCAAAATGCGTGGTAAATTGTATCGAAGCCTACAATTATCGATCACGCTTGCTGCAACGGCAGCACTATCCGCGTGTGACGGCAGCAAGAACGAATACGTTCCGCCACCACCGCCGGTGGTCCATGTGGCCCAGCCACTGGTGCAGCCGGTAACCACCTATTTCGAGCTGACCGGCAATACCGCTGCCTTTAACAGCGTCGACATCGAGGCACGCGTCCAAGGGTTCCTCGACACGATCGACTACCGTGATGGCGCGTCGGTCAAACAGGGTGATCAGCTCTTCTCGATCCAGAGCAATACCTATACGGCGCAGCGCGATCAGGCGCAGGCATCGCTGACTTCCGCGAAAGCCTCCCAGGTCGGGCGTCAGCAGGAGTACCAACGACAGCTGGCGCTCATAAAGCAGCAGGCCACCACCCAGACCAATGTGGACAGCGCGACGGCCGCCTATGATGAAGCGAACGCGAACATCCTCAACGCCCAGGCGAGCCTGCAACTGGCGGAGATCAATCTCGGCTATACCCGTGTTCTGGCGCCTTTCGACGGCGTGGTGAGCGCTCATCTCGTGGATGTCGGCGCGCTTGTCGGCGTTGCCGGACCGACCAAGCTTGCCACGATCGTCCAGCTAGATCCGATTTATGTCTATTTCAACGTCAGCGAACCGCAGGTCCTGGCGATCAAGCAGGATTTGGCACGGCAGGGCAAGACATTCCGCGAAGTCGACCTTCCGAATATTCCTGTCGAGATCGGCCTGCAGGGCGAAGACGGCTATCCGCATAAGGGTCGCCTTGATTATGCGGCGCCACAGGTCGATGCCTCGACGGGTACGCTGCAGGTCCGCGGCTTGCTCGACAACAAGGACCGCGCCCTGCTGCCTGGCTTTTTCGCCCGCGTGCGGGTCCCGGTCGGCCATCGCGACGGCGGCATATACGTCCGCGACGAATCGATCGGTTCCAACCAGCAGGGCAGCTACGTGCTGGTTCTCGGCAAGGATGACGTCATCGAGCAACGCCAAGTCAAGACTGGCCAGCGGCAGGGAAGATTACGGGTGATCGAGGAGGGTCTCGATCCCGGTGACTGGGTGGTCGCCGAAGGTATTCAGCGGGCAATTCCAGGCGCGAAAGTCGCGCCGGAGAAGGTCAAACTGGATCCCGGCGAGGACGCAACCTCTGCTCCCCATGCAACAGTCGTGCCCCGGACCGATACGCCTGCACCCTCTGCTGCGGAAGCAGCCAAGCCATGATCTCGCGCTTTTTCATCGAGCGGCCGGTACTGGCCAACGTTCTCGCTCTGGTCATGGTGCTGATCGGCGCCGTGGCGTTGATCCAGCTGCCCGTCGCGCAATATCCGAACGTCGTTCCGCCGACCGTATCGGTGACGACGCGCTATCCCGGCGCCAGCGCCAAGACGCTCGTCGATACCGTCGCATTGCCGATCGAGCAGCAGGTGAACGGCGTTCAAGACATGATCTACATGCAATCGACGAGCGCCAGCGACGGCACCTACTCGTTGAACGTCACCTTTGCCATCGGCACCGATCCAGACCAGGCGCAGGTGCTCGTCCAAAACCGCGTGGCAATCGCCATGTCGTCGCTGCCGCAGGCCGTGCAGCTGCAGGGTGTAACCACGCAGAAGAAATCGACGTCCATCCTCGGCTTCGTCACTCTGACCTCGCCGGACAACCGCTTCGACAGTCTCTTCCTCTCCAACTATGCGGTCATCAACCTGCAAAGCGAGCTCTCGCGTCTACCGGGCGTCGGCAGCGTCACGGTTTTCGGCGCGGGCCAGTACGCGATGCGCATCTGGATGGATCCCAATCTTCTGCAGGCACGGGGCCTGACGCCGAACGACGTGATCTCCGTCGTGCAGCAACAGAGCCAGGAGGTGACGGCCGGCCAGATCGGCATACCGCCGGTGCCGACCGGCCAGGATTTCCAATACACGCTGAACGTCAATGGCCGCCTCAGCGAGGCGCCCGACTTCGAAAACATCATCGTCAAGGTCGATGCCGAGAACGGTGGCCGCATTACGCGCATCCGGGACATCGGTCGGGTCGAGCTGGGTGCCCAGACCTACAGCCAGACCTTCATGCAGAACGGTCATCCCGCGACCGGCATCGGCATATTCCAGCTGCCGGAAGCCAATGCTCTTACCGTCGCCCAGGAGGTGGGCGTCAAGATGGCCGAGCTCTCCAAGAGCTTTCCGCCGGGATTGCAATACCAGATGCCCTTCGACACCACAAAGTTCGTCACTGCCTCGATCGACGAAGTCTACAAGACGCTTATCGAGGCGGGTGTTCTGGTGCTGATCGTCATTCTCGTTTTCCTGCAGGACTGGCGGGCGACGCTTGTGCCGGCAACCACGGTGCCGGTGACGATCATCGGCGCCTTCGCGGCCATGGCCGCCCTCGGCTTCACCGTCAATCTGTCGACCCTCTTTGCCATCGTCCTTGCCATCGGCATCGTCGTCGACGACGCCATCGTTATCGTCGAAGGCGTCGCTCGCCACGTCGAGAGGGGCCTGCCGGGTCGCGAAGCCGCCGAGAAAGCGATGGATGAGTTGTTAGGGCCGGTGATCGGCATCACGCTGGTGCTGATGTCGGTCTTCATTCCCGCAGCGTTCCTGCCGGGTCTAACCGGGCAGCTCTATCGGCAATTCGCCCTTGTAATTGCCGCCACCGCCCTGATCAGCGCCATCAACGCCATGACGCTGAAGCCGACGCAGTGTGCCCTTTGGCTGCGGCCACCCGTCCCGCCGGAACAGCGCAACTTCCTCTACCGGGCCTTCAACCGCGCCTACGATCCGATCGAGCGCCGTTACGCCGGCCTGATCGGCCGGATGGTGCACCGCAGCGGCCTGATGGTCGTGATAGCGCTCGCGCTAATCGCGGTGGCTGGCTGGGGTCTGGCCCGCCTGCCGACCGCCTTCCTGCCGGTCGAGGATCAGGGCTATGTGCTCATCGGCGCTCAGTTGCCCGACGGAGCCTCCAAGGAGCGGACCGATCAAGTCATGCAACAGGTCGGCACGATCGCCGCGGCGACACCGGGGGTCGAAAACGTACTGACCATCAGCGGCATTTCGGTGCTCGATAACAATGCCAGCCTGCCGAACGCAGGCGTTGTCTATGTCGTACTGAAGGATTGGGGCGCGCGCGAGAAGGAGAGGGGGCAGGACCTACTGTCGATCTACGAGCATCTGAACGGCGCGCTGAAGGAGGTGCTCAACGCCAATACACTTGTGCTCGTGCCGCCCCCCATCCAGGGCATCGGCAATGCCAGCGGCTTCACCATGCAGGTGGAGATCCGCAATGGCGATTTCGACTACCCCCTCCTCGAATCTCTGGCCAACAGCATCGTCAGCAACGGCAACAGCCAGTCCGCTCTACAACGGCTGAGCACCAGCTTCCGCGCAGGCGTGCCGCAATTGGCGGTCACCGTTGATCGGATCAAGGCCGAGACCCTTGGCATTGAAGTCGGCCAGGTCTTCTCCGCGCTTTCCGGCTATGTGGGCTCCAGCTATGTGACGCAGTTCAGCAAATTCGGTCGCACCTTCCAGGTCTATGTGCAGGCCTCGCCCGACGCGCGGGTCAGCCCTGAGGACATCCGCAGGCTGATGGTCAAGGCGGGCAACGGCACCATGGTGCCGCTAGGAACCGTGGTCGACGTCACTCCCATGCAGGGCCCGTCCCTGATCAGTCTCTACAACCTCTATCCCAGCGCCACGATCGTTGGCGGGGCGGCGACGGGGTTTAGCTCCGGCCAGGCGCTCGATGTGATGGAGCAGATCGCCAGCAATACACTGCCACCGACCGCTGGCTTCGACTGGACGGCAATGTCCTACCAGGAAAAGGCCGTCGGTTCGCAGATCTACTTCGTCTTCGCACTCGCCATACTGCTCGTCTATTTCGTGCTCGCCGGCCAATATGAAAGCTGGATCCTGCCCCTCGCTGTGCTGCTGGCGGTGCCTCTGGCGCTACTTGGTACGGTCGGCGCACTCATGGCGATCGGCGTTGCCAATAACCTCTATACCCAGATCGGCGTTATCCTGCTGATTGCGCTCGCCTCCAAGAACGCGATCCTGATCGTTGAGTATGCCCGCGAGCAACGCATGCAGGGGATGGAAATCCTGGAAGCAGCCGTGGAGGCGGCGCGCCTGCGCTTCCGCCCGATCTTGATGACATCCTTCGCCTTCATCCTCGGGGTGCTTCCGCTGGTCCTTGCTACAGGCGCGGGCGCCAACGCGCGCCGGTCGATCGGCATCTCCGTGTTCAGCGGCATGCTTGCCTCGACCTGCCTTGCAGTCCTCTTCGTGCCTTCCTTCTATGTCGTTCTTCAGCGCTTCGAGGAATACCTCAAGCGTCGCAAAGCTCCAGCGCCGGCGTCAACCGCCTCCTCGGAAACCGAGGCAAGGGTTACCTCGGCGGGCTCCGACGGCGATTAGAAGATAGCTGATTCCGATGGCAGCCCATGAACGCTGGTCGCTGGGTGGCCCTCTGCCCTGCTGGAATTCTACGTTAACGGGGGGCGACGCGTTTGCTCCAACGGAGCGAGGCGCTCTGTCCGCATTAGCGAAGCGGCAGCTCTGTCGACGCAGGTAGCGACAAACTCAGCCGTGGACCGGCCGCGGGCTGAACGGCGGACCTGACGGACGCCAAAGAAACTATTCTAGTAAAAACAAGTATCTTCAGAAGATATTTGGCGGACAGAGAGGGATTCGAACCCTCGGTACGCTTTCACGTACACACGCGTTCCAGGCGTGCGCCTTCAACCACTCGGCCACCTGTCCTTTGGCGGTCTGCATCGGCGAAGATGCAAATCGTCGGAACGGCCGCGATATATACCGATGAATTTCTGTCGATCAACCCAAATCTAACAGTTTTTTGACTTCTTCCGGTAAAAGTGCGCTAACGCCCTCCATTGCAGCTCCACCCCTCCATCACTATCTTTTGTAGAGGTTGACGAATGGCGCGGCTGGCCGGGAAAATGCCTGCCATGTTTGATCGCCGGAGAGTTCGATGCGTTTCCTTTTACGTTTGACGAGTCTTGTCGCGCTGGCCGTTGCCGTCATCGCCGGAGCGGTCGATTCCATCCAGTCCGTTGCCGCCTCTTCCGTGGTCATTACCCCCATGGGCGACGCATGGCAGGACCTCAGCCCCTCCTCGCTGGAAAGCCTGCAATCGAGCATCGCCTATTATATCCACCCGCGCTTTTACACGCTTGCCTTCCAATGGCTGATGCTTCAGCCAGCATTCGCCGTGTTCCTGGTGTTGTCGCTGCTGTTGTGGATGGCAGGCTACAAGAGATCGCCTGCGGCTGGCCGATTTGCAGCATAACAAATAGCGTCGACCAGTTCCGGGGTTGGCTAGAAAAATCGCAACCCAACGATGATTTTGTGCAAAAAACAGCCCGCCTGAGCTGATTTTTGGCAATTGCGGCAAATTTTTACCAGTCGAAAAATTTCTCGTGAATTTTTTTTTGAGCCATGCAAGGATGCGCCCAGCCAGGCCTCCGGGGGGAGGTCGGTGGTTCCGCAGACATGCCTGAAACAGGCTTGCGGGAGGACCCAAACAAATAGAAACAATAGGGCTGCAACTCATGAAAAAATCCCTTCTGACTCTCCTGGCCGTGGCTGCCATGTCCACGACGGCGCTGGCCGCGGACGTCAAGCCGGCGCTCGTTTACGGCACCGGCGGGAAGTTCGATAAGTCTTTTAACGAAGCAGCCTTTAATGGCGCTGAGAAGTTCAAGAAAGAAACCGGTATCGCCTATCGCGACTTCGAGCCGACCGGTGACACGCAGGGCGAGCAGGCAATCCGCAACTTCGCAAGCCGTGGCTTCAACCCGGTTATTGCCGTCTCCTTCGCCTGGACCTCGGCCATCGAGAAGGTCGCAGCTGAATTCCCCGACACGAAGTTCGTCATCGTTGACGCCGTCGTCGACAAGCCAAACGTTCGTTCGGTCGTTTACAAGGAAGAAGAAGGCTCCTTCCTCGTTGGCACTCTCGCAGGCCTCGCATCGAAGTCCGGCAAGGTCGGCTTCGTCGGCGGCATGGACATCCCGCTGATCCGCAAGTTCGAATGCGGCTACGAGCAGGGCGCACGCTCCGTCAAATCCGATATCGAGGTGTTCCAGAACATGACCGGCACGACGGGCGCTGCCTGGAACGACCCGGTCCGTGGTGGTGAACTCACCAAGAACCAGATCGATCAGGGCGCTGATGTCATCTACGCGGCAGCAGGTGCGACGGGCCTCGGCGTGTTGCAGACGGCCGCTGACAACAAGAAGCTCTCGATCGGCGTCGACAGCAACCAGAACCACCTGCATCCGGGCTCCGTCCTGACCTCGATGGTCAAGCGCGTCGACCTTGCCGTCTACAACGGCTTCAGCGACGTCAAGGGCGACAAGTTCACGGCCGGCGTCCTGGCGCTCGGCGTCAAGGAAGACGGCGTTGCCGCCGCCATGGACGACAACAACAAGGCGCTGATCACGCCTGACATGCAGGCCGCGCTCGACAAGGCCAAGGAAGGCATCATTGCGGGAACCATCAAGGTTCACGACTACACGACGGACAATGCTTGCCCGAAGTGATCCGTGACTGAGACGGGCGTATGGCGGAGTCGCTCCGTCATACGCCCTTTTCGTATTTGGAGCCTGCTGTGACAGACACGCCCGCTATCGAACTTGTGGGCATCGACAAGAAATTCGGTGCCGTTCACGCCAACAAGGACATCAATCTTACCGTCGCCAAGGGTACGATTCACGGCATCATCGGGGAAAACGGTGCCGGCAAATCGACCTTGATGTCGATCATCTATGGTTTCTACCATGCCGATAGCGGCGAGATCCGCGTCAACGGCAATCCCGTCACCATCAAGGACAGCCAGGCTGCAATCGCAGCCGGGATCGGGATGGTGCACCAGCACTTCATGCTGGTCGATAATTTTACCGTGCTTGAGAACGTCATGCTTGGCGCCGAAGGCGGCGCGCTGCTCGCCAGGGGCGTTTCTTCCGCGCGCGCCGAGCTGCGCCGCCTGGAGAAGGACTACGGCCTCGAAGTGAACCCGGATGCGCTGATCGAAGAGCTTCCGGTCGGGCTACAGCAACGCGTCGAGATCCTCAAGGCCATGTACCGCGGCGCCGAAATCCTGATCCTCGACGAGCCGACGGGCGTGCTGACACCTGCTGAAGCGGACCATCTTTTCAAGATCCTTCGCGTCCTTCGCGACCAGGGCAAGACCGTCATTCTGATCACCCACAAGCTGCGCGAGATTATGGCGATCACCGACACGGTGTCGGTCATGCGCCGCGGCGAGATGGTGGCGACCCGCAAGACCTCCGAAACCACGGTCGAGGAGCTTGCCGAACTGATGGTCGGTCGCCGTGTCCTGCTGCGCGTGCAGAAGGGTGAAGCCAATCCGGGTAAGGTGATCCTGTCGGTTCGCAATCTCACGGTCAAGGACAACCGCGGCGTCATCATGGTCGACAACGTATCCTTCGACGTCCGTGCCGGCGAGATCGTCGGCATTGCCGGCGTCGCCGGCAATGGGCAGTCCGAATTGCTGGAGGCGATAGCAGGCATCCGCAAGCCGCATTCCGGCGAGATCTTCCTCGACGGTCAGCCGATCGACAAAGCCGATCCGGCGCGGTTGCGCGAGCTCGGCCTAGCCCACATCCCCGAGGACCGGCATCACATGGGGCTGGTGCTGAAATTCGAGGAGTACGAGAATTCCGTTCTCGGCTACCACCGCAATCCCGGCTACAGCAAGGGCCCGCTGCTCGATCTCGACGCGATCCGTAGGGACGCCATGGAGAAGATCGAAAAATACGACATCCGCCCGCCGAACCCGCGGCTGAAGACCGCGAACTTCTCCGGTGGCAACCAGCAGAAGATCGTCGTCGCCCGCGAAATCGAGCGCGATCCGACGGCGCTGATCATCGGCCAGCCGACGCGCGGCGTCGATATCGGCGCCATCGAATTCATCCACCGCCGGATCATCGAGATGCGCGATGCAGGCAAGGCGATCCTGCTCGTCTCCGTCGAGCTCGACGAAATCCGCGCCCTTTCAGACCGTATCCTTGTCATGTTTGCCGGCCATGTCGTCGGCGAGAAGACGCCCGATGCCGGTGAACAGACCCTCGGCCTGATGATGGCCGGCATTGCCGCGTGAGGCCTTGATGAGCACTGCTTCAGTTCCACTTCCAAATTGGATCAACTACGGCCTCATTCCGCTGTTGAATCTGCTTGTCGCCTTCCTGATCTCCGGCTTCGTCGTCTGGCTGATCGGCGAAAGCCCGCTTGCGGCCCTGTCGCTGCTGATCGAGGGCGCACTCGGCAGCGGCGAAGGCATTGGTTTTACGCTCTATTATGCGACGAGCTTCATCTTCACCGGCCTCTCCGTTGCGGTCGCCATTCATGCTGGCCTGTTCAACATCGGTTCGGAAGGGCAAGCGTATCTTGGCGGTCTCGGCTGCGCGTTGGTTGCGCTGGCGCTCGACCACTATGTCCCCTGGTATGTCACCATGCCGGTGGCCGTGGTGGGTGCCGGCCTGTTTGGCGCCGCCTGGGCCTTCATCCCCGCCTTCCTGCAGGCAAAGCGCGGCAGCCACATCGTCATCACCACCATCATGTTCAACTATATCGGCGCGGCGCTGATGGTGTATCTGCTGGTGCACGTTCTGATCGTCCCCGGCAAGATGGCGCCGGAAACCCGCACCTTCCTGGAAGGCGGCCAGTTGCCGAAACTCGGCTGGTTGATGAACCTGTTCGGTGCCAAGCTCGGCGCAGCACCGTTCAACGTCTCTTTCCTCATTGCCCTCGTTGCCTCCTATTTCGTCTGGCTGCTGATCTGGCGCACCAAGCTCGGCTTCGAGATGCGCACCCTTGGCGTCAGCCACAGCGCGGCGGCCTATGCCGGCATCCCGTACGCCCGCATCGTCATGACCGCGATGCTGCTGTCAGGGGCGCTCGCCGGCATGATGGCGTTGAACCCGGTCATGGGATCCTCGGCCCGCCTGCAGGTCGAGTTCGTGGGCGGCGCCGGTTTCGTAGGCATCGCCGTGTCACTGATGGGGAGAAATCATCCGGTCGGGATCATCTTCTCGGCGATCCTCTTTGGCATCCTCTATCAGGGTGGCGATTGGATCTCCTTCGAGATGCCCAACATCACGCGCGAAATGATCCTGGTCATTCAGGGTCTTGTTATCCTCTTCGCCGGTGCGCTCGAATACATGTTCCGCCCCGCGATGGTTCGCGTCTATCAACAGTTCAAGGCCGCGTGAGGGGAACGGACGATGGATTATTTTGACATCTTCATCAGCGTTCTGAGCTCCACGATCCGTCTGTCGATCCCGCTGATCTTCACGGCGCTGGCTGGTCTGTTCTCCGAACGCGCCGGCATCTTCGATATCGGCCTCGAGGGTAAAATGCTCGGCTCTGCCTTTGCGGCAGCCTGCGTCGCCTACCTGACGGACTCGGCATGGCTCGGCCTCGGTGCTGGCATCATTTGCTCCGTGGCGCTCAGCCTCGTCCACGGCTTCGCCTCGATCACCAATCGCGGCAACCAGATCATCTCGGGCGTTGCGATCAACTTCTTCGTCGCCGGTATCACAATCGTCCTTGGGGGCGCCTGGTTCGGCCAGGGCGGCCGTACGCCACAGCTAACTCAGGAAGCCCGCTTTGCGCCGATCGTGCTGCCGGGCGCCGATGCCGTCCGTGAAGTTCCGATCATTGGCCCGCTCTACGCGAACGTGATCTCAGGCAACAATATCCTGACCTACCTCGCTTTTCTTGCGGTTCCGCTTTCTTGGTGGATCCTCTATCGCACCCGCTTCGGCCTGCGGCTGCGCGCCGTCGGCGAAAATCCGGGCGCGGTCGATACGGCCGGCATTTCGGTGGGCTGGCTGCGCTATCGCGCGGTCATGTGCGCCGGCATCCTCTGCGGCTTCTCGGGGACCTATCTGTCGATCGCGCAGTCGGCTGCCTTCATCAAGGATATGTCGGCCGGTAAGGGCTACATTGCACTTGCGGCACTGGTCTTTGCGAAGTGGAGACCGGTGCCCGTCATGTTCGCCTGCCTGCTCTTCGGCTTCCTCGATGCGCTGGCAAACTTCATGCAGGGCAAGCAGGTTCCGCTGATCGGCGAAGTGCCGGTACAGATCTTCCAGGCATTGCCCTATATCCTGACCTGCATCCTGCTCGCCGGCTTCATCGGCGTGGCAATCCCGCCGAAAGCGGGTGGTGTGCCCTATACGAAGGAACGCTGAGAACATGTCCCACGATCTTTTCGAGGCCGCTCGCGGTGCCATGGCTTTCGCTCATGCCCCCTACTCGAAGTTCCCCGTCGGCGCCGCGATCCGCGCCGAGGACGGCAAGGTCTACACCGGCGCCAATATCGAGAACCTGTCTTTCCCGCAAGGCTGGTGTGCGGAGCCAACCGCCATCAGCGCCATGATCATGGCCGGCGCCAAGAAGATCGTTGAAATGGCCGTGATCGCCGAAAAGCTGCCGCTCTGCCCGCCCTGCGGCGGCTGCCGGCAGAAGATCTCGGAGTTCGCCTCCAAGGACACGAAGATCTACCTCTGCGATGAGGTCGGCGTGAAGAAGACGATGACCATGGAAGAGTTGCTGCCGTTCAGCTTCGAGACCGAACTCGGATGAGTGCCGCTCTCGACGTGCTTGCCGGAAGGCTCGGCGGCCTTTCGCCGCGCTACGGCATCGTGCTTGGTTCCGGTCTCGGCTCGCTGGTCGGCGAGATGACTGATGCGCATCGCATCCCTTATCACGACTTGCCGGGCTTTTCTGTTAGCGCGGTTTCGGGCCACGCCGGAGAAGTCGTCGCGGGTTTGCTTGGCGGTGTGCCCGTCATCATGCTGTCCGGTCGCGTCCATTTCTACGAGAAGGGCGATGCCAGCGCGATGCGGCTGCCGATCGAGGTGCTCAAAGGTCTAGGCGTCGAGACGCTAGTCCTGACCAATTCCGCAGGGTCGCTCCGAGACGACATGCCTCCTGGCTCGGTGATGCAGATTAGCGATCACATCAACTATTCCGGCATGAATCCGCTGATCGGCGAGGAAAGCGATCGTCGTTTTGTCGGCATGACGAGTGCTTATGATGCAGCTCTCGCCGACAGGATGCGCAATGCTGCGGAGAAGCTCGGTATCGCCTTGTCGCAAGGCGTCTACATGTGGTTCTCAGGCCCAAGCTTCGAAACACCCGCCGAAATCCGCATGGCCCGTATCCTCGGCGCCGATGCCGTCGGCATGTCGACCGTGCCGGAAGTGATTATCGCGCGAATGCTTGGCTTAAGGGTTGCGGCGGCGTCTGTAATCACCAACTATGGAGCCGGCATGACCGGCGGCGAACTGAGCCATGAGGAGACCAAGGATATGGCTCCGATCGGCGGTGCGCGCCTCGCCGCCATACTGAAGGAAATGATTGCAGGAGAACGCGAATAATGACCAACCATTCCAGCAAGGAAACGGCCGCCGTCGCCCTCTCCCTCCTCGATCTTACCAACCTCAAGGATGACTGCACCGAGGCGCAGATCGACGCGCTGTGTGCGCGCGCCCAAACCCCCTATGGCAACACGGCGGCGATCTGCATCTGGCCGCGCTTCGTTGCCCGCGCTCGCGCAGTTCTCGGCACGGGTCATCCGGTGCGGATTGCGACTGTGGTCAATTTCCCGTCGGGCGATATGGAAGTGGCCGACGTTGCCGCCGAAACACGCGAGGCGATCGCCGACGGCGCCGACGAAATCGACCTCGTCATCCCCTATCGCAAATTCATGACCGGTAGCGGCAAGGCTGTCACCGACATGGTTGCGGCGGTCCGAGCCGAGTGCAAGGACCCGATCCTGCTGAAGGTCATTCTCGAGACCGGCGAGATAAAGGATGCGGCGCTGATCCGTCGTGCCTCCGAACTCGCCATTGAGGCGGGTGCCGACTTCATCAAGACCTCCACCGGCAAGGTCGCCGTCAATGCGACCCTGGAAGCTGCCGACATCATGCTGCGGGTCATTCGCCAGAGCGGCCGCAAGGTCGGCTTCAAGCCGGCGGGTGGCATCGGTTCGGTGGCAGACGTAGCGCTTTACCTGAGCCTTGCAGAAACGATCATGGCGCCGGACTGGCCAATGCCATCCACGTTCCGCTTCGGCGCATCCGGATTGCTCGACGACATTCTTGCCGTGCTCAGCGGCACGCAATCCGCGCCCGCCGCTGCATCGAGCTATTGAGATGATCCCCCAGGAGATCATCCGCCAGAAGCGAAATGGCGGAACGCTTTCCGAAGAGGATATCCAATCGTTCATTGCCGCACTTGTGGCCGGTCAGCTCTCCGAGGGGCAGATCGGCGCCTTCGCCATGGCGGTCTGGTTCAAGGGTATGTCGCGCGACGAGGTCGTGGCGCTGACGCTGGCAATGGCCCGCTCGGGCGACACACTGAGCTGGGCAGACATAGACAGACCTATTGCCGACAAGCACTCGACAGGCGGCGTCGGGGACAATGTTTCCCTGATGCTCGCACCGATCGCGGCAGCGTGCGGCCTCGCCGTTCCGATGATATCAGGGCGTGGTCTCGGCCATACCGGCGGGACGCTGGATAAGCTCGAAGCCATTCCTGGCTATACCATCACCCCTGACGCAACAGTTTTCCGCAAGGTCGTGAAGGATGTCGGCTGCGCCATCATCGGCCAAACCGGCTCCCTCGCTCCAGCCGACGGCAAGCTTTACGCTGTCCGGGATGTGACGGCGACCGTTGACTCGATTCCCCTCATCACCGCCTCGATCCTTTCGAAGAAGCTTGCGGCCGGTCTGCAGACGCTGGTGCTCGACGTCAAGGTCGGCACGGGCGCGTTCATGGCCGAGCCTGACGATGCCGAGATGCTGGCCCGCGCCCTTGTCGATGTCGCCAACAGTGCAGGCGTCAGGACATCGGCCCTGATTACCGACATGAACCAGCCGCTGGCGGATGCTGCCGGAAACGCCGTCGAGATCCGAAACTGTCTGGATTTTCTAGCGGGCAAAAAGAAGAACACCCGCTTGGAGGCTGCCGTGCTGGCCTTCGCAGCCGAGATGCTGGCGAAGTCAGGTGTGGTGTCGTCACTTCAGGACGGTGAGGCAAAAGCCGTGGACGCGCTTTCTACGGGCAAGGCCGCCGAAAGCTTTGCCCGCATGGTCAGCCGCCTCGGCGGCCCCTCGGATCTGTTGGAGGCACCGGACAAGTACCTCGTCGAGGCGCCGCTGACGAAACCTGTCCCCGCACCTCGGTCCGGTTGGCTTTCCGGCTGCGACGTACGGGAGATCGGCATGACCGTCGTCGACCTCGGCGGCGGACGGCGTCATCCCGCCGACAGGATCGATCATCGCGTCGGGATATCCGACATTCTGCCGCTTGGCACGCGTGTAGAGAAAGGCGACCCCATCGCGCTTGTGCATGCCTCAAGCGCGGATTCAGCAGATGCGGCGGTTGCCGCCCTCGCCAAACATTACCGGATCGACGAACACCAGCCTGCCACCCCCGCCGTCATTTACGAGCGCATCGTGGCTCTTTCAGCAAGCTAAGGATCGCGTTCCGAAAAGGAGGCAGGCTTCGCCAGGAAGCGCATCCATCCCCTGAGAGCCAGTAACCACGACCTCAACGGCTATTTTGTCATCAAAAACAACCAGGGGAGGTTTGGGAGGCAAACAATTTCGCCCTTACGATGAGTTCGCCGTTTACTTGCATCGGAATTGCGCAGAATATTAGCGTATGGGAGGAAGCCTTCGGCCCTCACTCTCTGTAAATTGCGCTCGAACGGCTTTCCTTCCTTGACTCAAGGGAGGACTAATCATGAGGCGGACTTTGCTGTATGCGGTGTCAGCCGCGCTACTATCGCTCGGCGTCTCGCATGCATTTGCGCAGTCGGGCAGCGTCGAGAAAGCAGTTGGCGGCTATAATTTTGCCGAAGCTGCCAAGGAAGATCCCAACACGAAGAACTTCCATTCGGCGGACGGTCATTTGACCTTCGCGATCGTGACTCATACGGCAGGCAATGGCTTTTTTGATCCCGTCTATGTCGGCGCAACCGTCGCCGGCAACATGATCGGCGCCAAGATCCTGCTGCTCGGCTCGGAATCGCCAGTTGACGATCCGGCGCGCGCAATCGAGATCCTCAACCAGATCGTCCAGGATCCGACGATCGACGGCATCATAATGACGACGCCGCAGGTCGGCGCCTACAACGACATCGTCAAAGCTGCCGAGGCGGCCGGCATACCGATCGCCACAACCAACTCATTCGATGCAACCATCCTGCATCGCAGTGCCATCAGCCATACTGGTCAGGACGCATCGGCCGCGGCAATCGGCGGCGAGGCTCTTGCCAATTGTGTGATTGCGAGCGGCGCAACCAGCGGCTCGATTCTGTTGCCGTCGTCAACCGCGATGGGCAACATCGAGGTCAACAACCGGGTCACCTCCGCTTTCAACGCCATCGTCAAAACATTGAAGGAGGCCGGCAAGCTTGACGCTTTCAAGGTTGACGCTGGACCGGAGAACGTCGGCATCGACACGAACCCCAACGATCCGGTCAACGCGCTTGTTTCGCTCTTCGAATCCCGTGGTGACGTGGTCGGTGCCTTCACCGCCAACAACGTCTTCACGCCACCGCTCGTCAAGGCCGTCGCACAGATGGGCAAGACCGGCAAGCTCTGCGCATTCGGGTTCGACCTCGGCCCGGCACAGCAGGAGGGAATCGCCGCCGGAAACCTGACCGGTTCGCTGGGACAGCAACCCTTCCTGCAGGGCTTCTGGCCTGTCATGCAGCTTTACCTGCAGATCGATCGCGGCATTTCCGCCGCCAACCTGGACACGCGTGCCCAGTTGGTGACGAAGGAGAACGTCGCAAAGGTTGGCAAGCGCTTCGAAAACTAACGCTCCGAAACGCCTGAAATCGACGCGGGAGGTGCAAGCCTCCCGCATCGCGACGGCGAGATTGATCGGCAGACACCATGGCGCCCACGACGACATCGCTAGGCCGTGCGCCGCCCCAGCTCGTCGGCGGCTGGGAGGCTGGGCTGCTGATCTTCCTCGCCTTGCTCTACCTCGGCGGGGCTATCGTCAATCCGGCCTTCTTTGGATCAACGGAGGCCCTGTTGGCGCTACTTCGCGACACGTCCCGTGTCGGGATAATCGCGGTCGGAATGACCTTTGTCATCGCCAACAAGGACCTGGATCTTTCGGTCGGCTCGACCTACGGCCTGATCGCCGTCGTTTTTGCGAGGCTCTTTGCGTCAAACGTTCTCGACTTCGGCGTCATCGAGTCGGTGATCTTCTGTGTGCTGCTCGGCACGGTGATTGGCCTCGTCAACGGCGTCCTCGTGACGATGCTGAAAGTGCCCGCGTTCATTGCAACGCTGACGATGCTCTTTATCGGTCGAGGCTTCGTTCTTGCGCTCACGCATGGCCAAGCGATCTACTACTCCGGCAAGGCGGCAGACTATCCGCTCTTCTTTCATCTCGGAGAGATCAACGCTCTCGGCTTCAATAACCAGATCGCGATCTTCCTCCTCGTAGCTGTCATCGGCGCCTATGTGCTTGCCAAGACCCGCTGGGGCTATGAGACCTTCGCGACCGGCGGCAACGAGCAGGCCGCAGCCTATGCCGGCATCAACACCCAGTGGGTGCGAATTCGCGCCTACCTGATCTCGTCGCTCTGCGCGACCCTTTCCGGTCTTCTGGCTGCGGCGCAGGACAAGGGCGTCACCCCTCTTTACGGCGTCGGCTGGGAGCTTACCGTGATCGCATCTGTCGTCATCGGCGGTGCGTCGATCCTTGGCGGGCGCGGGCGCGTGCTCGGGTCCTGCCTTGGCGCGACAGTCGTTGTGCTGATCGACAAGGTGCTGCGCGAAGGTTGGCCGATCACGCGGACCGTCATCATCGATGGAGAGAGCGTTGCCGTCGGCGCCAGGTTCACCTTGCCAGCCGGTGCCGTCATGGTCTTCCTGGGGCTGCTTCTGGTCGTGGCCGTGCTGATCGAGCCCTTCCTCATTCGACGCCAGATCGCGGCCCGGTTCTGGGCCTGGCTCCGCGGTCGGCCACCGCCGCCGGCCTACGAAACCGGCGGCGTCGCTCTGGAAGGCGTGCAGACCAAAGGGGCGATGGCGGCCGACATGGCGCTCTCGGCCACGGGGCTCGGCAAGTTCCTTGCACGGCGCGACGCACTCGCGATCATCCTGACGGTGCTGCTCTGGCTGACCGGCCTGGCGCTAAGGCCGGACTACTGGTGGAACCTGCCCAACACCTTCGCGATCCTGCTCAACTACACAGAGCTGGCGCTCGTTACCGTCGGGCTCACCTATGTCATTGCGGCCGGTGATATCGATCTCTCCGTTGGCTCGGTGCTTGCGCTCGCCGGCAGCACGGCCGCCTATTTCCTCAAGGTGCTGGGCGCCGATCCATTCACTGCCGTGGCGATGGGTCTGCTTGCGGGGACGGCTGCCGGCCTTGTCAATGCCGTCATCACCGTCGGCTTCAAGCTGCCCGCCTTCATTGCCACGCTCGGCATGTTCTACATTGCCCGAGGTCTTGCCGCTTGGTTTGTCGCCGGCCAGCAGCTGACCGGCTGGCCGGAAGGCTACAACCTGCTTGGCCGCAAGGTGAACGACATTTTCCTGCATTTCGGTGTTTCGCTGCCCCCGGGGATGATCCGTACGGTAGCCGAGGTCGTCAGCATCCAGACGATCTTCATGTTTTTCGTCGCCCTCATCGCCGGCATCGTGCTTGCCTACACACCATTTGGGCTGAAGGTCTGTGCAGCAGGCGGCAATGTCCGCGCTGCCGCCTACGCCGGCATCAATACCAACCGTGTTCGCTTCATTGCACTAGTACTGTCCGCGTTCTGCGCAACCATGGCCGGGATCATCAACGTCGCTTATTTCCGCAGCTTCAACCCGGTTGCCGGCCAGTTCCGCGAGCTTGACGCCATTGCCTCCGTGATCATCGGCGGCGGATCAATCTTCGGCGGCTACGGCACGATGATCGGCTCGCTTGCAGGCGCGGCTGTAATAACGCTTGTCCGCGCGCTCCTGCAACTCAATGTCCAAGGCTTCAGCATGCCCCAGCACTGGATCAATGTCTTCATCGGGGTCATCCTCATTGTGGCAGTGCTGATCGACATATGGGTGCGGCAGGCGAATATCTTTGCGCGCCTGCGCGGTCGTTTCACGACAGCAGCACGAACGGGAGAAGCCATCCATGGCTGACGTGACGCCTTCGCGGCCGCTTGTGGAAATGCGGGGCATCGAAAAGGCTTTCGGAGCCGTGCAGGCACTCCGCAAGGTCGATCTCGTGCTCTATCCCGGGGAGATTCTTGGCCTGGTCGGGGACAACTCTGCCGGCAAGTCGACGCTGATGAAGATCCTGACAGGCGCCTATCAGCGCGACTCCGGCGAAATCCTGGTCGCGGGGCAGCCGGTCTCTTTCAAAAGCCCGCACGAGAGCCGCGACGCAGGGATCGAGATGATCTATCAGGACTTCGCGCTCTGCGGGAACATGGATGTCGGCCAGAACATTTTTCTCGGCCGCTGGCCTCTCAGAGGCCCCTTCGTCGATCGGCAAAAAATGTATGCCGAAGCGGACAACGTGTTGAAGCGGCTCAAGGTCGACGTGAATTCCGTCTATCAGAAGGTCGAGAGCCTGTCGGGTGGCCGCCAGCAGTCCGTGGCGATCGCCCGCGCGATCTCCTTCGAGCCGCGCGTCGTCATTCTCGACGAGCCGACCGCCAATCTTTCGGTCATGGCGACCGAGCGGCTGCTCGAAACCATGCTGGAGTTGAGGAAACAAGGCGTTGCCCAGATCATCATCTCACACCGCCTCGTCGACATTTTCGCCGTCGGCGATCGCGTCATGGTCCTCAAGCGCGGTGAATATGTCGGTGACCGCTACGTCAAGAACACCGACGAGCACGAGGTCCTGGAGATAATTGTCTCCGGCACCCGGGAGAGCGCGCTGACGGCCGACGAGGCAAGAAACCGGCCATCGACGCCCTGACGCCTATTGCTTCAAACTGAGCGATCCATCGGCAACGGAATAGGAAGCGAGCTTGCGCAGGAAGCTCATGCCGACGAGCGTGGAGGACAGGGCGCCATCCTTCAGCACAAAGGCCTCCACATCACGCACGCGGATGCCGCCAATCTCCACCCGATCCAATGTCACGTGCGCTGCCTTCGTCTTCCCGTTGGCTGTGTCGACCGAGTAGCGGAAATCAAGCTGGTTGCCCGTATAACCCAGGCGTCGAGCGAAGCTCTCATTCAGAGCGACGTAGGTCGCGCCGGTATCGATCAGGCCCTGCACCTGACGACCATTAATTCTGAAATCACCGGAATAGTGGCCTTGAGCATCAGCCCGCAGGCGCATTGTGCCGCCACTTGCCGTGGCTCGCCCCTGTTCTGCATTGCCGGTTACGAAATTGGCCGAGGCGACCATTTCGCCGCTGCGTTTTCCCATGAGGGTCGGTATCTGTGTTGCAAGCACCGCAGCCACGCTTGCAAAAATGATGGTACGCACGAGCATCGGGACAGAAATCCTTCCTGTATAAACCCCGCGTCATGCGTGGCCATGCTTACACGTCCTACGCCCTAATCGCTGACAAGTTGCTAATGCCTGCAAAGCAAATGGTCCGGCACGCGTGTCCGGACCTTCGACTGCATCCGAATGGTAAACAGATGACGAATTACTTCGTGCCGTACATGCGATCGCCGGCATCGCCGAGACCCGGCATGATGTAGCCCTTCTCGTTCAGATGGCTATCGATCGAAGCGGTGAAGACGGGCACATCTGGATGCGCCTCGCGGAAATTCTTGATGCCCTCTGGCGCCGCAAGAAGGCAGAGGAAGCGAATGTTATGGGCGCCACGCTCCTTGAGCTTGTCGATCGCCGCGATCGACGAGTTGCCGGTGGCGAGCATCGGGTCGACGACGATGATCAAGCGTTCGGAGATATCCTCGGGAGCCTTGAAGTAATACTCGACCGGCTGCAACGTTTCATGATCACGGTAGACGCCGATATGCGAAACGCGCGCCGACGGCACAAGGTCGAGCATGCCTTCGAGAAGGCCGTTGCCGGCACGGAGGATCGAAGCAAAGACGAGCTTCTTGCCTTCCAGGATCGGCGACTCCATCGTCTGCAGGGGCGTCTCGATGGTCTCCATGGTGAGTTCGAGATCACGGGTCACTTCGTAGCAGAGCAAGGTGGAGATTTCGCGCAGGAGCCGACGGAAACTCCCGGTCGATGTCTCCTTACGCCGCATGATCGTGAGTTTGTGCTGCACAAGCGGGTGATCGATGACCGTTACGCCGTCCATGGCCGAGCCCTTCCTATCGTTGTTCTTATCGGATGTTTCTTCCATGGAAATTGCCTTCACCGCAAGAGCGGAGGCAATTTTGCGGCATCGATCCCCAGGGCTAGCCGGATTACATCCGGGCGAAGAGCGCCTGTCGCGTCGGCTCGTCGACGAAAGCAGCCTCAATTCCCGTGCGGGTCATCTCGTTGATCGCCGCATCGCTGAAACCGAAGGCGTCGGCGGCCAATTCGTACTCGCGCTTCAGCGAAGTATGGAAGAAGGGCGGGTCGTCCGAACTGATCGTCACGCGAACACCTGACGCCTTGAGCTTTCGCAACGGATGAGAAGCGAAATCCGGAAAGACGTTTAGTGCAATATTGGAGCCGGGGCATACCTCCAGCACCGTTCCGAGATCGGCGAGCCGCTTGACGAGATCAAGGTCCTCGATCGCCCGGACGCCATGGCCGATCCTGGAAGGTCTGACAACGTCGAGCGCATCGGCGACGCTGAACGCACCGCACACCTCGCCGGCGTGAATAGTGAGGCCGAGGCCTGCATCGCGCGCGATGTCGAAGGCACGCGCATAGTCGGCAACCCGACCCATCCGTTCCTCACCTGCAAGATTGAAGCCAGTGATAAGCGGATTCATCGCTTTGGCAGCATATTCGGCGGCGCCGATGACGCTCTCCGGGCCGAAATGACGCTCTCCGGTGACAATCAGGCGTGCCTCGATGTCGCTTTTCGCCTTTGCACGACGCACGCCTTCGCACACGCCCTCGATGTAGGCATCCGCTCCAAGCCCGATCCGCTTGCCGTGATCGGGGGAGACGATCAGCTCGCTGTAGATCGTACCGATCGCGGCAAGTTCATCGAGATAGGTTTCCGTCAGCAGTGCGTAGTCTTCCTCGGTCTTGTAGACCTCCGAGACCTTGTCGTAACACTCCAGAAAGCTCGCGAAATCATGCCAGACATAGGTGCCGTCAGCGAGGTAGGGGCTGATGTCGATGTTATACTTGCGAGCCTGCGCCACGGTGAGCGTCGGCGGCGCCGCGCCTTCCAGATGGCAGTGCAGCTCGACCTTCTTCAAATGCGACGTCATAGAAAGCTTCTCCCATGCGCGCCCGCCGGAATGCGCAGATGGCGGGCAATCGTCTCGCCGATATCCGCATAGGTGGTACGAATGCCAATATCACGAGAACGCAGTCCCGGCCCATAGGCAATGATCGGCACGCGCTCGCGCGTGTGATCGGTGCCGCGCCACGTCGGATCGCAGCCGTGGTCGGCGGTCAGAATGACGAGGTCGCCGGGCTTCAACTTGCCACCCACTTCGGGAAGCCTGCCATCAAAGGCTTCAAGCGCTGCGGCATAGCCGGCGACATCCCGGCGATGGCCGTAGACCATGTCGAAATCGACGAAATTGGTGAACACCAGCTCGCCATCCTCGGCGGAATCCATCGCCGCAAGGCTGGCGTCCATCAAAGCCTCATTGCCATTTGCCTTGACCACTCGCGAGACGCCCTTATGCGCGAAGATGTCGCCGATCTTGCCGATGGCATGGACCTTGCGCCCTTCCTTGACCAGCCGGTCGAGAAGCGTCGGTTCCGGCGGCGGCACCGAAAAGTCGCGACGGTTTCCGGTGCGCTGAAACTTGGAAGCGGTTTCGCCGACGAATGGTCGTGCGATGACGCGGCCGATATTGTAATGATCGAGCAGCGCCCGGGCGATCGTGCAGAAGGTCATGAGCCGGTCGAGGCCGAAATGCGTCTCATGCGCGGCAACCTGGAAGACAGAGTCGGACGAGGTGTAGCAGATCGGCTTTCCGGTCCGGATATGCTCCTCGCCGTGGCGGGCAATGATGTCGGTACCAGAGGCGTGGCAGTTGCCGAGTATCCCGGGAATGTCGGCCGCCCTGCAGAGCGCCTCGACAAGCTGCGGCGGAAAGGCATCGCCCTCTGTCGGAAAGTAACCCCAGTCAAACGTTACCGGTGTTCCGGCGATTTCCCAATGACCGGACGGAGTGTCCTTGCCACGCGAGACCTCGCTGGCGGAACCGTACATCGCGTACACCTTCTCCGGCACCGGCATTCCGGCCGGAAACCTGCCAGACGCCGCCTTGGCGAGATGGACCAGGCCAAGAGCCGACATATTCGGAAGCTGGAGCGGGCCTGAGCGCAATCCCTCGCGATCGCCAGCACCGGCAGCGCAGAATTCCGCGATATGCCCCAGCGTGTCAGCGCCTTCGTCGCCATAGGCTGCCGCATCCGGCGCGCCGCCGACACCAAAGGAATCCAGAACGAAAAGAAAGGCTCGCGCCATGCACCACCTAGCGACAGGAAATTGACGTCCCGCGCATCGCGGGCCACTTCTCAAGCCTTATAACGGCCGAGCGGACTTGGCAAACGAGGCTGACGCGTCAGCAATCGCCGCACGCTATCGTGGTGCTCCCGCGGGGTAGAAAGAAATTACTGTGGCTGATCGTGATGGTGCTGCCGTTCGGCAGCAAGTTGGGTGCGTTGAGCCGGATCAGAAGTCTAACGGAATTCGCAGATAATCAGCAGCTATTGCTGGCTTGCCGTTGCGGTCTCTGTGCCTTGTTGGCTATGCTGTTCGCAATTCGGAGTACAAGAAAGAACAGAGCGCTCCGTTTGGCGAAAGACGCGAACAGTGTTGGCCTCATCAATCGACACGAGGATGCTTTCATCCAGTATTGCGTTGCCATCCGCATCGAGCAGCACAAGATTGGTCGTTCCGAAACTGCGCCCGGTCAGGACGATCGTCTTGGAATCCCCCACGGTTGCGTCGGCAACCTTGGCGTTTCCGACGATGACCTTGCTCACCGGCCGATCGAGTTTCAAAACGCGGGCTTGATCCATGTAGACCCGCAGAATGTCCTGTTGCGCGAGCGCGGATCCGCCAAGGCCGAGGGCGGTAAAAAAGCTGGCCAGGATGATCCTCTTGCCACTCGGCGACATTTGATTCTCTCTCGGGTTACGGCGATTTTTGCAAAACAGGATGAGAAAAATTGGTGAATGAAGTCTTAAGCCTATTATGGTTTATCGAAGACGCCAGTTTTATGCGCCATATTGCGACAGGGGCTTCGAGGGTATTATCCTGTTCACCGCCATTGAATATCGGCACGAGGACATTCACTAGCAGCGAATGCCTTTACTACCCGGCGCGCGGGACTTTTCTATAAAATTCTAAACAATTGCGATAGGGAATACTTACCATCCTTAGGCATCGGCCAGAATTTACCGGACGGTAACCTAACTCTTTAAGTTGATAGAAACAGGGTCACGCTAAATTGATGCAATCCGATCAACGGCAACAGTTGGCGGACTGCTGAACATCAACTGGAGTTAGGAGTTACCATGACCAAGCTTGTTAGCCGTTTTCTCAAGGACGAATCCGGTGCGACCGCAATTGAATATGGCCTGATCGCAGCGCTTATCTCTGTTGCGCTGATCACCGGAGCAACCGCGCTGGGCAGCAAACTGAACAATCTCTTCAACGGCATTTCCGGCAAGATGGGTGACGCCTGCACGACCGGCGGTGTCACCGGTTGCTGATGCCACGTCGCCTTTGAGAAGAGAAGCCGTCCTGATACCTCAGGGCGGCTTTGCATTTTTGTTCGGCCTCATGGGGTAAATCGGATCATGACTGCCAGCGTCATCATTACCATCTTTCCGATGTGCCTAACATTCGCGGCGGTAATGGATACTTTAACCATGACCATCCCGAACCGAATCTCGGCAATTCTATTGGCATCTTTCTTTGCGCTAGCCCCCTTCGTCGGCATGGATTGGCCGACATTTGGCTATCATCTACTCGGCGGCGCTGTCGTCTTCGCTGCCTGCTTTGTTTTCTTCGCGCTGAACATCATGGGCGGGGGAGACGCCAAGCTGCTAACCACCGCCGCCGTTTGGGTCGGTTTCGGAGATCCGCTGGTAGAATTCATCGGCTACGTAGGTGTCACCGGTGGTCTCCTGGCCGCCGTCATCCTCCTGTTGCGAATGCAGAACGACATGATTACGGCGATCGGGTTACGGGTGCCGGATTCGCTCCTCGTCGCTAAGAAGATTCCCTATGGCATCGCGATCGCGATTGGCGGCTTCGTGGCCTTTCCCTCTTCACCGCTCTTTCTTGCGGCACTTGAGGGCCTGAAGTAACGGCAAGTTAATCCTCCGTTAACTTAAAATCGAAGGCTTTCATTAACTATAATTATACCAATTGCAGGCCATTCTTCGGGTATCGCGAATCCCCGAGGAACGATTAATGAAGCCCGCCCGCCTTTTGATACTAGGAGTCGCTGTCGTTGCGGCCGGCCTTGCCGGCGTGCTGGCGATGAGCCTCGCGGGTCGTGGCTCCGTTGTCACCCAGGTCAAATCAGTCGTCGAGAAAGAGCCGACCGTCAAAATACTGGTCTCCGGTGCCAACCTCCCGGTCGGCGCACGATTGGATGATAAAGCCGTTCACTGGATGGCCTGGCCGCAGAGCGGCGTCGTCCAGGGCTTCATTACCGAAACCGACAAGCCAGATGCCCTGAAAGACCTGCAGGGCGCTGTCGTTCGCCTGCCGATTTTCGAGGGCGAGCCCATCCGCGCGGAAAAGATCGCGGATTCGAACAGCCGCATCCTGTCCTCCCTCTTGCCCTCCGGAAAACGTGCCGTCGCAACCGAGATTTCGGTTTCGACAGGTGCCGGCGGGTTCATCCTGCCGAATGACCGCGTCGACGTGATTATGGTCCGCAAGTCGAAGGAAGCCGACAAGTATCTGACCGAGACTGTGCTCAGCAATGTGCGCGTACTCGCGATCGACCAGCAGATCCAGGAAAAGGAAGACGGCTCCAAAGCCGTCGTTGGTACCACGGCAACGCTCGAGCTAACCCCCGACCAGACCAAGGTACTGGCCGTTGCGCAGCAGATGGCCGACCGGCTGTCGCTGGCATTGCGTTCCGTTGCCGACGCCCAGGAACAGGATACCAGCGCTGCTGACTACCTCCTCAGCGGCGATAATGGCAGCGCCATCGTGCAAGTCATCAAATCAGGCTCAATCGTCACAGACAGCAGCAGCGCGCCGAAGGCCGAGTAAAGGAAGTGGGAATGGGCAATTTGAAGCGCTACACAAAGCCCTTGATGGCAGGTTGCTTGTCCTTTGCGATCGCATTCACGGGCGCCGCTCCGGGCGTTCTCGCTCCTGTTCTCGGTGCAAGAGCTGCGTACGCGGTTTCCGATGGGATCGTTAACATCACCCAGGCTGGTCCTGGCGCACACCGCAGCTTAAAGCTCGGTTTGAAGAAGGCGATTGTCGTTGACCTTCCGGTCGATGCACATGACATCCTCGTCTCGGACCCCTCCATGGCCGACGCGGTCACGCGTAGCTCCCGTCGTATCTATCTCTTCGGCAAAACCGTAGGCCAGACGAACATATTCATTTTCGGCGCCGATGGGCAGCAGATCGTCAGTCTCGATATAGCGATCGAACGCGACGTCGCGGGCCTGGAGGCTAATCTCCGGCGCTTCATCCCCGACTCCTGCATCAAAATCGAGATCGTGTCCGACAATATCGTGCTAACCGGCACAGTTCGCACGCCACAGGACGCGGCACAAGCCGCAGACCTCGCGCAAGCCTTCCTGAAAGGTGGCGAAGCAACAACGCGTACGGAAACAGCCAGCGCTTCTGGCGGAGACGGTTCGGTGGCCCTTTTCGCCGAAGGCCGCCAGACCTCACAGGTCGTCAATCTGCTGCAGATCCAGGGCGAAGACCAGGTCACGCTGAAGGTCACCATCGCGGAAGTTCGCAGAGAGGTACTGAAGCAGCTTGGCTTCGACAATCTCGTTTCCAATTCCAAGGGCCTCTCGGTTGCCCAGCTCGGGTCCCCGAGCTCCGACAGCGCCGCCGCAATCGTTGGCGGCGGCCTAGCGGCCCTCTTCAAGAGCTCGATCGGAAAATACGATATCTCGACCTATCTCAACGCGCTTGAACAAGCGAAGGTCGTGAAGACGCTGGCCGAGCCGACACTGACGGCGATTTCCGGCCAGGCAGCGACCTTCAATTCCGGCGGCCAGGTGCTTTATTCGACGACGGACAATGACGGCAACGTCACGATCGTTCCTTACAACTACGGCATCAATCTCGCCTTCAAGCCGGTCGTCCTGTCCTCCGGCCGAATCAGCCTGGAAATCAAGACGAACGTATCGGAGCCTGCCCCTTCGGTTTCCGGCTCAACGCCAACCTACCAGCGCCGCTCGGCCGAAACCTCGGTTGAGCTTCCCTCGGGCGGCTCCATCGCGCTTGCCGGGCTGATCCGCGACAACGTTTTGCAGACCTCGAACGGCACGCCGGGCGTCAACAAGATCCCTCTGCTTGGCACATTGTTCCGGCAGCGTACGGTCGAGCGCGACGAGACCGAACTTGTCATCATTGCAACGCCCTATCTCGTTCGCCCGGTTGCTCGCGATCAGCTCAGCCGCCCGGACGACAACTTCAGCCCGGAAAACGACGCGGCAACCTTCCTGCTCAATCGCGTCAACAAGGTTTACGGCGGCCGTGAAACGCCCGTCGCCGACGCGCAATTCCATGGCTCCATCGGGTTTATCTACAAATGAGCGCGGCAGGATCAGCAATGGCACAATACAGAGATCAGCCGATGGCCCACATGCAGAACACCGCACATGATTCCCACCGCTCGAAATCGCTGCTGACCTTGGTCGCGGTGGCGGCGGCCCTGCTTTCCGGCTGCGCCTCGCACGACCAACTGACGACCGGCGGTATTCCTGACGACTATCGCCAGCGACACCCGATTGTGGTTGCCGAAGCCGAGCAATCGATCGATATCCCGGTCGCGTCGACAGACCGCCGCCTCAACATCGCCCAGCGCGACATGATCCGCGGCTTCGCGCAGAATTACACGTCGCGGGCAACCGGGCCGGTCTATCTGCTGACGCCCGAGGGATCGCCGAATGCGGCGGCAGCACGGCAGCTGCGGGGTCAGGTACGCGCTGAGCTTTCCGCCCGCGGCATCGCAAGTTCCAAGATCGTCAACAGTTCCTACGGAGCGGCCGGCGCGGGTGACGCAGCGCCCATTCGCCTGACTTTCGTCGGCACGACAGCAATGACGTCGCAGTGCGGTCAATGGCCGAGAGACATCATCAACGATTTCACCAACCAGAATTATTACAATTTCGGTTGTGCAACGCAGAACAACCTGGCTGCACAAGTGGCAAACCCGGAAGACCTGATCGCGCCTCGCGGCATGACCCCGATTGATGCGGCCCGCCGCAACGCTGCGATCAAAGAGTATCGCGAAACGACAAGCACGATTGAAGACGTCACCAGCAGCTCCAACAGCTTCTGATCAGTTTAGGACCGAACGATGAGTACAGTCGAATACGAGATCAAGAATACGACGGAGCTGCGCAACGCAGAAGACGCCGTTCGTATGGCCGAGCTCGAGAACATGCGGCCCTTGCCCCGCATATCGGTCCACGCCTTCTGCGAAAGCGAAGAACTGCAGCGTGTGATGGAGCGTTGCAGCCATGACCGCCGCATGTCGAAGGTCAGCCTGCGCATCACCAGCGGCGGCATTGCGGCGGCCGCGAACATGTTCGCCACGGCGCCAACGCCCAATCTGATCATTCTCGAAACCAGGACGGTATCTGCAAGTGTGCTGAACGAGCTGGCGCCGCTTGCCGCCGTCTGCGACCCGTCCACCAAGGTCATCATTGTCGGCTATCACAACGACATCGCGCTCTATCGCGAACTCGTGCGCAACGGCATTTCCGAGTATATGGTCCAGCCGGTCGCCATGCCCGATATCATGATGGCGATGGCGACGATCTTCGTCGACCCTGATGCCGAGCCGCTCGGCCGCAGCATCGCCTTCATCGGCGCCAAGGGCGGCGTCGGTTCCTCAACGATCGCCCATAATTGCGCCTTCGGCATCTCCAATCTGTTTTCGACCGAAACGATCCTGGCCGACCTCGACCTGCCCTACGGCACGGCCAATATCGATTTCGACCAGGACCCGACCCAGGGCATCGCCGAGGCGGTTTATGCGCCGGAACGCCTGGACGAAGTGTTTCTCGATCGCCTGCTGACGAAGTGCTCCGAGCATCTGTCGCTGCTTGCGGCCCCTTCCCTTCTCGACCGCGCCTATGATTTCGAAGGACAGGCGTTCCAGCCCGTGCTTGAGGTCCTGCAGCGCAACGCCCCCATCACCGTGCTCGACGTACCGCATGCCTGGTCGGAATGGACACGCTCGGTGCTGGCCAGCGTGGACGAGGTCGTCATCTGCGCCTCTCCCGATCTTGCCAACCTGCGCAACACCAAGAACATGATGGATGCGCTGCGCAAGATGCGGCCCAACGACAAGATGCCGCATCTGATCCTCAATCAGGTCGGGATGCCGAAGCGGCCGGAGATCAGTCCGGCCGATTTCTGCGGTCCGCTGGAAACCGATCCGATCGCGATCATCCCCTTCGATGCCAACCTGTTCGGCAACGCGGCCAACAGTGGCCGGATGATTTCGGAGATGGATGCAAAGTCACCGACGGCGGAAACATTCTCGCAGATATCGCACATCGTGACCGGGCGGATTGCCATCAAGAAAGCACGCAAGGGCGGATTGCTCGGCCTGCTGAAGCGCAAATGACGCCCGCCAAGATCGGATTGGAATAAGGCATGTTCGGAAAACGCGGAAACGAGGGTTTTGGCAAGGCGGGCGGCACCATCGCGCCGCCTCCGCCGGTTCCACAGCCCTCCCCGTCTGCCCCTGCGATTCTGGTCGAGCCGCAGCGCGAGCCCCCGCGCCAGCAGGTTCCGCCGCCGCCGATGCAGACGCCGCAGCGCAAGCGCCCGACCCGCACGGATGAATATTACGACACGAAAGCGCAGGTCTTCTCGGCGCTGATCGATACGATCGATCTGTCGCAGCTTGCCAAGCTCGACGGAGAAAGCGCGCGCGAAGAAATCCGCGACATCGTGAACGACATCATCACGATCAAGAACTTCGCGATGTCGATTTCCGAGCAGGAAGAACTGCTCGAAGACATCTGCAACGACGTTCTCGGTTACGGCCCGCTCGAGCCGCTGCTCGCCCGAGACGATATCGCCGACATCATGGTCAACGGCGCCGGCCAGACCTTCATCGAAGTCGGCGGCAAGACCATCGAATCCGAAATCCGCTTCCGCGACAATTCGCAGCTGCTGTCGATCTGCCAGCGCATCGTTAGCCAGGTCGGCCGCCGTGTTGATGAATCAAGTCCGATCTGCGACGCCCGTCTGCCCGACGGCTCCCGTGTCAACGTCATTGCGCCTCCGCTCGCGATCGACGGGCCGGCACTCACCATCCGTAAGTTCAAGAAGGACAAGCTGAACCTCGAACAGCTCGTTCGCTTCGGCGCCATCACGCCTGAGGGAGCGACGCTTCTCCAGATCATCGGCCGCGTCCGCTGCAACGTCGTCATTTCGGGCGGTACCGGTTCGGGCAAGACGACGCTGCTCAACTGCCTCACCCGCTACATCGACGTGGACGAGCGCGTCATCACTTGCGAAGACACCGCAGAACTGCAGCTGCAGCAGCCGCACGTGGTACGCCTCGAAACCCGGCCACCGAACATCGAAGGCGAAGGCGAGATCACCATGCGCGATCTCGTCAAGAACTGCCTGCGTATGCGTCCGGAGCGGATCATCGTCGGCGAAGTGCGCGGACCGGAGGTTTTTGACCTGTTGCAGGCAATGAACACCGGTCACGACGGCTCGATGGGCACGATCCACTCGAACTCGCCGCGCGAATGCCTCAGCCGTATCGAGTCGATGATCGCAATGGGCGGTTTCACTTTGCCGGCAAAGACCGTACGCGAGATCATCTCCGGTTCGATCGATATTATCGTCCAGGCGGCCCGCCTGCGAGACGGCTCTCGTCGCATCACGCAGATTACCGAGGTGATCGGGATGGAAGGCGACGTCATCATCACCCAGGACCTGATGCGCTACGAAATCGACGGCGAGGATGCGTCGGGTAAGCTGATCGGCAGGCACAAGTCGACCGGTATCGGTAAGCCGCATTTCTGGGATCGCGCACGCTACTTCAACGAAGAAAAGCGCCTTGCCGCGGCACTCGACGAAATGGAAGCGAAATCCAAGGATTAGTGAGATGTTCGGGTTCGATCCTGTTGTGTTGGCCATTGTCGCGCTTGCCGCCATTGCGGCTGGCGCCGTTTGCTATGGCCTTCTCTTCACGCGGATGGAAACCGAAAAGAAGTCGGCCAATCGCGTCAACCGCGTCGCTTCGGCGGAGGCTGACAAGGCCGGCGTCAAGGCAGCCCGCGACCGCGTCCAGGAAATGTCGAAGCGCCGGAAATCGGTGCAGGACAACCTGAAGGACCTTGAGAAGCGCCAGCAGGAAAACACCAAGAGGAAGCTGTCGCTGAAGTCGCGGCTGACCCAGGCCGGCCTCAAGACCACGCCGGGACGGTTTTACATGTTCAGCGCCATTGTTGGCCTTGTCTTGATGTTCGTTGCCTTCCTTGCCGATGCGCCTGTCATGGTCGTGCTCGGTCTGCCCATCATTGCGGGACTTGGCATGCCGCGCTGGGTACTGGGCTTCCTGATCAAGCGGCGCCAGAACAAGTTTCTCGATGAGTTTCCCAACGCTCTCGACGTCATCGTACGCTCGATCAAATCAGGCCTGCCCTTGAACGATGCCATCCGGCTCATCGCCAATGAGGGCAAGGATCCCGTGAAGAGCGAATTTCGCCGCGTCGTCGAATCGCAGCAGGTAGGCCTCAGTGTACCGGATGCCTGTGCACGTATGAGCAATTTCATGCCTCTGCAGGAGGTCAGCTTCTTTGCAATCGTTATTGCGATCCAGTCGCAGGCAGGCGGCAACCTTTCTGAAGCCATCGGCAACCTCGCAAAGGTCCTGCGCGACAGAAAGAAGATGAAGGCGAAGGTCAAGGCACTGTCGATGGAAGCAAAGGCGTCGGCCGTCATCATCGGCGCGCTGCCGTTCATCGTTGCAACCCTCGTCTATCTGACATCGCCGGAATACATGCTGATCCTCTTCACCGACCCTCGCGGCCACCTGATCATGGGTATATCGGCGGTCTGGATGTCGATCGGCATTTTCGTCATGCGCAACATGGTCAATTTCGACATCTAGTGGAGAACGGGCGTGTCATCTGACCTCGCGACCAAACTGACAGACCCCTCCATGCTGATCGCAGTGTTCGTGGCGATCGCTGTCTTCGCCAGCCTGTATACAATCGCTGTCCCGTTCTTCGAGCGCGGCGACCTCAACAAGCGCATGAAGGCCGTATCGACGGAGCGCGAGCAGATTCGCGCTCGCGAACGCGCGCGCATGAACACCGATTCCGCCGGGAAAGCTTCCCTTCGTACCCAGAACAACCGCTCAGTGCGACAGATCGTGGAGAAGTTCAACCTTCGCGAGGCACTGGTCGACGAGAACACCATGAACAAGCTCCGGGCAGCCGGGTTTCGTTCCGAAAATGCCTTGAACATGTTCCTTGTCGCGCGTTTCCTGTTGCCGTTCCTGTTCTTCGGCCTTGCAGTTTTCTGGGTCTTTGGTCTCGATCATCTGGCCGACAAGCCAACGACGATGCGCTTCCTGGTGACGCTCGGCATCGCCTATGTGGGCTTCTATGCACCGAACATTTTCATCTCCAATCGCATGTCAAAGCGCCAGCACTCGATCAAGCGTGCCTGGCCCGACGCGCTCGACCTGATGCTAATCTGCGTCGAGTCGGGTATTTCGATCGAGGCCGCCATGCGTCGTGTATCCGAAGAACTCGGCGAGGCCTCGCCGGCGCTGGCGGAAGAGATGATTCTGACGACCGCCGAGCTTTCCTTCCTTCCCGATCGGCGGGTTGCGCTTGAGAACCTCGGCCTGCGCACGCAGATCCCACTGGTGCAGTCCGTCACCCAGGCCCTGATCCAGGCGGATCGCTACGGCACGCCGGTTTCCCAGGCGCTGCGCGTCCTCGCACAGGAAGGCCGCGACGAGCGCATGAACGAGGCAGAGAAGAAGGCTGCGGCACTTCCCCCGAAGCTCACGGTGCCGATGATCCTGTTCTTCCTGCCGGTTCTCGTCGCCGTCATCCTCGGGCCAGCTGGCATCCAGGTCGCGGATCGCTTCTAGTATTTCGACGAGGCTGGCGATCTACACGCATTGGGCATAGGGTCGGGCGTTTTCCGAGTCAGCTGGAGCCCGCGATGTCGTCTGTAAGCATCTTCCTGAGTATCATTGCCGCCCTTTCGATAGGGGCGATGAGCCCCGGTCCGAGCTTTGTCCTCGTTTCACGCATTGCAATGTCGCGTTCACGTCTGGACGGGCTTGCGGCAGCACTCGGCATGGGCATTGGCGGCGTTGCCTTCAGCGCGTTAGCGCTGGCGGGGCTGACGGCACTGCTTGCGCAATTCGAGTGGCTTTATCTGGCGCTGAAGGTGGCGGGCGGCGCCTATCTCGTCTACATCGCCCTCAAGATCTGGCGTGGCGCAGGCGAGCCGATCCATATCGGCGACGCGGCAAGCGACCATCGCTCACTCGCCCGCAGCTTCATCACCGCTCTGCTGACACAGCTCAGCAACCCAAAGGCGATCGTCGTTTACGCCAGTATCTTCGCAGCCTTGTTGCCGAAGACGGTTCCGCTTGGACTGATTTTTTCGCTGCCGATCGGCGTGTTTGCCGTCGAAGCCGGCTGGTACACGATCGTCGCGCTCGCATTCTCGGCCAGCCATCCGAGGCGGCTTTACCTCGCTGCGAAGACGTGGATCGATCGCCTGGCAGGGACGGTCATGGCCGGCCTCGGCGTGCAGCTTGTCACCTCGGGGCTAGCCGGCCGCTAGCGTCAGTTCGTGGCGGTGGGACCGCTACCGCTATCCTTGGCCGCAAGCTTTTGCCAGGAATTCTGCTGTGACAGCATCGAGCGCAGATAGGCGACGTTGGCGTCGGCCTGTTCTTGCGAAAGCTCGCCACGCGCAATCTTTTCCGCTTCAGGGAACCGGCCTTGAAGGCCAATGGCGAGCGCCAGATTCTGACGGACCCGACTATCGGCGGTGGGCTGGCCTGCGGCCTGACGCAGATAGGTCTCGGCCGTTCGGAGGTCACCGGTCAGCACATAAGACATACCGAGGTTCGACAGGATCGATGCTTCGTTTGGCTGGATGCCGAGCGCTTCGCGATAGCGCTGGCGCGCTTCGGCAGAGCGGCCGAGCTGATCGAGGATCGCGCCCTCCGCCGATGTGAGCTTCCAGTCCGGACGATCCGGCGTCTGAGCGCGACCGATCGTATCAAGCGCCTGCTGTAGTTGACCGGCAGCAGCCTGGGCCTTTCCGTAGGCCGCGAGCACTGTTCGATCGGTTGGGTTGGCAATGGCAACCTGCTGCATGACCGCCAGCGCCTGGGCGTCGCGGCCCTGCATGCGCAAGAGGTTGGCATAGTTCATGCCGTTGACGGCATCGCGCGGGTTCTTTTCGTAGGCCTGTCCGACACGCTCGGACGAGCTGCGTAGCTCGGCTTCGTTCATCGCTTCGACCGGCTTGGCGAGGGTCGGCACCGATCCCGTCGTCATCCGATCCTTGGTTGTCGTGCAGCCGGCGAGTGCCAGGGCGACGAGCGCGGTCGCAGCGCCCTGAAAAACCCGAGTTTTGAGCGAAGTATTGGCCGAAGCAGGCATCATGTGTCCCTGAGATCCGAATCGGCGTCTGACCTCAAAGCGGAACAGGGAAAGGCTTTGACGCAATCTTCACTCCAGCAATAGTCTGTTAACCCTAACATACCGTTAAGACGCGATTCCCGGACTTGCCTCGAAGGAAACACATGGCACCCTATCAGTTCATCGAGAGACCGACCCCGTTCAACACCAAGGGCGGCTCGACCCTGCCGATCTTTGCCGTCACCCCGGCGCATATTGAAACCGGCACGATCGATCCCATCGCGCTCGATTGGGCCAAGAAGGCGGGATATAAGGCCGAAAGCGGCTCACTGCTGCTCATTCCGACAGAGGACGGTCATCTCGGGGGCGCGTTGTTCGGGCTCGGCACCAATCCGTCCGAGCAACCTTACATTACCGGTAAGCTTGCGCGCACGCTGCCGGCCGGCGACTGGCACATCGAAACCGCACCGCTGACGGCCAACCGTCTCTCGCTTGGCTTCGGCCTCGGCAGCTATCGCTTCGACCGGTACAAGTCGGAGAAGGCGTCCGCTCCAACGCTGATGATCCCGCGCGATGCTGACGGAGCGGATATCAAGCGACAGCTTGCCGGCGTCTTCCTGGCGCGCGACCTGATCAACACGCCGACTAACGACATGGGACCGAACGAACTGGAAGCCGCCTTCCGCGGGCTTGCCGCCCATTACAAGGCGGAAATCAATGTCGTCAGCGGTGACGATCTGCGGCAGAACTTCCCTCTGGTCCATACGGTCGGCCGCGCGAGCGCCGATGCGCCGCGCCTGCTCGAAATGCGCTGGGGCAAGAAGGGTCACCGCAAGATCACGCTCGTCGGCAAGGGTGTCTGCTTCGACACCGGCGGTCTCGACATCAAGCCGGCCTCTTCGATGCTGCTGATGAAGAAGGACATGGGCGGCGCGGCAAATGTCATGGGGCTGGCGCTGATGATCATGGACGCCAAGCTCAAGGTCGATCTCAGGGTTATCATTCCCGTCGTCGAAAACTCGATCTCGTCCAACGCCTTCCGCCCGGGCGACATCTACCGGAGCCGCAAGGGGCTGACGGTACAGATCGACAATACCGATGCCGAAGGCCGGTTGATCCTCGCAGATGCGCTTGCCTACGCTGACGAGGATGCTCCCGACCTCCTGATCGACATGGCGACGCTGACGGGTGCGGCGCGCGTGGCTCTCGGCCCTGACCTGCCGCCCTTCTTTACCGACGATGCCGAACTCGCCCAGGACTTGACCGAAGCAAGCCTTGAGACGGACGACCCCCTGTGGCGACTGCCGCTCTATGCCGGCTATGAAAAGGATATCCGCACCAAGTTTGCCGACATCACCAATGCGCCGGCGGGCGGCATGGCCGGTGCAATCACCGCCGCCCTGTTCCTCAAGCGCTTCGTCTCCAGCGCCACGAGCTGGGCGCATTTCGATATCTACGGCTGGGCGCCATCAGAACGACCGCACTCCCCCGGCGGCGGCGAGGCGCAGGCCATTCGTGCGCTCTATCACCACATCCGGCAAAGTGTGCGTTAACGCGATCGTTAAAATTTTATTCACCCTTTGGGGCGGCAGATTTGCCACCCCATTGCGTTGCGCGACCACGTGCCGGAAAATGGAACGCGGGGCGTAACGAGTTTCCGGAGGAGCCATGCCGATCGCACTGACGGCTTCGCAGGCATTGGGCCTGTGGCATGGTGTGACGCTCGATCAGGTCAGACTCGATGATCGCGATTTGACGTTGCGCCAGATGGCGATCCTGCTGCATATCTATCTCGTGCCGCCGCCGCATACCGTGCGCGGCCTAGCTGCGACGCTCAACGTGACCAAGCCTGTCATCACCCGGGCATTGGATACGATGGGGGAAATGGGTCTGGTCGACCGTGTGCGCGACGAACGCGACCGGCGAAATGTCGTGATAAAGCGTACCGTCGGAGGGGCGCTCTATCTGGAAAAGCTTGGCGATCTCGTGCGCGACCAAGGTCGCCGCCTGACGCCGTGAAAGGGATACAATGACGATGCTTGATCGCCGCTTGCATGCCTACCGACCGGATCTCGCCGAGGCGGGGCTGGAAGGACGTGTGGAAGCCCTGCGCTTCGTTGCCGGCACACCGGCCCGGGTAGCCGTGCCGGTCATCGGTTTGCGGCCAGTGCCCGATCTCGCCAAGGGAATCGATACGGAACTGCTCCTCGGAGAGGAGGTCACCGTCTACGATCGCGCCGACGGATGGTGCTGGGTCAAGGCCAGCGGCGACAACTATGTCGGCTATCTGCCGGAGACCGCCCTTTCGGACGTGCTTGTTGCGCCGACACATGTCGTCACGGTCCAGCGGACTTTCCTCTATCAAGAGGCGGAGCTGCGCAAACCGTACCAATCCATCCTATCCATGGGCAGCCGCGTCCGGATTGTCGGTGAGGCAGAAACACGCGGCAACCACTATGTGATGCTGGAAGACGGCACGGCGATCTTCGCAAAGCACGTGCGGCCGATCGGCGAAGCTCAAGGTGGCGACTATGTCGACGTCGCAAGCCGGTTTCTTGAGACCCCCTACCTCTGGGGTGGTCGCTCCGGACTTGGCATCGACTGTTCGGGCCTCGTTCAGCTCTCGATGCTGATGACGGGACGAAGCGTGCCGCGCGACACCGACATGCAGGCGGCGGGCCTTGGCGAGCCGATCGACAGGGCCGACCTGCGCCGAGGCGATCTGGTCTTCTGGAAGGGGCACGTTGCCATCCTGGAAGATCCGGAGACGATCATCCACGCCAACGGCCATACAATGACCGTGGGTCGCGAAAACCTCCAGGATGCCATCAAACGCATCGGCTGGCTCTACGAGCAACCGACAGGCTATCGCCGCCCGGTCATCTGACCGGCGGCTTCGGCCATGACCTGATCCCGCCCGTCCACGTTTCGAAAGCCTTCGACAGCTTCAAGACAAACATGTCATTGAAGCGGGGGCCGACGATCTGCAGCCCGATCGGCATCCCTGATCGCGAAAAGCCGCAATTGATCGAGGCGGCGGGCTGCTCGGACAAGTTCCACGGCACCGTGAAGCAGATGTGCTCGAAGGGACGCGCGGGATCGTTCGTCGGCGAAGCCCATTCGGCCGGATAGGAGACGATAGGGTTGGTTGGCGAAATCACGGCGTCGACCTTCGTGAACAGTCTACCGCAACTCCTGCGCATCTCGATCGTCTGATTGAAGCCCCTGACGGCGTCCACGCCGCTTACGGAAGCGCCGCCCTCGGCCCAGGCGTAAATGTAGGGGAGGATGCTGTTTCTGCGCTCACGGCTTAGCTTCTCGATTTCGCCCCAGAAGCGCGCACGCCAGAAGCTATCCAACCCGTCCAGCATCTCCCGCGTCAGAACAGGCTGAACAGGGATGACAATCGCGCCGGCCTCCTCAAAACGTCGGCCGGCAGCCTCAACGGCCGCCCGCACCTCGTCCTCGACCGCGAGGCCACAGCCGGCATCAAGCATCAGCCCAATCTTCAATCCGCGAACATCGATCTCAAGATCCATCCAATCGAGATCCGCTGGAGGCAGGCTGGTGCCATCGCGCCAGTCCGGACGCGAGAGCGTCGCCATCGCGTGGGCCGCGTCTTCGACGGTACGTGTCATCGGTCCGGCGCAACGGCCGACATAGAACGGATCGATCGGGATGCGACCGTGGCTCGGCTTGAAGCCGAAGATCCCTGTCCAGCCTGCCGGCAAGCGCACCGAACCACCGATGTCGGTACCGATGTGCAGGGGCCCATAGCCCGCAGCGGCCGCAGCGGACGCCCCGGCGCTCGATCCTCCGGGATTCTGCGTGGTATCCCAAGGATTGCGGCTTAGGGGGTGGAAGCTGGAAAGACCCGAGGAAAGCATCCCGTAATCGGGGCAGGTCGTCTTCGCAAAGAGCACCGCGCCGTCCTCGTGCAACCTGGCCGCGGCCGGCGCATCCTCGGTCGCAGGCTGCAGTTCGACCGCCTTGGTCCCGAGCGGCACCGGCTGCCCCTTGGTAGCGATCAGTTCCTTCAGCGTCGCCGGGATGCCATCGAGGAGCCCAAGCGTTGCTCCCCTCATCCATCGGTCGCTTGACGCTTGCGCCTGCTTGCGCGCCGCCTCCGGGTCATAGGCGTAGAGCGCGCAGATGGCAGGCTCCCACGCTTCAATGTGTCGTTCCAGCGCCAGCCAATATTCAAGCGGAGACAGGCTTCGATCGGCGAAGCGCCGCCTCAATTCGTGGATCGTCAAGTCGGTTTCGGACATGGCACTCTCATCCGCACCTGTGGTTTCGAACACTGACGGCACTCGTCTCGCGCGGGTCGAGCATGTCGCGCAGGCCATCGCCAAGCATGTTGAAGCCGAAGACGCAGAGTGCGATGGCAAGGCCGGGCAGGATGGCCAGCCATGGCGCGAGCGCCAGGTAGGTTTGCGCGTCGGCCAGCATACGGCCCCAGGTCGGGGCGGGTGGTGCGATCCCGAGGCCAAGGAAGCTGAGCCCGGCCTCCGTCAGCACGGCCAAGCCCAACTGGATCGTCACTTGGACAATGATCTGGCTCATGATGTTCGGGAGCACGTGGCGGACGGAGATCGCGAAGCGGCTGTTTCCGATTGCGCGGGCAGCGAGCACGTAGTCCCGGCTCCAGGCTTGGAGGGCCGTGGCAAGCGTGACGCGGGCAAAGACGGGAATCATGAACGTTGCAATGGCAACGATCGCAGTAAGCCGGCCCGGACCGAGAAAGGCGCCCAGCATCATCGCCGAAAGAATCGGCGGCAGCGCGAAAACGACGTCGCAGGCGCGCATCAGCAACGTTTCGAACACGCCCCGCACGGCAGCGGCCGAGATACCGGCGATCGAACCGAGCGTCCCGCCGATCGCCACGGCGGCAACGGCGATGGAAAGGGAATTCCAGCAGCCGACCATCAGCATCGAGAGGACATCTCGGCCGAATTGGTCCGTGCCGAGAACGCCGAACGCGAAAGGGGGCTGCAGCTTGTGAATGATCTGCATCTTCGCTGGCGGCAGCGGCGTCCAGACCAGCGACAGCACCGCGACGGCGACAAGAAGGGTGATGACACCGCCGCCGACGACCAAATTCATTCTCCGGCTAATGTCAAATCGCCGGCGCTTGAGGCCTATTGGATTGGAGGCGATCGGCGCCATGTCAAATGCCTTTCCGCAGGCGCGGGTCGATCGCCAGATAGGAGAGATCGACGATGAAGTTCATGACGATAACGAGCCCAGCAAAGAGCAGGACGACATCCTGCATGACGATGATGTCGCGCTGCGACAGCGCCTGATAGGCAAGGCGACCGAGGCCCGGAAGGTTGAAGACATTCTCGACCAAAACCGCGCCAGCAACCAGGAAGGTGAACTGCAGGCCGAGGATCGTCAGAACGGGAACGAGGGCGTTCGGCACCGAGTGCCGCCACAGGACGCGCCGCTTCGACAATCCCTTGGCAAGGGCTGTCCTAGTGAAATCCTCATGCAGGGTTTCCAGAACGGCAGAACGCGTGACGCGTGTCAGGACCGCCGCTTGCGGTAATGCGAGCGCCACCGCGGGCATAAGAAGCGCTTTGAGGGCTGGCAGGAAGCCGGCGTTCCAACCCGGGAAACCTCCGGCCGGCATCCAGCCGAGCGCCGTCGAAAACAGCATGATCAGCAGTAGAGCCACCCAGAAGCCCGGAACGGCGATGCCCATCTGCGAAAATATCGAAGCGACAGCGTCAGGCAATCCGCCTCGATGCGCCGCCGCAAGGGCACCGAGAGGGATCGCGATGGCGACGGAAAGCATGATCGCCATCAGCGCCAGCGGAAGCGTAACCGCCAGTCTCTCAAGAATCAGGCCGGCAACGGGCACACCGTAGGTGTAGGATTGGCCGAGGTTTCCACGGAATACGCCAGCGAGCCATTCTCCATAGCGCCACAGGAGCGGCTGATCGAGCCCAAGCTCGTGACGCAGGTTTGCGAGCGTTTCCGGTGCGGCTGACGTGCCCAGCATGATGGAGGCCTGATCGCCCGGCAGCAGATCCATCACCGCAAAAATCAGCAGCGAGACGACAGCGAGCGTGACAATCAGACCGACAAGGCGACGAGACAGAAGCGTTATCATTTCACGTCCGGTACGATCCGCCGCCTCACCATATCATCAGCCCGTAATCAGTCTTCCCAGGAGACGTTCGTAAGGACGTTCGAGGGAATGGGTTCATTCTCCCAGAGACCCTTCAGCTTCTTGTCCCAGACGCCCAGCTTGGGCATGACGAAGAGATAGAGCGCCGGCACATCCTCGGCCAGAATCTTCTGGGCGTCGCCGAAGATCTTCGCTTGCGCTACAGGATCCGAGGTCTCCTGCACCTTCTTCATCAGCTCGTTGAACGCGGGATTCTTGTAGTTGAAGTAGTACGGATCACGGGCGTAGATGTCGATGTCGAGCGGTTCGGCGTGCGCTACGATCGTCATTTCGTAGGCGCGGTCCTTCATGACATCCTGCACCCACTTGGCCGGGAATTCCGTCGGTTCGATGTTCATGGTTACGCCGATTTCAGCCAGCATCGCCTGCATGACCTGCGCGCTACGTGGCGCATAAGCCATTTGCGGCGACTTGATCGTGAAGGTGAAACCATCAGGATAGCCGGCTTCGGCAAGCAGCGCCTTCGCCTTTTCGGGATCATAGGGCAGGGCGCCGGTGAGATCGACGTAGCCGGGGTCGTTCGGCGTGTAGTGGCTGCCGATCGCCGTACCTAGCCCCGACCAGGCGCCGTCAATGACCGTCTTCCGGTCGATCGCCATCATCAACGCCTGACGGACGCGTTTGTCGTCGAAAGGCTTCTTCGCGTTGTTCATGCCGGCGACAACCTTCAGCTCGGTATTGCCGATCTTGGTCGTAAGCTTCGCATCGCCGTCAAACGAACTCATCAGCTCAGGCGCCGCGAATTCCGGAATGGCGTCGACATCGCCCGACTTCAAGGCCGCGGCCTGGGCCTGCGGATCGGCGATGAAGCGGAAGGTCACCTTGTCGAGCTTTGCCGCGGCGTCCCTGCTCCAATAGTCGGCGTTCCTTGCGAGCTCGACCTTGTCGCCCTTTGCCCAATTCACGAACTTGAACGGGCCGGTGCCAACGGGCGTCGTCTTATCCCCGGCGGCAGACTTCGGGCCGACCATCACCGAGGCCGGCCAGCCGAGCCAGTAGAGGAGACTGCCTGTTGGAGCCGAGAGATGCAGGACGAGCGTTTCCGGGTCCGGTGTCTCTATGGAAGTGATCGAGGCGAAGAAGCGCTTTTGCGGGTTTACCGAGTCAGCACCGCGCGCGCGATCGAGCGCAAATTTCGCTGCAGCGGAATCGAAAGCCTCGCCATCATGGAATTTGACGCCGCTCTGCAGCTTGAACGTATAGGTTAGACCGTCCGGGGAAACCTCCCAGCTCTTGGCGAGCTGTGGCTGGATCTTCCCGGTCTCGTCAATCGTTACAAGGCCTTCGAAAACGTTCTGCCAGGTGACCTGGCCGATCGCGACAGGGGCTGCGATCGTCGGATCAAGGCCGGTTGGCTCCACCGTCATGCCAAGGGTCAGCGTGGTCTTGGCGGCTTCCGCGGGGGTCTGCCCCAGCAGCACGAGGCCAACTGAAACCGCCGCACCGAGATAAAATCGCCGAGCCAACAGCGCCGACGGCGCACGCGAAACCTTCATCAATTTATTCCCCTGTCTGCCCGCCGCCGTGGCGATGACTTTTATGAGCCAACTTGTCACTCCCAAAACGCACACCGCCTGGCGCGAATTAAGGCCGGGATCTGCATTCGGGGTCTCCGTCGATTTAGGCGCCTTGTTTAGACGAACTTGCGCGATCAGGGTAGCGGTCTCGCCAAGCCTGCTGGGCGCCAGCGACTGGCAGTGCGGTGGCCTCAAAGACTCCCCGCGCAATGGCGCGTGCCATGACCATCGTGGCGAGATGGCAGAGCTCGAAAAAGGCTGGCAAATCCGGTCGGGGCCTCCTGCCCGTCGAGGCAGCAAAGACAGTGTCGCCGTCGAAAGGCAGGTGCGCCGGCAGCAGGGCGCGGGCGAAACCGTCATGGGCCATGATCGCGAGACGGTGCGCCTCCTGCTTGGTCAATTCGGCGTCGGTAACGATGGCGCCAATCGTTGTCGCTATCGTGTTCATGCCCTTTAGCCGCATGCGGATGTCGGCTTGTGAGATCGGCGCGGGCAAGCCGAGGCCGCCAAACTCCCGGCCCTGCTCGAACGGCGCCGACCAGAAATGCGGCCCCTCGCCCACTGTCGCCGAGCCAAGCGCATTGACGGCGACGATCGCTCCAATCCGCAGGCCGGTGCTGGTCTCGCCACTTGCCGAACCGAGACCACCTTTGACGGTCGCGGTTGTGGCACCGGCTCCCGCACCGACGGAACCGAGGGTAAACGGCACTTTCGCCGATGTCTTGAAGGCTTGATAGCCCATGTCGCGATAGGGCGACTGCAGCCCCCAATCCTTGTCGCCGCCGTTCAGCAGGTCCATCAGGATCGCCTGCGGAACGATCGGCACCTTCACGTCGCCGACGGGAAAACCTCGCCCGGCTTCCCGAAGTCCCGCCTGAACGCCGCCAGCCGCGTCAAGACCGAAGGCCGAGCCACCTGACAGCACGAAGGCATCGACTGCGCCGACCGTCATCGACGGATCGAGAAGCGCCGTGTCACGACCGCCCGGAGCGCCTCCGAGAACCACAGCGGAGGCCGTTGCCGGTTCGTCGAAGACGATCGCGGTCACACCTGAGCCGAGCCTCAGATCCGTCGCGTTTCCGACCGAGACGCCATCAATGTCGGTAATCAGATTGAGCAAGCGCGCCACCCTTGTTGAGCAAGAGCGCGATAGGACCGCAATGGCGGTCAAAACACAAGACCGGCCTCACCTTTGGCAAGACCGGTCTGAAATCTGTCAGGGCTGGTTGGGCCGTGCTTCATGCCCTCAGGCATGGATAGGCTTCGGGTGACGGCGGGTCATCAGATCATGGATCGCGAGCTTCACCTCAGCCGGCGAGCTGAAATGCTGCTCGTCCAGATCGTGAACGTGAAACTTCACTGCGATGAACTTCAACCGGTTCTCATCCGGGATGACGATCCCGACGGGAACGCCTGCGTATTCGATTACTTCTTTTTTCATGCGTAGAACTCCTGCCGCGCGGTATGCGCTGGCGATGGCGAATTGACTTGTCTGATTCCGTTAAGGGTGGACGAAGGTCACATTCGACAGTTCGGGCGGGAGAGAGCGCCCGGACGGTCATTGCCAAGCACAGATCGCCCAGGGAAATTGGCGAGAGTGTCGATGTCAGTCATGTCTCGTTCCTTTCTCTGGCGTTGCGCTTGTTTGAGGCCCTGGTGTTCCAAGACCGGCGACGGCCGCGCTATTAATCTACTTTGTTGGTAGACTATAGCTAGCAGCCTACAAGAAACATATTCCGAAACGTGTCAAAATATCGACCATTCGGAAAATTTCATTCCATTAAGATCGAATTGACTGAAAGAACTCTATCAAGTCTTTGTGCAATTCGCGTGACAGTCCGACGGTCTCTTTCGATCACGGCGCAGAGATAGGAAGTCCCGCTGATTCCGGCAATGGGCATCTGATGAAAAAACGGGAAAGCCTCGAAATGACCGAAATGGTTAACGCGGGCAAAAAACAGGCTACCACCCCTCGGAGAGAACCTTTTCCAGCATGTCGACGAAGAAATCGGCGCTCTCCACTGTCAGGCAAAGGGGAGGCTTGATCTTCAACACATTGAGGTGATCGCCGGTCGGCTGCATCAAGACCCCGAGATCGAGCAGGCGGCCGCAGATTGCCGCTGTCTCTTCGCTCGCGGGTTCCAGCGTCGTTCTGTCGCGGACGAGTTCGAGCCCGAGGTAAAGTCCCATGCCGTGCACCGCGCCGACGATCGGATAGCGGTCGATCAGCGCGACCAGACGGCTCTTGAGATGATCGCCAACATCGCGCGCATTCGCCTGCAGTTCTTCATCGGCCATGATATCGAGGACGGTCATACCCACCACGGAACTGACCGGACTGCCGCCAGCGGACGAGAAGAAATAACCTTCCTTCTCCAGCGAATCGGCAATGGCCCTGGTCGTGATCACAGCGCCGAGCGGATGTCCATTGCCCATGCCTTTCGCTACCGTGATGATGTCGGGGACGACGCCCTGTTGCTCGAAGCCCCAGAAATGGTGCCCAAGCCGACCGTAGCCCACCTGTACTTCGTCGGCGATGCAGACGCCGCCGCGGGCCCGCACCTGCCTGTAGACTGCGGCAAGGTATCCGTCCGGCAGCGATATTCCGCCGGCATTCCCGTAGACCGGCTCGGCGATGAAGCCGGCCAACCCCTCGCCCCGTGCATCGACGGCTTCAAGGGCGTCGACGACGGCCTCCACGTAACCAATCGTCGATTCCGAACCGCGGAACGCACCACGATAGGTATTGGGCGAGAGGACGGCGTGCACCCAGTCGGGCCGCGTCGTCAAAGCCTCCGGATTGTCGGCGATCGAGGTGGACACCGCATCGCTCGCAACCGACCAGCCGTGGTAGGCTTCGAGAAGGCTGAGCATATGCTTGGCGCCCGTGTGCGCCCAAGCTAGTCGCAGGGCGAGGTCGTTGGCTTCCGATCCGCTGTTGACGAGGAACACCGCATCCAGCCCTTCCGGCGCCAGGGAGGTCAGGCGCTCGGAAAATTCCGCAATGGCGCCATAGTGAAAGCGTGAATTGGTGTTCAGCCGCAGCCACTGTTCGCTGACCGCCTCCGCCAGGCGCGGGTGGCCATGCCCCAGAATGGTGACGTTGTTCAGCATGTCGAGATAGGCACGGCCCTCGACATCGAACATATGCTCCTGCCAGCCGCGCTCCATTTGCGGCGGTATTTCGTAGTAGTTCTTCTGCGGCCTTGCGAGATGGGCCTGCCTGAGCGCGAACAACGCTGCCGACGCCAGCTTCGGCGCATTGACGCCAACGCCCAGAAGGGCAGCCGGCGATGGACATAGTTCCGACCAGGCCATGGCCTCCTGCGGAGTGCAGAACAGCGGCGGTTCGACGCCTGGCAAGGTGGAGAGTTGTACGCGCAGCCCGCCGAGAGATCCGCTCTCACCGGATATGGTCCCGAGCGGTTGCCCGGGCTCGACCTCGGCTTCGTTTTCAAGCGACGGCTCAATCCCGTCGAGATGAAGGCTGACACCCTCGCCTGCCAGAACGAAATGGTGATCCTTCCGAATGACCTTCCCCGCGAATGGAGCAGCAACCGTGCTGCCGCCCGCAAGACAGACGTCGGAATGCAGCGTGAAGGTTGCGGATGGGGTGGCGCTCCGAGGCTTCGAGCGCGACAATCGGTATTCGCCGTAACGCGTGGCCGCAGTGCCCGTCTCGGCTGCCGCGCGCGCGAGCAGGCGCCAATCCATGTCGGACTGCGCCCAGTTTCCCGCAGCGAAATGCGGGCTTTGGACACCGAGATCGACGAAGGATATGGTCGCCGGGTCGATGTCGGGCAACAATGGACGCCAGTCCTCCATCGAAACCGCGGCCGTTTCGATGCCCACCGCCTTCAGGACCGCGACTTCCATGAGTTCGAATGGAACGGATACCGCCATATCGAATATGCGGCGTTCGAGCTCGAGATTGCCGCGAACATAGTCGTTCTCGGGATCGATCGAGATCTGCTGCTCGCTGCTGGCGACCAAAATGACCGCGCGGGCAACGACGAGCGGCCAGAGCGCGCGCAGCTCCTCCTCGGTGAGCGGATAGACCTCGTGATATGCCTTCACTGCAGGAAGAATGTACTGCGGATCGCCATCAGCCTGATGTAGCAGCGAGGCGCAGGTGACCGCCAGATCGCCGATCAGCCAGCCGCGAATGATGTCGCCGAAATCGATGACGCCGTCAGGGACCAGATGGCCCCGCTCATCACGACGGCTGACAACGTTGTCGCCGGTCACGTCATGGTGCACGGCCTGTAGCCGCAAGGACGGCGCCAGGGGTTGGATTCGCCTCACGGCTGACACCATCGTCTTGGCGATGCGATCACGTGCGGCGCTGTCGGTGATCGCCGACAACAACTGGACCGCGACCGGACCGGCGCGGCGCAGGTCCCATTGCAGGCTGCGGTCGAGACCAGGATGCGTGAAGTCGGCCAGCGACTGCGCCAGGCGGGCGCAGAGAGCTCCCAGTGCCGCCACCGACTCTTTCGGCAGGTGCTTGCGGTGCGTCAGCCCCTCGCCTTCAAGATACTCCAGCAGTCGAACCTGAAAGGTCTGGTCGCGCACGGTGACAGCGACGATGTCCTGCCCGTCCGTCGATGGGATGACGTGAGGAACGCGCGGCGCATCCTCTTTCGTGCCGATGTGGCGGATGGCTGCGTTCTGCGCCTCGAGCTCCACCGTCTCATAGGTCACATGGCATATCTTGAGCACGTAGCTTCGTTCGCCGGTATCGAGGCGATAGTTGCGATCCTGCTGGCTGCCGAGCTCGGTGATCGCTCCTGACAGGCCATAACGCGACTGAAGGATGTCGCCGGCTTCCGCAGCGGTCACGTCAGGGCGTGGCAACGTCGCGCGATCGGCAAGCGTCTCGTCAGTCATGGCATCCCCCGCGGCATGATTCGATTTCGCAGACTACGCAGATAATCGAATCCTTGCCACCGGCAAGCGAGGAGATCGCGGTCGATCGACGGCAAAGCCGCCGCGGCGATCAGCCCATGCGTTCCGATGCGTAGCTGCCCGGACTTGCGGGAAATACGATCGTGCGGTTGCCGTTCAGGAAGACGCGGCGATGGATATGCGCATGGATGGCGCGTGCCAGAACCTGGCTCTCCACGTCGCGGCCGATGGAGACGTAATCGTCGGCGCTCTGAGCGTGGGTGATGCGGGCGGTATCCTGCTCGATGATTGGCCCCTCATCGAGATCGGCCGTCACATAATGCGCCGTGGCGCCAATGAGCTTCACGCCGCGCTCATAGGCCTGCTTGTAGGGGTTGGCGCCCTTGAAGCTCGGCAGGAAGGAGTGATGGATATTAATGATCTTGCCGGACATCTTGCGGCACATGGCATCGGAAAGGACCTGCATGTAGCGGGCGAGCACAATCAGTTCGGTGCCGGTCTGGTCCACGAGATCAAGGAGCTGAGCCTCGGCCTGCGGCTTGTTTTCCTTCGTCACCTTGATGTGGTGGAACGGAATATCGTGGTTCACCACGACCTTCTGATAATCGAAGTGATTGGAGACCACGCCGACGATATCGATCGGCAGCGCACCAATCTTCCAGCGGTAGAGCAAGTCGTTCAAACAGTGGCCGAAGCGCGACACCATCAAAAGCACCTTCATGCGGCTGGCGCCATCATGGATTTCGGCTTCCATGTCGAATTTCTCTGCGACCGGCTTGAAGCCTTCCTTGAGTGCCGCAAGACCGACGCCTTCTTCTGAAATGAAGCTGACACGGGTGAAGAACTTGCCGGTATCGAGATCGTCGAACTGCGACGAATCGACGATGTTGCAGCCCTGATCGGCCAGGTAGTTCGCGATCGCCGCCACGATCCCGCGCGTCGACTTGCACGTCACCGTCAATACATAGCTCGTCATCTGTTTCCGTCCTTCTCGCGCCGCCTGTCGGCCGGCTGCTTAGATCAAAGCGAAAGTCACGGATAGAGCACCGCGCCTTCATTCGTGCAACTATTTGCAAGAGACGCCATCAGAAGCTTTCAGGTTCCTGGCGCCTCCCCGTCGCGATCAACTTACGGCAGAGCGTGCAAAACTCCGTTCCGCTTGCGTCGTCAAGACGCGTATCCCCGCCGTGGGCCGCACTTGCGCGGCCCCTTCGACGAAGTCACGTTTTCGAGATGACGGCCAACCGAGCGAAGCGCTCGCTTGATGGAAGCCGACGCCGCGCCTACATCGACAATAAAGATGTAATACGACGGATCCGGCGATATGCGGTTCGCAAGAGTGTGGTTGATAGCCTTGGCAGCAACCGGCGCAAGTTTGGCGCCCGGCGCGAGCTTTGCCGCGGATTGGCGGCGAGCCGGCGAGCCGCAGGTCCAGTCGATCTATCCCTATGCAAACCTGCCGGGCGTCAAGGCGCAGCCGGATCCAAAGGACGAGGAACAGTATAGCTGCCGGACGGAGACACGGCCGCTGCGCCGCGGATATGACAAAATCTTCCGGACCGGCGGGCTGCCAACCCTCGTCTACGTCTGCGATCGTGACGGCGTGGAAAGTGTCGGCACGCAGGTGCCGCTGCGCGGACACTATCAGCCGGTCCGCTGACCCGTTGGGCTGCCCAGGCGGTCGCCCCTACTGCGCATTATGAGTGTCCGGGAGCCCGTGCAGCCGGATTTTGCGCCCAGCATTGTCCGAACGACAGCTCGCTGACGACAGCGCGCCCAAGTCCTGATCGCAACCGCAATCAGCAGCCTGATCCGACGTCTTTACCTGCGCTGCTAATGTCTTTGGGGGAAGAAATGGGAAGACCTTATATCGGCCTTCACTTTGCATTTCTTAGGGAAATGGTGCCCAGAAGAGGACTCGAACCTCCACGCCTCGCGGCACAGGTACCTGAAACCTGCGCGTCTACCAATTCCGCCATCTGGGCGACGGAGAGCCATGTACGGGGGCGGCCCCTTGCTGTCAACAGGGTTTTTGAAGTTTTCCTGACAGGCAGCAAAAAAGTCGTTGATGCCACTCTTCGCCAGCGCGGTTGCAATCTGAGGCGGCCGCGATAGCGATTGCTGCAAAGGCGTCCTATATACACAGCAGAAAGGATCGTCTGATGGCCGGCTCTCGTAATTTTTGCCTGATCGCGCTCTTCTCCCTGCTGCCCTACACGGCGTTTGCGATGCCGCTCGGCGTGTCTCCGCCCGCCGCCGGCGCATCGGACATCATCCGTGTTGGGTCGACGATGTGTGACGCGCGCGGCTGCTTCACTTTCGGGCCGGTCCAATCGTTCCGCCCGTCCTATGTGCAGCCGAACTATCGGCCGCCGACGGCCACCGGTCCGACCTACTATCGGCCGGCTGCGCGAGGTCGCGGACCGCTCTATTACGATCCCCCGCCCGTGCGCACGGTGCAGCCGAAGGCACAGGGACAACAGTTCCATGTGGATTGGTGCCGTAACCAGTACCGGACCTACAATCCGAAGACTGATCGGTTCCTGACCTATGAGGGTATCTACAAGACTTGCAATTCGCCTTACGACTAGGCTCAGCTTTCCAGCGAAGTGCGATCGACATGGCCGAGATCCCGGCCGGGTTCGATGATGTCGCGCACGCGCTGCTTCAACTCCTTCGGACCGGGAAAGCCGCCATCGCGCTTGCGCTCCCAGATCAGGTCGCCATCGACCCGGATTTCGAAATTGCCGCCGGTGCCGGGAACGAGCGCCACTTCGCCGAGACTGTCGGTGAAGGTCTGCAGAAGTTCCTGCGCCATCCAGCCGGCGCGCAGCAGCCAGTTGCATTGGGTGCAGTAGAGGATCGTCACGCGGGCTTTCTTGTCGCTCATATCAGGGGTTTCCTTTCGTCACTCCGATTTAAGAACTGCCGTGGCGTGGCGCAATCCGTATTGCAATCACCGGGCGCTTGGTGTTCCTCTCGGAGCCAGAAATCGTACTGGAGATGCTGATGCGGGTCGCCGTCATCGAAAACATGAAAAGCACGCCGCTCGGCTCGCTGGGGCTGGCGCTGGCGGAAGCCAAGGCCGAGATCGAGCACTTCTACCCCTGGATCGACGGCAAGCTACCGGCAGGCATTGCCGATCATGACGCCCTGGTGGTGCTCGGCGGCGAGCAGAATGCGATCGACGACGCGAACTATCCCTACCTGCCAGGACTTGCACAGCTCATGCGCGACTTCGCCGAGGCCGACAAGGCGGTGCTCGGCATCTGTCTTGGGGCGCAGATCCTGGCGCGCGCCTACGGTGCGGAGAACCAGCTGAATGCCGGACTGGAGTTTGGCTGGCACTCGGTCAGCAAGTCCGAGGATGGGCACGCGGATCCGTTGCTCTCCAACCTCGAGGCGGATTTCACGACATTCCAGTGGCACAGCGACACCTTCACACTGCCGCAGGGTGCGACGCGTCTTGCAGTGAGCGAGCTTACTCAGAACCAGGCGTTTCGTATCGGGCGCGCGGCCTACGGCACTCAGTTCCATTTCGAGGCCAGCGCATCTGTCATCGATAGCTGGAAGGGCGAGTTTGCGGAATCGATCGAACAGATGGAGCCGGGCTGGCATGAACGCTACGCGGCGCTTGCCTCCGCGCACGCCGCGGCATCAGATGCCACCGGCCTTGCCATCGGCCGCAATTGGGTCCGCATGATCCGAGCGGAAGTCCGATCACAGCCCATGGTCGCCGGCGTTTAAGCCGGCGACTTGACATCCCTAGCCGGCTTAGGTGGCGGAGCGGATCCAGACGAGCATTTCGCCGGGCGCGCGGTTGTCCCACAGATGGTAAGGCACAAAGCGGGCCGTACCCGTTCCGGCTGCCGGCGGCTTGGTCCGATAGAGTGTCGCACCCCAATCCGACTCATCCTTGGTCACAGCGATATCGAGAGCCACCGCACCACCGAGTTCGGCGATCTCAGCCGTCTTCGCGGATATATCCTCGCCGAGCCTGATTCCGTTCAGGCCTGCGCCGTTATCCGTCGCCTCGACGCAATAGACGAGCGGGCCACGCATCAGGGCAGTCCGTCCGGCATCTTGGCGCACCAGCGGGTTTGCCCAGAGAGCGCGTGCTTCGAGCGGAATGTTCAGGTCGATCTTGTCGCCATCGCGCCATTCGCGTTCGATGCGGGCGTAACCATCGAGTTCGACCGAGCCGAGATCTATTGTCTCACCGTTGACGGCAAGTGTCGTCCCCTTTGCCCATTCTGGGATGCGCAGCGAAACCGCAAAGCGTGCCTGCTTGCTCGTCTTGATGTCGAAGTGGACGGCCCCGTGCCAGGGATAGCGGGTCTTTTGCGTCATCTCGACATTGGCATCCGCGATCTTGAACCGCGCGCGTCCTTCGCCATAGAGGTGGACGGCGATCTCGTCATCCGCGACGCCATACATGTAGGAACCGATAGAGGCGAGCAGGCGGGCAATGTTCGGCGGGCAGCAGGGGCAATGGTGCCAGACCCAGCGATGATGCTTGCCGGCACTTTCCAGCGGGTTCTCGTAGAAGAACGTCTTGCCGTCGAGCGAGAGCCCGGCCATCGCGCCGTTGTAGAGTGCCTGCTCCATGATATCCGCATAGCGCCGGTTCGGGCCGCGGCCGAGCATGCGGTTTGCCCAGAACACCAGACCGACGGAAGCGCAGGTCTCGGCATAGGCGCTTTCGTTCGGCAGATCATAATAGTCGGTGAAGCCCTCATTGGCGGCCGCCGGCCCGATGCCGCCGGTGACATACATCTGCTTGGTCGTCAGATCGTCCCACAAGGTTTCTAGGGCGCCGGTCAGGCTGTCATCGTTGTATTCCGTCGCGATGTCGGCCATGCCGGAATAGAGGTACATGGCACGAACGGCGTGGCCGACGACCTTTTTCTGCTCGCGAACCGGCTGATGAGCTTGGCCGTACTCATAGGTCTTCTGGTGAAAGTCCGCTGCACTGCGGCCGTCGCGGTTCGCCTCGTCGGTGAAGAAGTGCGGCTCGGTTCCGCGCTCATCGACGAAGAACTTGGCAAGGTCCAGATACTTCTTCTCGCCGGTCGCGCGGGCAAGCTTGACCAGTGCCAGCTCGACTTCCTCGTGGCCGCAATAGCCGGGAATCTTGCCCGGGCCATGACCGAAGACCGTAATCATGTAATCGGCAAAGCGGCACATGATGTCGAGCAGCTTGCGCTTGCCGGTGGCCTGATAGTAGGCGACGGCGCCTTCCATCAAGTGGCCGGCGCAATAGAGTTCGTGGTGGTCACGCAGGTTGGTCCAGCGACGCTCGGGCTGAACCCGCTGGAACCAGGCATTCACATAGCCGTCCTTGTCCTGCAGTTTCTCATACATGTCGACGATGGCGTCGACCCGGGCTTCGAGCTCCGGATTGGCCCGGCGATAGAGCGAATAGGCCACTGTCTCGATCGATTTGCCGAGGTCGCTATCCCAGAACATCTGCGTCGAGCCGCCCCAGGGACCGATGGGGATCACGACGCCGGGGCTCGGCTTGGTGACGTCGATCGCCTGCAGCATACCCGCCGCGACGCAACGGTCGAGCAGCGTTTCAGCGGTGCTGTCGCAGATCGCGTCCTGGCGCTCCCCGAACAGCCCGTGCACATCGACATCCGGCACGGGAAGCGGGCGAAACTGGCGGTCTCTTTTCAACTTGTTCATGGCTTGATCCATCTTTCTTCAGAAGTCATTTCACTGCGCCGGCCATCAGCCCGCGCATGTAGTAGCGTTGCAGAAGCAGGAAAACGATGAGGCAGGGGATCGTCATGACGGCGACACCTGCCTGCACGGCGCCCCAGTTGATCGCCCCGAGACGGCCGGCGCGCACCGCCATCATCAGGACGGGCAGCGTGTATTTCTCATTGCTGGAGAGCAGCACGAGCGCGGCCAGAAATTCGTTCCAGGCATTGAGGAAGGCAAAGATCGCCACGGTCGCGACGCCCGGCAGCACAAGCGGCAGCAGAACCAGCACGAGCATCTTCAGGTCATGGGCGCCGTCGATACGCGCGGCCTCCTCGATCTCCTTCGGCACCGCGTCAAAGGCGTTGCGCATCATGAACACCGAAAACGGCAGCTGCAGCGTCACGTAGACGAGCGTCAGGCCGAAGAGCGAGTTATTGAGCCCGAGCTTGGCGAGGATGATGAAGAGTGGCGTGAGGATCGACTGGAAGGGGATCATCAGCGTCGCGATGATCAGGATGAAGAAGACATTCTTCATCGGAAAGCGATAGCGCGAGAAACCGTAACCGGCGAGCAGGCTGATGACCACGGTCAGCACCACGGTCGCAACCGACACGATGAGCGAATTGAGTGTGTGCTGCCAGATGCCGGCACCGAAACTGTCGAGCGAGCGATAGGAATCGAAGCTGATACCGTTCGTCGGCCATGGCGGCAGCGGTGGCAGCCGCGCCTCCGTGCCATGCCGGAGTGAGGCCAGCAGAGTGATGACAAAGGGAGCGAGAAAGAAGATGGCAATAGCTATGCCGGTGCCGTGATAGGCGGCCTGCCCACGGATTTCACGGCTTCGCTTGCGACCGGTGACGAGGCTCATCAGCGCTCCTCCCCGACACGCAGCAGCCAAAGCTGCACGACACTGATGACCACGAGAATGGCCAGAAGCGCAATCGACAGCGCCGCGCCGTACCCGAGATTGAAGGACACGAAGGACTGGTTGAAGATATAGTAGACGACAGAGATCATTCGGTTTTGCGGCCCGCCTGAGGTCATGATGTAGAACTGATCGAAGGCGAGGATCGAGCCGGTCACGGAGATGATCAGCGCGAGTGCGATCGTCCTGCGCATCAACGGCAGCGTCAGAAAGCGGAAGCGCTGCCACCAATTGGCGCCATCGACGACGGCGGCCTCCGTCAGATCGGTCGGGATCGCCTGCAGCCCGGTCAGCAGGATGATCATTGTAAAGCCGGCTATCTTCCACACGACCATGACGCAGATCGTCAGGAATGCGCTGTCGAAGGTGGCAAGCAGATTGGGGCTCTTCTCGACAAGTCCGAGCGCCTTCAAGGCCGGACCGATGAAACCACTGTCGACATTGGCCAGCCACACCCACAGCAGCGATGCAGAGGCCAGACCGACGACGACGGGCAGGAAGATGACGGTGCGATAGGTGCTGACGAAGGCCCGCTGCCGCTCGACGAAAAGAGCAAGCGGAAAGGCGACCGCGAAGATAAGGATCGTCACGATGACCGTATAGTAGGCGGTGAAGTTCAGCGCCGCGACGAAGCGGCCGTCATTGAACATGCGGAAGTAGTTGTTGAAGCCGATCCACCGCTGGGCGCCCATCAGCGGCCAGTTGTGAAGGCTCATCCAGGCGGTAAATCCGACCGGCAGCACGAAGAACATGATCACCAGAAGCATCGCCGGAGCGATATAGAGGAGGCCCGTCCATTCCGGTCGTGGGGCACGTCTGCGCACGCATGCTGTCTGCTTTCGACCCGTCACGGTCATCGAAACACTCCGCATCATCCTAGTAAAATCGGCCGGAGGACTGCCACACCCTCCGGCCACGGCCTCTGGGAGATTATTGGCCGCTGTCGATGATCGACTGCATCTCCGACTGTGCATTCTTGAAGGCGCCGTCGACGTCGTCACCGAAGATGGCCGCATTGGTAAAGGTCGCCCACGGACCGTTGGCGCTGTTGATCAGATCGTTGAACTGCAGCGTGTAAGGTGTCTTGGCGACCGATATGGCCTTCAGGCCGACCTGCAACCTCGGATCGAGGCCCTCGAGCACCTTGTCGGCGATATCACCACGGGTCGGCAGGCTACCGTACTTCGCCATGATCTTCTGGCCGTCCATCGAATAGATATATTCGAGGAATTCCTTCACTGCGTCGATCTTCTTGGTGCCCTTGGTGATGACGAAGTTGTCACCGCCGGCAAAGGAGGACGGATTGCCGTCAACGCCCGGGATGAGCGTCACGCCGAAGTTGATATCGGGATGCTCGGTCACCAGCGTGCCGATCGCGAAGGCGCCAAGGCTCTGCTGCCCAATCTTGCCGTTGGTGAAGCTCAGGAAGTTGGCACCGTTGTCGCTGGCGGCACTTGCCGGGACGAGGTCCTTCTTCACCATGTCGCGATAATAATCGACCGCCTTGCGCATCTGCGGGGTGTCGAGCGTCGCCGTCTTGCCGTCGGCCGACAGGATATCGGCACCTGCACCCCAGGTGAGCGGCGTGAACGTGAAGATCATGCAGCCGCCGCAGCCGCCGCCGGAGAAATAGAAACCGTAGGTATCGTCACCGACCCTGCGGATCTTCTCGGCGTTGGCGGTGATTTCCTCCCAGGTCGCGGGCGCCCTTTCAGGATCAAGTCCCGCCTTCTTGTAGAGGTCCTTGTTCCAGGCGAAGACCGAGGTTTCGACCGACAGCGGCAGGCCGTAGACGCGGTCCTGATAGGTGCCGAGGCGGACGTGCGACGGCGACAGCGAATTGAAATAAGGCAGCTTCTTTGCCCAGTCTGTCAGGTCTTCCAGCTGTCCCGCAGCAGCAAAGGCCGGGTTATAGATGAGGTCCATCGACAACGCATCCGGCGCCTGGCCGCCAGCGATGGCGGTGGCGTATTTCTGGACAAGCTCCGAGAACGGCACCTCGGTCGCGACGACCTGGTTCTCGTGGCTGGAGTTGTAGGCTTCGACAACCTTCTTGAAGGATTCGCCGATACCGGAACGAACCCACATTTCGACTTTCTCGGCGGCCGATGCTCCGGACACCAGGCATAGGGTGGCAACGCTTGTCGCAGCCAACAGACGCTTAATCATGGCACTCCTCCCAAATTGGCGCACTCCTCCGCGCCGGTTCCTCATCTCCTGGGGCTTTGGGCCCCGCATGACTGCCGCACCACGAGGCGGCACGGCAATTTCCTGACGCCCGGCTCCACTGGGCGTCCCTCGGCCAGCGCCAGAATCGTCAATCCGGCCTGGCGCCCCAGCTCCTTCAACTCCATGTCGACGGAAGTGAGCGGTGGCCGCGTCTGGCCGGCGACAATCTCCCAATTGTCGAATCCGACTACGGAAACATCTTCCGGCACCCGAATACCGCGCTCGCGCAACGCATCGACAGCACCACGCGCGATCTGATCGTTTCCGCAGAAGATCGCGTCCGGCTTTTCGTCCTGACGGCTCCATATCAGCGCGACGGCCTCGTGGCCCCAGGCTTCCGCCCACCGGCCGAACATGACGATCCCCTCCCCGCCGATAACATTGCGGTAGGCACCCGCGCGCTCGCGAACCGAGAAGAAATCCTCCGGCCCCGTGATATGCGCGATCCGTCGACGGCCCATCTTCACCAGCCACTCCACCGCCAATCGCGCACCCTGCGCGTCGTCGGAGCGGAAGGTGACGCTCGTCGGCGTCCCTTCGGTGAAGGCGTAGACCACGGGGACATGCAGGTTCGACAGATCGACCGGAAGCTGCCGGTCCAATCGCTTGCCGGTGGCGATAATGCCATCCACCTGCTTTTCCAGCATGGCATCGACATGGGTCTGACCGAGCGCCGGATCGTCTTCGATGGCGCAGAGAAAAACCGACACGCCGTGATCGACGAGCGCTTCGGAAATACCGGCCATGACCGGCAGCGTGAAGCGCCCGTAGGTATCGTTGGTCAGCAGCCCGATAGTGAAACTGCGCTTGCTCAAGAGGCCCCGGGCGAGCGCATTCGGGCGGAAACCGACCTCGCCGGCAATGCGCTTTACCCGCTCCCGGGTTTCGACGCTCATCCGACCCGTTTCGTTCAGCGCCTTCGAGGCGGTGGAAATACTGACCCCCGCCGCCGCCGCGACGTCGTGGATGGTAATCCGGCCTCTTTTTCCTCCCGCGACGTTCACCGCGCTTCTCCCCATTTGCAGATGAGAAAAGCTTTTCCCAACCGAAGCGTCAAGTGAGAAAAGGTTTTCTCAAGCAAAAATCATACAATTGCCATCAGCGCCTCAGGAGCGGCCGCGAGTAACGAAAATCGCGGCAGGCCATGCCCGCCGCGATCCAAAGCTTGAGCGATGTGAGCTTCGATCAGCCTTTGATCGTCTCCTTGCCTTCTTCCAGCAGACGGGCGGCCGCTTCGGCAGGCGTCGTCCGCTCGAATGCAAGCTCATCGGCAATCGGGCGGAAGACGCGCTGGTCGAATTGCGTCGAACCGAGCGGCGCAGGAGCAGGGTACTCGCCCACCTGATCCTTCAGCAGGTTTACATACTGCACGGTAGCCTGTTCGGCTGGATTGAGTTGCGGAAGAATCGCCTCGCGCACGGTAGGCGACATAGGCACGCCGCGCTCCACGCCAAGGATCTTGCCGGCCTCGACGTTATTGACGAAGAAATCGATGAACTTGGCGGCAGCCTCACCGTTCTTCGTGGCTCCGCCGACGCTCCAGATCAACGCCGGGCGATAGTAGTGGCCGGAAGGACCACCCTTCTTTTCGCGCGGCAGGAGCGTGATCGCAAGCTTGTTCTTGGAAATCAACTGGTAGCCGACGAGCTGATTGGAATAGGCCATGCCCATCGCCGACTTGCCGAGCGCGAGTGCGTTCGTGTCGATGGTGTTCTGGTCGAGCGTCTGAACGTCGGCAGCGACCGTGCCGCCCTTCTTGCGCAGATCTTCCCAGAACGTGTACCACGCCGTTGCATCGTCGGCATTGAAGCCGAGCTTGCCGTCGGCATAGAGGCTCTTGCCGCGCTGGCGCAGCCAGGCATCGAAGACGTAGGTGTAGCGCGCGCCATAAGGGCCGCCCCAGTAATTGTTCTTGCCGCCGGCCTTCGTCAGCTCGACTGCGATCTTGGCGTACTCGTCCCAGGTCAAATCCGCCGTCGGTACCGGAATGCCTGCCTTTTCAAAGGCCGTCTGGTCGAAGAACAGCGCGAAGGAGTTGAGGCCGAGGCCGATGCCGTAGAGCTTGCCGTCGACCGTCGTCAGCTTCAACATATCCTTGCCGAACGAGTCGACCTTCAGCGTCGAAGGCACGAATTCGTCGAGCGGCAGGCATGCGCCGCGCTTCGAATAGTCGGAGATCGTGCTCGGTTCGAGCTGGAAGACGTCGGGCACGGCGCGGCCGGCCATCTGGGTGGCGAGCTTTGTCCAGTAGCCGTTGCCGTCAAGCGATTCGCCGACGATCGATACGCCGGGGTTCTCGCTTTCATAGAGCCTGGCGACATCAAGCGTGCGTTTGGCGCGATCGTTCGATCCCCACCACATGGCGCGCAGCTTGGCATCTTCCGCAAAGGCCGGAATTGAGCTTGTGGCACCAAAGGCCAGCCCGGCAGCGACGCCTGCCGAACCCATCAGAAATGAACGGCGATTGACCTGCATGTTTCATCCTCCTCTTTCATTGCCCCGCCATCCTCCAACAGCTCTACGGGCTTATGCGGCGTAGATTACGCAAAAAATTCATCAATGCAACAAATTATCTTTTGCTTGCAAATTTGCATTATTTGCATAATCTTCGCCGTATGAACGAGATCAAGACCAAGAGACTGCGACAGGCCGACATTGCCACCATGGCGGGGGTTTCCGTATCCACCGTTTCCCGCGTGCTCGCCAATGAGCCCGGCATCAGCGAAAGCGTCCGCCAGCACATTCTCAAGGTGGCGGCCGAAAACGGCTACTCGGCGCGCACCGCAACCGGCGCGCTTCGTGGCACCCTCGCCCTGATTGCGAGCGACGGGGTGACGGGCGGGCTTAGCGTCTTCTACGAAGGGATCGTCGAAGGCTTGCGCGCCGGGGCGCTCGATGCCGGTGTCCCCTTCGAGGTGCGGCTGATCCGCGAGAACAGGGCCACGCCTGATGTGGTCCACGAGTACATGCAGACGGCCGGCGCCGGCGGCTTGTTCCTGGTCGGGATCGATCCAAGCGCCGAGTTGCGCGCCTGGTTCGAGGACGCGGCAATCCCGACGGTGCTGGTCAATGGCACCGATCCGAAGCTCAGGCTCGACGGCGCGTCACCCTCCAACTTCTTCGGCGCATATGAAGCGACGACCCGACTGCTGGATGCCGGCCACCGCAAGATCCTGCATCTGACGGGATCGCATCGGAACACTATCCGCGAGCGTGTGCGCGGCTTCAAGGCCGCGATCACCGACGCGGACGGTGCGGAAGGGCGCCTTGTGTCGATGAGCTTCCAGGGCAGCGCAATTCATGAGGCGCACGAACTGACGTCCGCAGTACTCGCGGAGAAGGCCGGCTTTACCGCCGCCTTCTGCATGAACGACTTCATCGCCGTCGGCGTTCTCGAAGCCGTCACCGAAGCCGGGCTTCGGGTGCCCGAGGATTTCGCCATCGTCGGCTTCGACGATCTTCCCTGCGCGCTGATGACCAACCCGCCGCTATCGACCATGCGTGTCGATCGCGTGGCGCTTGGCAGGGAGGCGGTCAGTCTCATCGTGGCGCGATTCAGGGACCGCAACGCCCCCGCCCGCCAGATTTGCCATGCCGTCGTTCCGATTGCCGGCGGCACCGTTCCGAACCCCTGACATGAGCAATGCCGATGACCTATGATCCCGCCAGTTCAAATCCGCTTGCCAACAATCCGCTGAAGACGCGCGAGGACATGTCGCGCGCGCTTCGCGACCTCTTCGATCCGCTGCTCCCCTATTTCTCGGCCGGCAATGCCCGCGTCCGCCTTGACGGCGCAGCTGCGCATTTCGACCGCGCGGCAGCGGATCTCGAAGGCTTTGCGCGGCCGCTCTGGGGATTGGCGCCGTTTGGCGCCGGTGGCGGCGACTTTGCCGAATGGCATCGTATTGCCGAGGGTATCGCCAACGGTACGGACCCAAAGCATCCGGAATATTGGGGCACGGTCAACGGCCGAGACCAGCGCATGGTCGAGCTTGCGGCGCTCGGATTTGCCTTGGCGCTTGTGCCGGAGAAGGTCTGGGAGCCGCTTGGCGGCCGGGCGCGCGACAACGTGGTCGCCTATCTCAAGCATGCCCGGCAATTCGACTACGCCGATAACAACTGGAAATTCTTCCGCATCTTCGTCGACATCGCGCTCGACTGCGTCGGCGCCAATTTCGACCGGAGCCTGACCAAGCAGTATCTCGAGGAGCTTGAGGGCTTCTATCTCGGCGACGGCTGGTACCGCGACGGCAATGTTCGCCGGATCGACCATTACATTCCGTTCGCCATGCACTTCTATGGGCTGATCTATTCCAAGCTCGTCGATGACGACTACGCACAGCGTTACCGAGAACGCGCTCTCCTCTTTGCAAACGACTTCAAGCATTGGTTCGGCTCGGATGGCGCGACGATTCCCTTCGGCCGCAGCCTGACTTACCGCTTCGCCTGCGCCGGCTTCTGGTCGGCCCTCGCCTTCGCCAATCTTGAAGCGCTGCCCTGGGGCGAAATCAAGAGCCTTTGCCTGCAGCACCTGCGCTGGTGGAAGGACAAGCCGATGACCAACCGCGACGGCATTCTGTCGATCGGCTTCGGCTATCCCAACCTGCTGATGTCGGAAAATTACAATTCGGCTGGTTCGCCCTACTGGGCGTTCAAGGCGTTCCTGCCGCTGGCCCTGGCCGAAGATCACCCTTTCTGGACGGCTGAGGAAACGCCGCCTTTGGAAACTGTAAGCGTCCTGCCGCAACGCCATCCCGGTATGGTGCTCATGCGCAATGGCGGCGACGTCGTCGCGCTGTCCTCTGGCCAGGAGAACCTGCAGATGCGGTTCGGCACGGAGAAATACGCGAAGTTCGCCTATTCCAGCCGCTACGGTTTCAGCGTCGAATCCGACGAGCGCAACTTCGCCGGCGCGGCCTTCGATTCCGCCCTCGCCTTCAGTGATGATGGCCTGCACTACCGCGTTCGCGAGACCAACCGCGAAGCCAAGCTTGCGGGTGATGTTCTTTATTCCAAGTGGTCGCCATTCCGGGATGTGGATGTCGAAACCTGGCTGGTGCCGGCGGCGCCATGGCACATCCGCGTCCACCGCATCAACACGCCCCGGCCGCTGCAGACGGCGGAGGGTGGCTTTGCGATCGCACGCCGGGATTTCGAGCTCGATACGCTGGTCGCGAATGGCTCAAGCGCCTATGCGATCGGCGAAGCCGATTTCAGCGGGATCACCGATATCGGCTCCCTGACGCCGCGCGCCGGTCTCACGCAGAAGGCTCCGCCGAATACCAACATGATCGTTGCGAAAACGCTGGTGCCGCAACTGCGTGGTGAAATTCCGGCAGGCCAAACGATCCTGATGACCGCCGTCCTCGCCGCCAACGACGCGGGCACTGTAACCGGCGCTTGGACCACTCCCCCAAAGGCTCCTGACGTTGCGGAGCTTGAAGCGCTTGTTGCGAGCGCGGGCATAAGGGTCAGCGCCATCGAGGCGCCGGGGCAGATGCCATGAGGCGCCCCTCCATCGCACTTGCGATGCAGCCTTCGCGAACGGAGCATGTCCTCACCGCGGAGGCCCTGCACCGGCTTGCCGAGATCGGCCAACTTCTCGATCCTCAACCGCTCCGGAGTTTTAGCGACGATCGCGCCCGGCGCATTCTCGCCGAGACTGACATTCTCATCACGGGTTGGGGATCGCCCTATGTCGGGCGCGAGGTAGTTGCGGCGGCCCCACGGCTGCGGCTGATCGCCCATGCGGCCGGAACAGTTAAGGGAATTGTCGACGAGCAGATCTTCGATGCCGGCATAGCCGTGACGCACGCCGCCGAGGCAAATTCGGTTCCCGTTGCGGAGTTCACGCTTGCGGCAATCATCTTCGCCGGCAAGCAGGTATTTCGCTTCCGCGACCTCTATCTGGCGGATCGCAATCGCGACCGGACGCACCCGATGCAACGGTTGGCGATCGGCAACTATCATCGCACGGTCGGCATCATCGGCGCCTCACGCATCGGCCGACGAGTGATCGAGCTCTTGCGACCGTTCGAATATCGCGTCCTTCTTTTCGACCCCACCGTCGATGCGATCGAGGCAATCAGCCTCGGAACCGAGAAGGCAGATCTGCCGACACTGATGACGCAGTCCGACATCGTCTCCGTGCACGCACCGTCGCTGCCATCGACGCGCCATATGATCGGAGCCCGGGAGCTGTCGCTGATGAAAGAAGGAGCGACGCTGATCAATACGGCGCGTGGCGCCTTGATCGACGAAGCCGCGCTGCTGGAGACGCTCAGCACCGGGCGGATCGACGCGATCATCGACGTAACGGATCCTGAAGTCCCGGAGACGGAATCGGCCTTCTATGACCTGCCGAATGTGTTCCTGACGCCGCATATCGCCGGCGCGGTAGGGCTGGAGCGCGGGCGGCTCGGGGATATGGCAGTCGATGAAATAGACCGGTTCACCAAAGGCAAACCGCTCCTCTATCAGATCCTGCGTCGCGACCTCGCCTTGATTGCTTAGCCGGCTTTCAGATTCGTCGAAGCGCCGCCCGCGACGATCTCAGGCATCAGGTCGGCGATCTTGACAACCTTGCCGCTGCGCGAGCTCGTCAGAGCAGCAATGCCGCACAGCACGGACATGGCGCCGGCGCGCGTCCCGGCACGCTGACCAAGCTTGTCTTCCATGCCCTGCTTGAAGATCATGTTGCGCATCCGGTCGTCACCGCCGTAGTGGCCGCCCGAAGAATGCGGCACGACGATGCGTTCGACGGCCGGCTTGTCCTTCGGGAAATTGCGGACGAGCAGGATCGTGTCCTCGTCAGGCGTCTCCCATGGCTGCTTCTCGTATTGCCTGAGTTCGATACGCCCATGCGTGCCGTTGAAGGCGATGTGGTGGCCTTCGATCGGCTGGAAGGTGTTCAGCGAATAGGAAACGTGGACGTCGTTCTTGTAGCGGATGCTGACGACCATGGTGTCGGGGATATCGATATCCTCGCGATAGACGCAGCCGTCTCGGAAGTAGCCGTCAATCTTCGACGGATCCTCGTAGAGCGTGTCGAGGAAGGGATCGGCCTCGAGGTCGAGGAAGTAGTCGCACGCACCCGAATGCGGACAGAGCTTGCAGCGTGGACCACGGAAGGGGCCCTTGCGCCCGTAGTTCTGCAGGTCGGCAAAGGAGGTGACGGCATCCGGATCGCTATCCAGATACCAGTTCAAAAGGTCGAAGTGGTGGGTCGCCTTGTGCACGAAGAGGCTGCCGGAATTTTCCGTGTAGGCGTGCCAGCGGCGGAAGTAGTCCGCACCGTGCTTGGTGTCGAGGTACCAGTGGAAGTCGACCGAAGTGACGCGGCCGATCTCGCCGGCGTTCAGCAGTTCCTTGATCCTGGCGGCCGTCGGCGAATAGCGATAATTGAACGAGACATCCACCCGCTTGCCGCTGCGCTTCTCCGCATCGAGGATACGGCGGATTTTGTCGACCGCTGTGGTCATCGGCTTTTCGGTGATGACGTCGATGCCCGCTTCCAGCGCGCGCACGACGATATCGTCATGCGTATAGTCGGGCGTGCAGACGATGACGAGATCGACCTGCTGCTCGGCGAGCATGGCATCGATGTTTTCGTAGATCGGCGCATTGCTGCCGATCATCGTGCGGGCTCGCTCGGCCCGCAGCGAGTTGGTATCCACGATCGCGACGAGATCCACATGCTCGCGCCAGCCGGCAAGCAGTTCCTTGCCCCACATGGTCGTGCCGCGGTTTCCCGTTCCAATCAAGGCAAAGCGACGTTTCTCCATCGAATGATCCTCCTCATGCGTATGAAACGAACAGCGTCCTGACGCCTGGCCGACAAAAACCGCGCCCCCTACTCGCGGCTCATGGCAAGGCTGTAACTAAACGGTTACCTGACGGCAGAGATGGTTTCCTGTCAATAGCCGATCTCGAATTTCGCGGATCAGGCAGAAATCGATGCGAGGGTCACGTGGACGATGTGGCGTTCCCAGGCATCGAGATTGCCGGGCTCGACCAGGTCGCGGCCGAAAATCGTCGAAAGCGTGTACTGATTGGACAGGTAGAAATATCCGAGCGAGGCAATCGTCAGATAGACATTGAGCGGATCGGCGTTTGCGATGAAGACACCGGCCTTCTTGCCGCGCTCCAGCACGTCGGAGAGTTCTCCAATCAGATGCGAATGCAGCTCCTTGAGCCGGACGGATTGGCGCAGCCAGCGCGCGCGGTGAAGGTTCTCGGTCCCGAGCAAGCTGAGGAATTCGGGATGCTTCAGAAAATACCGCCAGGTAAACAGCGCCAGTTCGCCAATGCCTTCCTGCGGCGTCCGGTCGCCGATATGCAGCTCGCGCTCGGCGGTGCGGATACCAACATAGGCCTCCTCGAGCACCCTGAGATACAGCTGCTCCTTGTCGCCGAAGTAATGGTAGAGCATCCGCTTGTTTGTCCCGGCACGCTCGGCGATGGCATCGACACGAGCCCCGCCCATGCCGTTCTCGGCGAATTCCTTGGTCGCGGCCTCGAGGATTGCTGCACGAGTCCGTTCCGGATCGCGTTGCAGTACACGCTCGGGCGATTGCCGCCTTACTCTCTTCTTTTCCCCATTTCCGCTGGCGCCTTCCATCGGCTCACCTTTCTAATTTCCCCATTGCGCTCATAATACGTTGAGAACAGATTGTAAAAACGAGAAGCGAGAGGAGGGCTATCACATCAGCGCTTGACAGCCCCAACGCTTCTCCATAGCTTGTAACCAATTAGTTATTTGTTGCAAGAGAAACCAGCAAGGAGCGTGTGGAGGCGCTCCCCAAGGGAGGAGGAGAACAGATGACACTACGCGTAAGCAGACGTAACTTCATGGCGGGGGGAGCAACGCTTCTTTCACTGTCCGCACTGGGATCCAAGGCTTTTGCCGCCGACACCCGCTTGCGGCTTCTATGGTGGGGTTCGCAGCCCCGCGCCGACCGCACCAACAAGGTCTCGCAACTCTATCAGACAAAGAATGCGGGAACGTCGATCACCGGTGAATTCCTCGGATGGGGCGACTATTGGCCACGCCTGGCGACGCAGGTCGCCGGCCGCAATGCGCCCGACGTCATCCAGATGGACTACCGCTATATCGTTGAATATGCGCGGCGCGGCGCGCTCGCCCCGCTCGAGTCCTACATGCCGTCGAAGCTCAATCTTGGCGATTTCGACCCGGCGCAGATCGAGGGCGGCAGCGTTGACGGGCACTTCTACGGCGTCAGCCTCGGCGCCAACGCCGCAGCGACCGTTCTGAACACCACCGCGTTCCAGGAAGCTGGCGTCGATCTGCCGACGCAGGCAACCACCTGGGAAGAGTTTGGCAAGATCGGTGCCGAGATTACCAAGGCCGGCAAGCGCAAGGGCTTCTTCGGCTTTGCCGACGGCAGTGGCAACGAACCGCTCTTGGAAAACTATCTCAGACAGCGCGGCAAGGCACTCTACACGGCCGATTCCAAGGTCGCCTTCGGCGCAGAGGACGCTTCTGAATGGTTCGACATGTGGAGCAAGTTCCGCGAAGCGAACGCCTGCGTGCCACCTGATGTCCAGGCGCTCTACAAGGATACGATCGACACTAGCCCGGTCACGCTCGGCAAGGCTGCTGCCGACTACGCGCACAGTAACCAGTTCGTCGGCTTCCAGGCCGTCAGCAAGGACAAGCTGGCGCTGAACAACTATCCGCGCATTAAGTCGGATTCGAAGGGCGGCCACTACCGCAAGCCGTCGATGTTCTTCTCCGTATCCTCGCAGTCGAAGGTGATCGACCAAGCTGTCGACTACGTCAACTTCTTCGTCACCAACCCCGATGCCGCTCTCGCGCTCGACGTCGAACGCGGTATTCCGGAATCGAAGGCGATGCGCGACGTCGTGGCTGCCAAGCTTGATGCAACAGGCAAGATCGCGCTCGACTATGTCAGCGGCCTTGGTGACCTTGCCGGCAAGTTGCCGCCGCCGCCGCCCTCCGGTGCCGGTGAAGGCCAGGTCGTGCTTCGCACGATCGCCGAGCAGATTGCCTTCGGCCAGCTTTCGCCGAGCGACGGTGGCAAGCAGTTGGTCGACGAACTCAGCCGCATTCTCGCCAAAGGCTGACGCGGATGAGTGATGTGATGCGCACGACCGCCCCGGACGGTATCAAGAGTGAATATGGGGCGGCAGCCCAGGGGCGTTTCCAACGCCTCTGGACCGCCAATGCCCCAGGCTATCTCTTCCTTTTGCCGTGGCTGATCGGCTTCTTCGGGCTGACGCTCGGACCGGCCGTCATCTCGCTCTACCTCTCGTTCACGGATTTCGACATGATCCGGTCGGCCGAGTGGGTGGGCGCGGCAAACTACGTGCGCATCGCAACCGCCGACCCGAAATTTGCCGCAGCGATGCGGGTCACGCTGACTTATGTGGTGCTGTCGGTGCCCTTCAAGCTGACCTTCGCGCTCTTGGTCGCAATGGCCCTTAACAAGGGCGTTCGCGGCCTGCCGCTCTACCGCGCGATCTTCTATCTGCCGTCGTTGTTGGGCGGCAGCGTGGCGATCGCCGTCCTCTGGCGGCAGCTGTTTGCCGGCGACGGACTGGTCAATGCCGCACTTGCCCACTTGGGCATCCAGGGACCGAGCTGGATCTCGCATCCGAGCTACTCGCTCTACACGCTCGTGGCACTCAGCGTCTGGCAGTTCGGCTCTCCGATGATCATCTTCCTGGCTGGTCTGCGGCAGATTCCGACCGACATGTATGAGGCGGCCAGCCTCGACGGAGCATCCAAGTTCCGGCAGTTCTACAAGATCACCCTGCCGCTCCTGACGCCTGTCATCTTCTTCAATGCCGTCGTCCAGACGATCGACGCCTTCAAGGCCTTCACGCCGGCCTTCATCATCTCGGGTGGGACGGGCGGGCCGATCAATTCGACGCTGTTCTACACGCTCTATCTCTATCAGGAGGCTTTCGGAAATTTCCGCATGGGCTACGCCTCGGCGCTTGCCTGGATCCTCGTGCTGATCATCGCGATCTTCACTGCCTTCTCCTTCCTGACCTCGCGTTATTGGGTGCACTACGATGACTAACGGGATCACCACTGCTGTCACGGCGCCGCCGTCTGATATCACCAAGCGCAGCTTTCCGACGTCAATCGCGATCCACACGCTGCTGATCCTTGGTTCGCTGCTGATGCTCTATCCGCTGCTGTGGATGGTGTCCGCTTCGGTCCGCCCAGAAAACGAGATCTTCTCGTCTACGTCGCTTATTCCGTCGTCGATCGACTTCTCGTCCTACCTGCGCGGCTGGATCGGGCTCGACATCACTTTCGGCCGCTTCTTCTGGAACTCGCTCGTCATCTCGATTTTGACAGTCATCGGCAATGTCGTTGCCTGCTCGCTGGCAGCCTATGCCTTTGCACGCCTGCGCTTTGCCGGCCGGAACTTCTGGTTTGCGATCATGCTCGGCACGCTGATGATCCCGTATCACGTGACGCTCATTCCGCAGTATGTGCTGTTCCTCAACCTCGGGTGGGTGAACACCATCCTGCCGCTTGTCGTGCCGAAGTTCCTGGCAAGCGATGCCTTCTTCATCTTCCTGATGGTTCAGTTCTTCCGCGGTATCCCGCGCGAGCTCGATGAGGCCGCCATGATGGACGGCTGCAGCGCCTGGCGCATCTATTGGAAGATCATGCTGCCGCTGTCGCTGCCGGTGCTTGCGACCGCCGCGATCTTCTCCTTCATCTGGACCTGGGACGACTTCTTCGGGCCATTGATCTACCTCAACGATATGAACACCTACACGATCCAGCTCGGTCTGCGCACATTCGTCGACTCGACCAGCGCATCGGATTGGGGCGGCCTGTTCGCCATGTCCACGCTGACGCTGGTGCCGGTGTTCTTCTTCTTCCTGTTCTTCCAGCGCCTGCTGATCGAGGGCATCGCCACGACCGGCATGAAGCGCTGATGCAATTACGGACATAGGTCAATGAGTATCAAGCGAGTTGCGATCGTCGGCTGCGGCATCGGCCGTTCACACATCGTCGAAGGCTACCTGCCGCATCCCGACAAGTTCAAGGTCGTGGCGATCTGCGACCTGAACGAGGAACGCCTGCGGGAAATCGGCGACGAATTCGACATCGCCAAGCGCACGACCTCGTTTGCCGATGTGCTTGATGACGCGAGTGTCGACATCGTCGATATCTGCACTCCGCCCGGCATTCACCTTGAGCAGGTGGTGGCAGCTCTCGCCGCCGGCAAGCACGTCATCTGCGAGAAGCCGCTAACCGGATCGCTTTCCGGCGTCGACACGATCATAGAGGCGGAGAAGACGGCCAAGGGCACGCTGATGCCGATCTTCCAGTATCGCTACGGCGACGGCATCGAGAAGGCGAAGCGGATCATCGAGGCGGGTATCGCGGGCAGGCCTTATCTGGGCTCGGTGGAGACTTTCTGGCGCCGAATGCCCGAATATTACTCCGTGCCCTGGCGCGGCAAATGGGCGACAGAGCTTGGGGGCGTGTTGGTAACCCATGCGCTGCACCTGCACGATATGCTGTTGCATCTGATGGGGCCGGTATCGAAGGTGTTCGGTCGCGTTGCAACTCGCGTCAACGACATCGAGGTCGAGGACTGTGCGTCGGCAAGCCTATTGATGCAGAGCGGCGCCTTCGTGTCTCTCTCCTGCACGCTGGGCTCCCAGGAGGAGATCAGCCGTTTGCGGCTGCACTTTGAAAACGTCACCTTCGAAAGCAATCATGAACCTTACTCGCCAGGCAAAGATCCATGGAAGATCATCGCCGCGAATGACGATGTGCAGGCGCGCATCAATGCCATCATCGGTCATTGGCGACCGGTCGCGCCGCGCTTTACCACGCAGATGGAGCATTTCCACGCCTTTCTCAGCGGCATTGGACCGCTGCCGGTGACAACAGGGGACGCGCGCCGCGCGCTGGAACTCGTGACCGCCATCTACCAATCGTCCGATACCGGCAGCGAAGTCATCCTGCCAATCGGATCGGACAGCCCGAAGTACGCCGACTGGCGTGCTCGCACGAAATAATGGACCAGGGAGGATCCTGAGATCATGGCAACAAGCGTCGTTCTCCAGAAGGTCGAGAAGCGGTACGGCTCCCTGGACGTCATTCACGGTATCGACCTGAAGATCGATCCCGGCGAGTTCGCGGTCTTCGTCGGCCCGTCAGGCTGTGGCAAGTCCACCCTGCTGCGCATGATCGCGGGGCTCGAGGAGATTAGCGGCGGCGCACTTCTGCTCGACAACGAGCGGATGAATGAAGTGGCGCCGGCCAAGCGCGGCATCGCGATGGTCTTCCAGTCGTATGCCCTCTATCCCCATATGTCGGTTTACAAGAACCTTGCCTTTGGATTGGAGACTGCTGGCTACAAGAAAGCCGAAATCCAGCCGAAGGTGAAGCGCGCCGCCGAAATCCTGCAGATCGAAAAGCTGTTGGAGCGCAAGCCGAAGGCACTCTCCGGCGGCCAACGCCAGCGCGTGGCGATCGGCCGCGCGATCGTCCGCGAGCCGCGCATCTTCCTATTCGACGAACCGCTCTCCAACCTCGACGCGGAACTGCGCGTGCAGATGCGTGTGGAGATTTCCCGGCTGCACCGCAGCCTCGGCAACACGATGATCTACGTCACCCACGATCAGGTGGAAGCCATGACCATGGCCGACAAGATCGTCGTGCTGAACGCTGGCCGCATCGAGCAGGTCGGTGCACCGCTCGATCTCTACAACAATCCGGCCAACCGTTTCGTGGCAGGCTTTATCGGCAGCCCGAAGATGAACTTCCTGCAGGCGCGCGTCGAGCAGGTCGGCGAAGCCGAGACGACCATCAACGTCTGCGGCAATTCCGTTCGCCTGCCGCGCAGGCTCAAGGCCGACGCCGGACAAACCGTCACTTTCGGCATCCGCCCGGAGCATCTCTCCGTGCTTGAAAACAGCGGTATCACGCTCGCGACCGTCAACGTGGATCTTGTCGAGAACCTCGGCGGCGCGACGATGCTCTATGCAACGACGCCGGATGGGCAGCAACTGACGATCGCGCTCGACGGGCAGCAGAAGGTCGAACGGGGGACGAACGTGAAGGCCTCGTTCGACCCGGCGCGGTGTCACGTCTTCGACGCCTCGGGTGCTACCATCTAGCACGCTTGACAGCCGATCCCGCTCTGGCCATGATTTCAATAGGATAGGCCGCGAGGGGAGACTAGCGTGACGCCTGAAGATCGGATTTATGCACTCGGCATCTGGCAGGGTCCGATCGAGATTGAGCCTATCACCGGCGGCATCACCAACCGGAATTATCTGGTGCGGGATCGCGCGGTTCGCCGTGTCGTTCGGCTCGGAGAAGACATTCCCGTTCATCACATCAGCCGGCAAAACGAGCTTGCCGCCAGCCACGCCGCACACGCAGCCGGGCTTTCGCCGGCCGTAATCCATCATCAGCCCGGCGTACTGGTCCTTGATTTCATCGAAGCCAGGGCGCTGACACCTGACGACATAAAGAATCCCGCAATGCTCAAGCGCGTGGTGCCGCTCGTGCTCGCTTGTCATCGGGAGATCGCCCGACACTTCCGCGGCCCCGCCGCAATCTTCTGGGTGTTTCACGTCATTCGAGACTATGCGGCGCATCTCGCTGCCACCGGCAGCACCTATGTTGCGCGCCTGCCAGCCGTGCTTGAAAAAGCGGAGCGGCTCGAGAAGGCGGCCGGTCCCTTTGACATAGCCTTCGGCCACAACGATCTACTTGCGGCAAACTTCCTCGATGACGGCAAGCGCCTCTGGCTGATCGATTGGGACTATGCCGGCTTCAATACACCGCTCTTCGATCTCGGGGGGCTCGCCTCCAACAACCTGCTTGGCGAGGAGGACGAACACCAAATGCTGGAGATCTACTTCGGTCAGGCAGTGACGAGCGATCTCTGGTACCGCTACACGGCGATGAAATGCGCTTCGCTGTTGCGTGAGACGCTGTGGAGCATGGTCTCCGAGATCCATTCCACCATCGATTTCGACTATGCCGGCTATACGGCCGAGAATCTTGCGCGCTTCGAGCGCGTCTACGACCTTTTTGAACAGGATCGATAATATGACGAAGGAATTGCCAAAGACCGCCAAGGCGGTCGTCATCGGCGGCGGCATCATCGGCTGCTCGACGGCCTACCATCTCGGCAAGCTCGGTTGGACGGACACGGTTCTCCTCGAGCGCAAGAAGCTGACCTCGGGTACGACCTTTCATGCCGCCGGCCTCGTCGGCCAGCTGCGCACCAGCGCCAACATCACCCAGCTGCTCGGCTATTCCGTCGATCTCTACAAGAAACTGGAAGCCGAGACGGGGTTGGGCACCGGCTGGAAAATGAATGGCGGTCTCAGGCTTGCCTGCAACGAGGAACGCTGGACCGAAGTCAAACGGCAGGCGACAACGGCGCAATCCTTTGGGCTCGATATGCAGCTGCTGACACCGCAAGAGGCTTTCGACCTCTGGCCGCTGATGACGATAGACGACCTCGTCGGCGCCGCCTACCTGCCGACCGATGGCCAGGCCAATCCGTCCGATATCACGCAGGCGCTTGCCAAGGGCGCACGCATGTCGGGCGTCTCGACATTCGAGGATACCGAGGTTCTCGATCTCGAGATAGACAACGGCCGGATCCGCGCCGTGATCACCGAGCACGGGCGGATCGAGTGCGAGCGCGTCGTTGTATGCGCTGGCCAGTGGACGCGATCCTTTGCTGCGCGCTTCGGCGTCAACGTGCCGCTCGTCTCCGTCGAGCACCAATACATCATCACCGAATCCTTCGGCGTTCCGTCGAACCTGCCGACGCTGCGCGATCCGGACCGGCTGACCTATTACAAGGAAGAAGTCGGCGGCATCGTCATGGGCGGATATGAGCCGAACCCTATCCCCTGGGCGGTGAAGGGCATTCCCGAGGGCTTCCACTACACCCTGCTCGACAGCAATTTCGACCATTTCGAGCAGATCATGGAGCAGGCGCTTGGCCGCGTTCCGGCGCTCGAGTCTGTCGGTGTCAAGCAGCTGCTGAACGGACCGGAGAGCTTTACGCCTGATGGCAACTTCATTCTCGGCGAGGCCCCGGAGCTGAAGAATTTCTTCGTCGGTGCCGGCTTCAATGCCTTTGGCATCGCATCCGGCGGTGGTGCCGGCATGGCGCTGGCCGAATGGGTCGCCAGGGGCGAGCCGCCCTACGATCTCTGGCCGGTCGATCTCCGCCGCTTCGGCAGGCCGCATTTCGATACCGACTGGGTGCGAACCCGCACGCTCGAGGCCTATGGCAAGCATTACACGCTGGCCTTCCCCTTCGAGGAATATTCGAGCGGCCGGCCGTGCCGCAAATCGCCGCTCTACGACCGGCTCAAGGCACAGGGCGCCTGCTTCGGCGAAAAGCTTGGCTGGGAAAGGCCAAACTGGTTTGCCGATCTCTTCGCCAACGAGGAACCGAAGGATGTCTACACCTATGGCCGCCAGAACTGGTATGATGCCGTCGGCCGCGAGCACGAGGCTGTGCGCGAGGCCGCCGTCATCTTCGACCAGACCTCCTTCGCCAAGTTCGTGCTGAAGGGGCGCGATGCCGAGGCGGCGCTGTCGTGGATCGCCTCCAACGATGTTGCCAAACCGATCGGATCGCTGATTTACACGCAGATGCTGAACGACAAGGGCGGGATCGAATGCGACCTGACCTGTGCGCGCATCGCCAACGACGAATACTACATCGTCACCGGCACTGGCTTTGCGACCCACGATTTCGATTGGATAGCGCGCAGTATTCCGAGCGGAATGCATGCGGAACTTGTCGATGTCACCTCAGCCTACTCCGTGCTGTCTCTGATGGGGCCGAATGCGCGCGCAGTGTTGGAGAAGGTGACCAGCAGCGATGTTTCCAACGCGGCGTTCCCGTTCGGCCGCGTCAAGACGATCGGCATTGCCGGCTGCCCGGTCCGGGCGCTGCGCATCACCTATGTCGGCGAACTCGGCTACGAACTTCATATGCCGATTGAATATGCGACGACCGTTTATGATGCGCTGATGGCGGCGGGCGGTCCGCTACAGCTTGTCAATGCCGGCTATCGCGCCATCGAGAGCTGCCGTCTTGAGAAGGGCTATCGCGCCTGGGGCTCGGATATCGGTCCGGATCATACACCTGTTGAAGCCGGGCTTGGCTGGGCCGTGAAGACGAGGAAGAACACGCCGTTTCGTGGCCGCGAGGCGATCGAACGGCAGCTCGCGTCGGGCGTCAAGAAGATGCTCGCCTGCTTCGTGCCCGAGGATCCCGATGTCGTGCTGCTTGGCCGCGAGACCATCTATCGCGACGGCAAACGTGTGGGTTGGCTTTCCAGCGGCGGCTTCGGCTACACGATCGGGAAGCCGATCGGCTACGGCTATGTGCGCAACCCGGACGGTGTGAGCGAAGACTTCGTGCTGTCCGGCAGCTACGAACTCGACGTGGCACGCGAGCGCGTGCCATGCAGCGTCTCGCTGCAGCCGCTCTACGATCCTGCTATGGCGCGCGTGAAGGCATAGGCATAGGCGTAGGCACTGAGCCTAATAGACCGTCATTCCTGCGCTTGTCACAGGAATCCATTCACCGCGCGTCGGCGCGGTGAATGACCATAACCCGTGGAAAGAGTCTCCTGCGCCCAAAGGATTGGGCGCGCTGGATTCCTGTGACAAGCGCAGGGATGACGGGTTAGGAAAGGGCAACGCGCGCCAAAACCCAGCCCTCGCCGCAGATGCAAGGGCCTCGATGGTCCTGTAAGATCCACACTGCGACAGCCACATCCGTCACAGCACCCTTCTCAGAACAGCGGCAGCTTGTTGTCCTGGATCAGGATCTCAAGCTTGTTCGCCACATCCTCGGTCCAGCCGATATTGCCAGTCAGCGCCGCCGGGAAAAGGCCCGCCAGCCCGAACAGGGCTTTCGACACCGCGCCGCCATTGCACGGCACGTCGGCCAAGAGCGCAGCAATTTCCCCCGCGCGGGGATCGCGCAATTCGTAGCGTTCGCCATCCCGGTTAACGCCAAGGGCATAGCGCATCCAGGCAGCCACTGCGATCGCATAGGTTTCCGCCTTGCTGCCGTTCGCCAAGGCTTCGGCGGCCGGCTCGAGGAGGCGCTGCGGCAGCTTCTGCGTGCCGTCCATGGCGATCTGATAGGTGCGGTGGGCAATCGCCTTGTTCGCAAAGCGCGCTATCAACTCGTCGGCATAGACTTCAAGATCGATACCGGGCACGGGATCGAGCGTGGCGGCGGCCGCGTTCATGTGGCGGCGCGCAAGCGCCGCAAGGCCGACGTCATCCATGACGTCGCGGATAAATTCATAGCCGCCTATGTAACCGAGATAGGCGAGCAGCGAGTGCGCGCCGTTCAGCATCCGCAGCTTCATCTTTTCGTAAGCGGAGACTTCCTCGACCATCAGCGCGCCGGCCTTTTCCCACTCCGGACGGCCGTTGGCGAAGTGATCCTCGATCACCCATTGCGTGAAGGGTTCGGTCTCGATCGCCACCAGATCCTGCCTGCCGGTGAGTCTTTCGGCATCGCGATAGGTGGCATCGGTACTTGCCGGCGTGATGCGATCGACCATGGTCGATGGGAAGGGCACGTTCTTTTCGATCCACTCGCGAAGCTCCGGATCGATGCAAGCGGCGAACTCGAGCACGAGCCGCTTCAGGACGGCGCCGTTGCTCGGCAGGTTATCGCAGCTGAGCGGTGTGAACGGCGCGATACCCTTGGCGCGGCGGCGTGCAAGCCCCTCGACGATGTAGCCGATGACGCCACGGGGCGCATGGCGGTTGGCAAGGTCGGCGGCAATGTCGGGATGCTTCAAGTCCAAGCCGCCGGTCGCGGAATCGAAGCCATAAGCCTTCTCCGTGACCGTCAGACTGACGATCTTGATCGCGGGATCCTCAAACCGGGCAAGGAGATCGCCGGGATTGCGGGTCGCCACATGCGCGCGCAGGATCGGACCGATGACATTCGCCGTCGTGCCCGATGTATCGCGCACGAGCATCGTATAGAGGCCGTTCTGCTCATTCAGGTGATCGGCGACGTCGGCTGTCCGCAGGCTCGCAACCTCGATGCCCCAATCGCCACCGGCGGCCGCAATCGCGGCATCCGTGAACGGCGCGAAATGGGCGCGAAAGAATGCGCCGGGACCGAGATGCAGGATACCCGGCTTCAACCCGTTGCGATTATAGCCGGGAAGCTTGGCAGTCGGCGCGAGGTCGGAAAGGCTCGTCAGACGTTCGGTCACAGCTTGTATGCCTTCTTCGCATTTCCGTAGGAGAGCTCGCCGGCGACGATCTCGGCTTCCTTGCGGGACATGCGGTGTTCGGTCACGAACTGCGCCAGGAAGCGGCAGACCTCGCGGCGCCAGACATCGTGGCGCGCCGGGATCGACAGAAGCGCGCGCGTATCGTCGTTGAAGCCCGCCAGGTTGGCGAAACCGGCCGTCTCCACCACCTGGTCGAGATAGCGGCGAATGCCGTTCGGGCTGTCGTGGAACCACCAGGGCGGACCGATCATCAGGCAGGACCAATGGCCGGCCATCGGTGCCAGCTCGCGGGCATAGGTCGTCTCGTCGAGAGTGAAGAGGAGCACTCGCAGGCCCGGCGCATTGCCATACTTGGCGAGCATTGCTGAAAGCCCGCCGACCCAATCGGTCGGCGTCGGGATATCCGCGCCCATGTTCGGGCCGCGGGTCTGGAACAGTTCGCGATCGGTGTTGCGGCGCGAGCCGGCATGGATCTGCATCGTCATGCCGTCTTCGGCTGAAAGCCCGGCCATTTCGGTCAGCATCTGGCCGCGGTAAAGCTCCGTTTCCTCGGCGCTCAGCGTCCCCTTGTGCGCCTTGTCGAGCAAGCGCTGCTTGTCAGCCAGCGGCAGGTCGGCCGTGAAGGCCGTCGGCACGCCATGGTCGGTGGCAGTCGCGCCGTACTGGCGGAAATAGGCGCGGCGCTTGCGGTGGGCATCGATCAGCCCATCCCACTTTGTCACGTCGCAATCGGTCAGTTCGCCAAGCCGAACCAGGTTTTCGCGGAAGCCGACGGCATCCGGGTCGGTGACGCTGTCCGGCCGGTAGGTGGTGCGGACGCGGCCGATCCAGCCGTCTTCCGCCATCTTCTGGTGATGCACCAGCGGGTCGAGCGCGCCCTCGGTCGTGGCGATCGTCTCGATACCGAAGCGCTTGTGCAGGGCGCGCGGGCGGAACTCCGGCAGCGCCAGCTGCGCATTGATATGGTCGTAAAGCGCATCCGCATTTTCAGGCGTCAGCGGCTCTTCACAGCCGAGGACGGCCGACATCGCATGATCGACCCAGAGGCTGGAGGGCGTACCGCGGAAGAGATGGTATTGCGCGGCGAAAGCGCGCCAGATGTCACGGCCCTTGGCGACCGGCTTGCCGTCGAGGCGAGGCACGCCGAGATCGTCGAGTTTGACGCCAACGCTGTGCAGCATCCGGAAGAGATAATGGTCCGGAATGACAAGCAGCGAGGACGCATCCTCGAACGGCTTGTCGTCGGCAAACCACGAGGGTTCCGTATGCCCGTGTGGGCTTACGATCGGCAGGGCCCGAACCGTCTCGTAGAGGTCCCGCGCGACCGTGCGGGTTGCCGGATCGGCCGGAAAGAGCCGGTCTGGATGAAGAAAGCCGTTACCAAGATCCATGAGAATTCCTCCCTGAAGGGCTACCGCCCTACCCCACAACGTGGGGCGCGGCAAGGGCTTTTAGTAACCAAACGGTTCACTTTTGCAAATCGCACGTCACCGCCCTCGAAACGATTGACCGCGCGGACTATTTCCGCTTTTCAGATGGCATGACATTGGCCGGTTGCGGCGAGGAGGTTCCATGTCCGAAGAGACGAACCGCATTACAAAGCTCGAGGAAATCGTTGCCCATCAGGCAAAGACGATTGAGGAGCTGTCCGACCAGCTGGCCGAACAATGGAAGGCCGTGGAGCAGACGCGGGCCAAGCTGGACAGGCTGACGGAACGGTTTCTGTCGCTTGAGGAGCAATCGCTGGAAGCGCCGGCGAATACACGGCCGCCGCACTACTGAGCAGGGTGCCGCCCTTGTCTTCGGCTGCCAGAATACCTATTAAAAGGGAGTGAGGACGACCTCCCCCTCTATGGGCATCAACTCGGGACGACCCGAACATTCCCACTAAGGGTAGACCATGCGTAAAACCGCAGACCGTGTCCGTCACGCCATCAGCTTCGAAATCATTGGACTTTCCCTTGTCACGCCGCTCGGCGCGCTGGCCTTCGGCATGCCTATGGCCGATATCGGCGTGATCGGCGTCGCCGGCGCGACGCTCGCGACAGCCTGGAACTATCTCTACAATCTCGGCTTCGACCATCTGATGCAATACCTCACCGGCGGCACGCAAAAGAGTGTTGCGGTCCGCGTCCTGCATGCGGTCATGTTTGAGGTCGGGTTGCTGCTCGCGCTACTGCCGATGATCGCCTGGTACCTCGACATCAGCGTCATCCAGGCGCTGACGATGGATGTGTCCTTCGCGCTTTTCTACGTGGTATACGCGTTCGTTTTCAACTGGGCCTATGATCGCATCTTCCCGCTGCCGGATTGGCAGCTGGGAGGGCAAGCACAGCAAAGCTAACCGAAAAAGACGGGACCGCCGCGGCCGGCGATCCCGTTTGCAATGCCTCAACTGTCGTGAGCGACGTGTCGCTCAGACATTGCCCATGCAGAGATACTTCATCTCCAGATAGTCATCGGCACCGTGGCGCGAGCCTTCGCGGCCGAGGCCAGACTGCTTGATGCCGCCGAAGGGTGCCGTTTCCGTCGACATCAGGCCGGTATTGATTCCGACCATGCCGTATTCCAGCGCCTCTGCGACACGCCAGACCTTTTTCAGGTCGCCGGCGAAGAAGTAGGCGGCGAGGCCGAACTCGGTGTCGTTGGCCTGGGCGATCACATCCTCGACCGTATCGAAGCGGAAGAGCGGCGCGACGGGACCGAACGTTTCTTCGCGCGCGACCTTCATCTCGCGGGTGACGCCGGTGAGCACGGTCGGTGTGAAGAAGGTGCCGGCACCCTCGACGCGCTTGCCGCCCGTCAGAATCCTCGCTCCCCTCGAAACAGCATCTGCAACGTGGCTCTCCACTTTGGATAGGCCCTGCTCGTCGATCAACGGGCCGATCGTCACGCCAGCCTTGAAACCGTCACCGACGGCCATCGTCTCGACTTTGGCCGCAAGTTTGGCGGCGAAGGCATCATAGACTCCTGACTGGACATAAAGGCGGTTTGCGCAGACGCAGGTCTGGCCGGCATTGCGATACTTGGACGCCAGAGCGCCCTCGACCGCTGCGTCCAGATCCGCATCGTCAAAGACGATGAAGGGCGCGTTGCCGCCAAGCTCGAGGCTGATCTTCTTGATCTGATCGGCGCACTGGCGCATCAGAATGCGGCCGACCTCCGTCGATCCGGTGAAGCTGATCTTGCGCACCTTGTCGTTGCCGCAAAGCTCCTTGCCGATTGCCGGGCCGTCTTCTCCGACGATGACGTTGAAGACGCCGGCCGGAATACCGGCCTGCTCGGCGAGAACGGCAAGTGCCAGCGCCGACAGCGGCGTCTGCTCGGCAGGCTTTGAGACGACCGCGCAGCCGACAGCCAGCGCCGGGGCGATCTTGCGAGTGATCATCGCGGCCGGAAAATTCCAAGGCGTGATCGTGCCGACGACGCCAACCGGCTGCTTGATGACGATCATGCGCTTGTCGCTCGACGGCGCAGGGATTGTCTCGCCATAGATGCGTTTGGCCTCTTCCGCATACCATTCGACATAGGCTGCAGCGTAAAGGATCTCGCCGCGGGCCTCGGGGAAAGGCTTGCCCATTTCAGCGGTCAGGATGGCGGCCAGTTCATCGGCATGAGCGACCATCAGGTCATGCCATTTGCGCAGAATCCCGGCGCGCTCCTTTGCGGGCCGCGCGGCCCAGGCCGGCTGAGCAGCGTAGGCGGCGTCGATTGCTTCCCGCGTCTCGCCAGCCCCCATGTCGGGCAGCGAGGCGAGAACCTCGCCGGTGGCAGGATTGAGGACGTCAAAGGTCTTGGTCGCGCCGCCGGCCGTCCAGCTACCGTTGATATAGCCGGCATCGCGCAGGAACGGCGAGGAAAAGGGAACGTGTTTTGTCAATGCAGTTGTGAATGCCATGTCATGTAACTCCAGGCAAAGAAGGGCTGGCCCTACTTACCGCTTGCTTCGAGGATCGAGGCTTCCAAAATGTCGAGCGCTTCGCCAAAGACACTATCCTGGATCGTGATCGGGGCGAGGAAACGGATGACGTTTCCATGCACGCCGCACGTCAGCAGGATCAGGCCTTTCTCAAGCGCAATCAGGCGAACCTTGTTGGCGAAATCGGCGCTCGGCAGCTTCGTCGTCTTGTCGTTGAACTCGACAGCGTTCATGAAACCCGGACCGCGGATATCGACGATTTCAGGCACCTTTTCGCGCAGTGATTCCAGGCGCTGCTTCAACCGGTTGCCAAGCTGATTGGCGCGATCGCAGAGATCTTCGTCCTTGATGACGTCGAGGACTGCGTGAGCCGCAGCTATGCCAAGCGGATTGCCGCCATAGGTACCGCCGAGACCGCCCGGTCCGGGCGCATCCATGATCTCGGCACGACCCGTGACGGCGGCCAGCGGGAATCCGCCAGCGAGGCTCTTTGCCATCGTCATCAAGTCGGGTGCGACCTCATGATGATCCATCGCGAACATCTTGCCGGTACGAGCAAAGCCGGTCTGCACCTCATCGGCGATCAGGAGGATGCCGTGTTGGTCGCAGAGTTCGCGCAGCGCCTTCATGAAGGCGACCGGCGCCGGGTAGAAACCACCCTCGCCCTGAACTGGCTCGATAATGATGGCGGCAACGCGCTGCGGATCGACATCGGCGGCAAACAGCTTCTTCAGCGCGGCCAGCGACTGATCCGGCGTCACGCCATGCAGCTCGACCGGGAACGGGACATGGAAGACATCGCCCGGCATTGCGCCGAAACCGACCTTGTAGGGCACGACCTTGCCGGTCAGCGCCATACCCATGAAGGTGCGGCCATGGAAACCGCCGCCAAAGGCAATCACGGCGGAGCGGCCGGTCGCGGCACGGGCGATCTTCACCGCATTCTCGACGGCTTCGGCACCTGTTGTGACGAAGATCGTCTTCTTCTCGAAGTTGCCGGGCGTCAGCGCATTCAAGCGCTCGGCCAGATGCACGTAACTCTCGTAAGGCACCACCTGGTGGCAGGTATGGGTGAAATGATCGAGCTGATCCTTGACGGCGGCGATCACGCGCGGGTGACGGTGACCGGTGTTGAGGACGGCAATGCCGGCCGCGAAGTCGATATAGCGTCGACCTTCCTTATCCCAGATCTCGGCATTTTCTGCGCGATCGGCATAGATCTGCGTCGTCATGCCAACGCCACGCGAGATTGCGGCATTCTTTCGGTCTGTGAGGGTGGTCGCGGCCATCGGTGCGTTCCTGCTCTGGAATGGATGAACTATCTTGCATAACTTCGGCAAGACATGTAGAAAATTCCTACATTTTTCCTGCAAGAAATCAAGCGGCATTTGCCGCTTCAAACTGCTGTCGTTTTCAGCGATGGTCGTTCAAGAAAAATCAGGGTCGGATAAGGCCTGAAGAAGACAGACGAACCGGGATTATTTGGCTTATGAACAACGGTACGCCCGTGCGCTACAAAGTGGCGGAGGCGGCAAAATCAGCAGGCGTTTCCGCATCGACCTTGCGCCTTTGGGAAAGCCAGGGCCTCGTCGTTCCGGACCGGTCGGAAACCGGGCACCGGCAATACAGCGCCGAGGACGTCGCACGGTTAAAAAAGATAGCCTGGTATCGAACCGAGCGCGGACTCAATCCGGCCGCCATTCGCGAGGCATTGGAAAGCGAGGAACCATCTGAAAATTCGGATGCGTCTGACGCCTCGGATCTAGGTCGGCGGCTGCGCAGTCTGCGCCACGGCGCCGGCAAGACACTGGATCAGGTTGCCGGTGACATTGGCATTGCTGCCTCGACACTGTCGACGCTCGAACGCACCTCCCAGGGGGTGAGTTTCAAGACGTTGCACGACCTTGCGGCATATTATGGCACCACGGTTTCCAGGCTTTCTGGGGAAGAGCGCGACGACATGCCCGAGGTCGTCCGCGCCGGCGCTTGGCGCACATGGCCGGAAACGACGCCAGGTGTCACGGTGCAGCTTCTGGCCGAGGGCCGCACGATGATGGATTGCCACCGTTTCGTGCTCGCACCCGGTGCGGCGAGCGAAGGCGCCTACCGACACGAAGGGGAGGAGTTCATGCACGTACTCTCCGGGAGGCTGGAGCTGGTCCTCGATTCCGATCAGTTCTTCGATCTCGGACCCGGCGATTCGCTCTATTTCGAAAGCCGTCGCTATCACTCCTGGCGCAACCGTCACGATGGCGAAACCGTCCTCATCTGGATCAATACACCGCCGACATTCTGAGCCTTGGCGGTATCGCCCGCCATGGCTTTGCGCTATAGGCCACAAGTGACAGTTCGAGTGTGAGATGAGATCGATGGCAGCCATCATACGTTACCATGAAGGTGATATTTCCGCGGCAGATGCCGCCCGCTATACCGGAGCGATTGCCATCGACACCGAAACGCTGGGCCTTGTGCCGCGCCGCGACCGGCTGTGCGTGGTGCAACTCTCACCGGGCGACGGCACGGCCGACGTGATCCGCATCGCCGCCGGGCAGAAGGAAGCGCCGAACCTCGTGGCGCTGCTTGCCAATGGGCAACAGAAGATCTTCCACTATGGCCGCTTCGACATTGCCGTCTTGTTCCACACCTTCGGCGTCACCATGCAGCCGGTGTTCTGCACCAAGATCGCCTCACGTCTCTGCCGAACCTATACCGATCGGCATGGACTGAAGGACAATCTCAAGGAAATGCTCGACGTCGATATTTCCAAGACGCAGCAATCCTCCGACTGGGCTGCCGCAACTTTGTCCCCTGCGCAGCTGGAATACGCGGCCTCTGACGTGCTTTACCTGCACGCGCTGCGCGACAAGCTGACCGAGCGGCTGGTGCGAGACGGCCGCATCGATCATGCCAACGCCTGCTTCCAATTCCTTCCGACGCGCGCCAAGCTCGATCTGCTCGGCTGGGAAGAAGCCGACATTTTCGCCCACAGCTAAGACGTTTCTGGATTTTGCACGTATTGAACCGGGCGCGGCGATGCGCGTACCGGCCATTAGTAATTCGTTAACGCCGCTTCGATAGATTATTTGCCAATTTTTATGCATTCGACGGCGCGATGGAGCGCCGCGTCGGGCAGACCGAACTGCCGGGGAATGCAACGGGCCGGATGAGCGCGGCCTTCTTGTAGCCTGCCTTCACCGCACTTTACGAAAGAAGGAGCATGACATGTTGTCTCCGGTTCGTGCAGCGTCAAATGGAAGCCTTTCCTCCCAGAGCCAGACCGCGGCCGTCAGTACCGATGGCCTGGTGCGCGCGGCCAGCGCCGTTGCTCCCGTGCATCAGATTCAGGGCGCCGATCTCAATTCTTCTGTTGCCGGCAAGCTCAGCATTCTTCTGCTAGCTGTCCGGGCGCGGATGGTCGACGCCCTTCTCGATGTGCTCAGTGCCACGAGCGAGGCGCTTGCGATCCCGCGCGAGGACGACGAAACCGACCTAGCCTTTGCCTCCCGCATGGCAGCTGCGATCGAGAAGCTGCCGCCGGCGAAGATCGAAAAAGTCGAGCGGCAGCTTGCGATGCAAGGCCACGCAGTTCCGCTTCGCCTGCTTGCAGAGGCGCTCCGGAACCCGGCTGGACCGGAGGCTGCCCGCATCGCCACCTATCTTGAAACGATCCGCGACAAGGATCGCGATCTCGCCGCCCGCGCCGTGGTTCGCTCCTACGGCCAGAACGACGCCTCGCCGACGCGCCAGGAACAGCGGACGGAAATTCGCATCCATCGGGACAATCTTGCTGGGACTGCGCAGGTACCTCTGCCGACAAAGCAGGAACCGGAATCTGCACGGCCGCAGACCGCACTGGTTGCCGCGGCCCATATCGATGGCGGCGACGAGCGGACCGAACTCATCAAGAACGATGCAGTCGCTGACGAGCCGATCGTCAATCCGACCGCCAAGGCGTCCGCCGAAGAAACGCTCGCGGAGCCTAATCAAGATGTGCAGGAGAGCGTGCCGCCCAGGCACGCCGCGGATCCGGCACGGGAAACCGTGCAAGCCGAGACCGCTCGGACAACGTCCAAGGGCGACCCGATCATTCCGAAGAGCTGGCCGGCGATATCAGCCTCGCTGTCGAACGATACCACGAAGCTGATCGTTACAATCATTCAGGACCAGGAAACAGAAGTGCTGCTGGAAGCCGCCGATCCCGATCCTGCGGTCGAGATCGATATCATCCTCGACGAAACGGTCCTCGCCGATCTGCCGGAGGAATTGACCACCCTGCCCGATCTACATCCATTGCCGGAGGGCATTGCGCGCCAATCGCCCCTCATCGCGGTACAGCCGGCAACCGAAGCGGCCGCAGCGGCTGCAAAAAGACACCCTGCCGCGGAACCGCCAGCACCCTTGACGGTGCAGCAGGCGATCGACGAGACCTATGCGCCGGTGCTCATGAAAATCGTCGAGGGCGTGCCGTACGCCACGCAGCCTTACGAGTTCTCGAAGGACGAGGCCGACGATAGTGGCGCCCACGCGATGTACCGCGAGGACCACAACGGCGGCGAGCCGTCGGAAGAGGAAGAGCGGCAGGGCGAGCCGTCGGACGACGACGAAACGGACATCCTGATGGACAGTGAGGCGGCTGCAGCGATTGCCGCCCGAGAAAGTCTGATCAAGGCCGGCACGCCGCCTCACCGCCCGGCGCCGGCCCTGCCAATCGCCGTGAGTGGCGACGAAGCCTATTCGCTCTACCGACGCAAGGTCGACTGGGAATAGCTCGCCATTGCAACGACAGTACAGAAACGAAGAACCCGCCGGATCGCTCCGGCGGGTTCTTTTGTTCTTCAAGCCTGCTGGCGATTATTCGCCGCCGCGGTTCTTCAGAGCCGCGCCGAGAATGTCGCCGAGCGAAGCGCCGCTGTCGGACGAACCGAACTGAGCAACAGCTTCCTTCTCTTCCGCGATTTCCAGAGCCTTGATGGACAGCATGATCTTGCGGTCCTTCTTGGAGAAGTTGGTGACGCGGGCGTCAACAACCTGGCCAACCGAGAAGCGTTCCGGACGCTGCTCGTCGCGATCGCGCGACAGGTCTGCGCGGCGGATGAACGACGTGATGTCTTCGTGGTCGACGAGCTTCACTTCGATGCCGCCGTCGTTGACTGCGATGACTTCGCAGGAAACGACTGCATTCTTGCGCAGGTCGCCCGAAGCTGCGGCTTCGCCGACAGCGTCCTTGCCGAGCTGCTTGATGCCGAGCGAGATGCGCTCCTTTTCGACGTCAACATCGAGAACGACCGCCTTAACGACGTCGCCCTTGTTGAACTCTTCGATGACCTGTTCGCCTGGACGGTTCCAGTCGAGGTCGGAGAGGTGCACCATGCCGTCAACATCGCCGTCGAGGCCGATGAACAGGCCGAATTCGGTCTTGTTCTTGACTTCGCCTTCGACTTCAGTGCCAGCCGGATGGTTGCGAGCGAATGCCGCCCACGGATTTTCCAGCGTCTGCTTGAGGCCGAGCGAAATACGGCGCTTGGACGGATCGACTTCGAGAACGACGACTTCGACTTCCTGGCTCGTGGACAGGATCTTGCCGGGGTGTACGTTCTTCTTGGTCCAGGACATTTCCGAAATGTGGATCAGGCCTTCGATGCCCGGCTCCAGCTCGACGAACGCACCGTAGTCGGTGATGTTCGTGACGGTACCGGAAATCTTCTTGCCTTCCGGATACTTGGCCTGGATGCCATCCCACGGATCCGACTCGAGCTGCTTCATGCCGAGCGAGATGCGGTGGGTTTCCTGGTTGATGCGGATGATCTGAACCTTGACCTGCTGGCCAATGGACAGGATTTCCGACGGATGGTTCACACGGCGCCATGCCATGTCGGTGACGTGCAGCAGGCCGTCAATGCCGCCGAGGTCAACGAACGCACCGTAATCGGTGATGTTCTTGACGACGCCGTCAACAACCTGGCCTTCTTCGAGGTTCTGAACGATTTCAGAACGCTGCTCGGCACGGGATTCTTCCAGAACCGTACGACGCGAAACGACGATGTTGCCGCGGCGCTTGTCCATCTTGAGGATTTCGAAGGGCTGCGGGTTGTGCATCAGCGGGGTAACGTCGCGGATCGGACGGATGTCGACCTGCGAACGCGGCAGGAAGGCAATCGCGCCGTCGAGGTCAACCGTGAAGCCGCCCTTGACCTGGTTGAAGATAACGCCTTCAACGCGCTCACCAGCTTCAAACTTGGCTTCGAGCTTGACCCAGCTTTCTTCGCGGCGAGCCTTCTCGCGCGACAGAACTGCTTCGCCAAGAGCGTTTTCGATGCGCTCGACGTAAACTTCGACTTCGTCGCCGACCTTGAGCGAGCCGTCCTTGGCCTTGGCGCCGAATTCCTTGAGTAGGATGCGACCTTCGACCTTGAGGCCGACGTCGACAACGGCAGAGTCCTTCTCGATTGCCGTTACGATGCCCTTGGTGACATAGCCTTCAGCCAGGTCGTGCTTGGCAAAGGATTCTTCGAGAAGGGCCGCGAAATCTTCGCGAGAGGGAGTAGCTACTGACATGTAATCTCCTGCATATCCGAATCCGGATACGTATGCGCCGGTTGGTTCGTGTTGAACGGGCCTGAACCCAGTCCGCTTCCAGTCGGGAAGCAATCCGGCGCTTGGACGGAATTTCAGGCTTAGTCTTCGGAAGCAGCCCAGGCAAAGCTTGGGCAAATCGCTCGAATTAGGTATTTCGGCTCAAAGCTGCATCGATGATCGATTTCGCAGCTTGAAACGCGGCCTCTATACTCATTTCCGACGTATCAAGCAAGTGCGCGTCTTCGGCTGGTTTCAAAGGGCTGTCGGCCCGTCCCATGTCGCGTTCGTCGCGGCGCTTGACGTCGTCGAAAATGGCATCGAAATCGGCAATTCCTCCCTTGCCTGTTACTTCGTCGTAGCGGCGTTTAGCCCGAACCTCGGGACTTGCCGTTACATAGAGCTTTACCGGCGCCGCCGGGCAGACGACGGTTCCGATATCACGGCCGTCGAGCACCGTTCCGGGCGCCATTTCAGAAAACCGCCGCTGCGCCTCCACCAGTGCACGCCGCACCGAAGGCATGACCGCGATCTTCGAGGCAGCCTCGCCAATCTCATGCTTCGAAAGTATATCGCGATCGAGACCTGCCAGTTCAACCTCGCGCGCCATCTTTTCTGCCACCGCCTCGTCGTCGAGCGTCAGGCCGGCATCGAGCAAAGCCTTTGCCGTCGCGCGGTAGGTCAGCCCCGTGTCGAGATGATGAAAGCCGTAGGTCTCCGCGATGCGGCGCGAGAGCGTTCCCTTTCCTGCGGCTGCGGGTCCATCGATGGCGATCGTAAACTGTTTGGAGCTCATCTGTCCGTTCATTTCTCCGCCAATCCGCCGTAGCGGCGGACGAGATCGACCATGTCTTCCCGACCGGACTCTTCACCGAGACCGGCAACAACACCTTCGCGATCAGCAACCGGTCGGTTCTGGCTGACCTTCCACTTGCCTTCAATCGCTGCAATCTCGATTTCGACGCCGATGATGCCTTTCATCTGCGCGCGGATGAAATCATCAGGCGCATCACCCACTGCCCAAGGCCTGTCGCGTGGGCCTTCCTGTTGCGTGGTGATCGCGTTGATCTGCTGAAGCAGCCAGTCCGCGTCGTCGATGACACGGGCCCTGCCCCTGACCTGTACGATCGCGTAGTTCCAGGTCGGCACGACTTTACCGGTCTCCTGCTTCGTCTGGTACCAGGATGGCGTGATGTAGGCATCGGCGCCCTGGAACACGGCGAGCACATCCGCGCCGGCGTCGATATCGCGCCACTGCGGATTGGCCTTGGCGAGGTGAAGGCGCAAGATCCCCTTTTCGGAGGCTGCGGCATCCAGATGGAAAGGGACCGAATTCGCCATCAAGCCGGAAGCACCCGCAGTGATCAGCATGCCGAGCGGATGTGCCCGGATCAAGGCGTGCTGGACACCCAAGTCTTCCTCACGAAAATGCGGCGGCTGGTACATTTCTCGCACCTATCCCGGCAGCCGGCCACGCGCCGATCTACCCTGCAAATGAACAATCGCCGGCTCACTATCACAAATGGCGGCGCCGGTCATCTGGCGCGCATGAAGTTTGGCTTTGACATGCCGTGCTGCAACGATTATGGGGACCGGCTTATAAATTCCGAATAGAACGCCGGGTTTCACGGCATTTGCCGAATCTTGATTCGGCCATTCTCACGAGGCTAACAGTGGCGAAAGCTGAACTTGGAACGAAGCGTACCGATCCGGAAACCGGCAAGAAGTTCTACGACCTGAACCGGGATCCGATCGTTTCTCCCTATACGGGCAAGTCCTATCCGCTCTCCTTCTTCGAGGAAACCTCTGCTGCCGCAGCGGCTGAAGCCCAGGATGAAGAGGAAGTGGCAGAAGTCGATACCGAAAGCACGGAAGTCGAACTGGTGTCGCTCGAGGACGCAGAAGAAGGCGCATCCGGCGACGAGATTCCAGATATGGGTGATGACGACGTCGAAATCGAAGGCGACGACGACGACACCTTCCTCGAAGCCGACGAAGACGACGATGACGACGACATGAGCGACATCATCGGCGTCACCGGCGACGAAGACGAAGTCTGATCGGATTAAGTCTCGGCCCGGACGAGAAAATTTCGCCGGGCCGATTTTTTTGGCTTGCTATCTCCAAAAACCGGAAGTAAGAAGCCGCCACTCCGCGAGGCAAGCGCTTCGCGAAGCATCCCAGGACCGGCCTAGCCGGACCGCCTTGATGGGGCTATAGCTCAGCTGGGAGAGCGCTTGCATGGCATGCAAGAGGTCAGCGGTTCGATCCCGCTTAGCTCCACCAAATTTCTCCCGACACGAATAACACTGGCTGTTCGACGCGTTTGGAACCACTTTCGTCTTAACGGCTGTCGCGCCCGAGGACTGTTCGCTCGCGGTCATTTCCTCATACACTGCTTTGCCAATTTTTTAGCAACTGCGGGTATGTATGGTTCCGATGCCGACTGATCGGCAGCCTGGAGCCTTGGTTCAATGACACGAGAAAGACGGCGGCGCATCATACACACGCGCAGAACGACGACCGGCCTGGTGCTTGCCGGCGCGATTTCCTTTCTGGCGGGTATGACCGATGCGACCGGACTGGCGCTGACCGGTGATTTCGTGTCGTTCATGACGGGCAACACAACGCGCGCCGCCCTGTCGCTCGGCGGCGGCGATCTACGGCATGCGGCCATTCTACTCTCGGCGATCATGGTCTTCGTGCTTGGCAATGCGGCCGGGATCGTGATCGCGCATTTCGCGGACCGGCGCACCTTCGCCGTGCTTTCCTGCGTCAGCATCGCGCTGGCTACCGCCTCTCTCATGATGGGCGAGAGCGTGGCGATGCCGCGCTTCTATCTCATCGTCGCTTCGATGGGGATGGTGAACGCGGCCGTGGAGCAGATCGAGGGGCTGCCGATCGGGCTGACCTATGTGACCGGAGCGCTCTCGCGTTTTGGGCGTGGCCTTGGGCGCTGGATTATCGGCGACAAGCGATTGGAGTGGACGATCCAGATCGTACCGTGGGCCGGCATGTTTGCGGGCGCGGTGATGGGCGCGCTGCTCACACAGATCGCGGGTGCGGCGGCCCTGTGGGTGATTGCCGTCTTTGCGATGCTGGTTGCGCTCGCCTCTCTGCTCATACCCAAACGCCTGCAACGTCGGTTTAACGCCACGCCACGTTCGGAGGTACGCACGAAATGAAGTCGCAATAGAAGCCTATCGAATCAGATAGATGGCGGGCGGAAACCGCTGAAGGAAGACATCCTTGTTTCTCTTTTCAAAGCTCATCTGGATCTTCGGGCAGCCATTGTCGCTCGCTTTCCTTTTCGTCCTGTTTGCCCTGGTGACGGGCCTTGTCCGCTGGCGTGCGACAAGTCTCGTTTCCTCGGCGGTTGCGGGCCTGATTTTGTTCGTCACGCTCTACACCACCGTCGGCAACTACCTTCTACAGGGTCTCGAGGATCGGTTTGTCAAACCGCAGGATCCGGCAAGCCTGCAGTGCATGATCGTCTTGGGCGGTGCATTCGAGAACGAGGTGAATACCGCCCGCCACGGAATAGAGCTCAATGCCGGGGCCGATCGCTTCGTCGAAGCGCTGCGCCTGGCGCAGAAATTTCCGCAGACGCGAATCCTGATTTCCGGCGGCGATGGGTCGATCTCCGGCATCTACGAAGGTGACGCGGCGATATCGGCGCGCTTCTTCCCGATGTTCGGCATTGGCCGAGACCGCCTGGTCGAAGAAACGACATCGCGCACGACCTTCGAAAACGCGATGAACACCAAGGAGCTTCTGGCAAGCCAAGGTCTTTCGAACTGCCTGCTGATCACCTCCGGCTACCATATGCCGCGATCGGTCGGCATCTTCCGTAAACTTGGAATCGACGTCGTGCCGTGGCCGACGGACTACCGCACTGACGGGCGAGAAAGCCTTGGCTTCGATTTCACGCAGCCGAGCCGGAATTCCCAGAACCTGGCAACGGCAATCCGCGAATGGTTCGGGCTCGTCGGCTACTACCTCGCCGGCCGCACTTCAGAGCTCTATCCGGGCTGAACTAGCTATTTCTTGGAGATCGTCACGAACTTGGTGCCGCGCACACGGGCTGTGACGACACAAGGCTCCTTCGCCTTGTCGGCATCCGGACGATCGCAGAAACGCGGGTGCATCTTCATTGCCAGCACCATGTTGCCGAAGCGCTTCACGAAGTCATAACCGTAGACCTGGGCGGTCGCGATCATGAAATAGCCACCCTCGGCGACCTGCAGATAGAAATTATAAGTGCAGCCGTCATCATTGCACTGCGGACCCTTCTCGCCGTCGCAGGTGAGCTCACCCTCGTTGACGACGGCGTCGATCAGACCGTCATTGTTGATATCCTGGCGGAGGACGAAGCCGTCCGAAAATTCCGCCTTGGTGCACTGCTCCTGAAAGTGCTTCTTCTCATAGACCTCCGGATCCGAGATAAGCGATTGCTGTGCGAAGGCCGCAACTGGGGCGACGAGTAGCGCGGCAAGGTTCAGAGCGATCAGGAGCGTTTTCACGAAGGGTTTCTCTTTTGGTCGAATAAGGACGCTGTTGGCCGGACAGTTTGCTTGATCCGGCTTGCGCCGCCCTTGCCGCCGTGATTCATATTCGAAAGATACGCGCCGGTTCTGGAGGACTGCATGCCGCTGTTCGTCTATGTGGATTATGCCGGCGTTGCGCTTTTTGCGGCAACAGGCGCGCTCGCGGCCTCGCGGAAACAGCTTGACCTGATCGGCTTCCTGTTCTTCTCCATCGTCACGGGGACGGGTGGCGGTACGGTGCGCGACATTGTCCTTGGCCGTGTGCCGGTGTTCTGGGTTCTGAACCCGACTTACGTCATCGTCTGCTGCGCCATCGGCGTCCTGGTGTTCTTTACCGCCCACCTCGTTGAATCGCGCTATCGCTTGCTGATCTGGCTCGATGCCGTAGGGCTGTCGGCTTACTGCGTGATGGGTGCCGCGAAGGGCCTCGCCGCCACGGGCTCGCCAACGATCGGCATCGTGACCGGGACGTTGACGGCGACCTTCGGTGGCATCCTGCGCGATCTACTGGCCAACGAGCCGTCCGTGCTGTTGCGGCCCGAAATCTACATCACGGCAGCACTGGTCGGCGGCGGCATATTTACGGCTGCGAACGCGCTCGACCTGCCGCTCTATGCGGCCTCTGCCGTCGGTGTCGTCGCGGCATTCTCAGTGCGCGGCGGCGCGCTCTATTTCGGTTGGACCTTTCCGACCTACAAGGCAAAGCCCGGCCGGCATCCTGACGATGTGATGTGAAATCAGCGCCGCTTCGCGCGCAGGCGGATCACGACGTCGACGTGGGCGATTTCCAGCCCTTCCGGCGGCTCCGGCAGATTACCGATCGTCAGATTACTGACCGGGATATCCAGCACGTCGTTTTCACCTTCGACGAAGAAGTGATGGTGGTCGGAGACGTTGGTGTCGAAATAGGTCTTGGCGCTTTCGACCGCGAGAACGCGGATCATCCCTGCTTCGGTAAACTGGTGCAGCGTGTTGTAGACGGTCGCCAGCGACACCGGCACTCCCGCCTGCACGGCCTCCTCGTGGAGTTCCTCGACCGTCAGGTGCCGATCGCCTTTGGCGAAAAGCAGGTCACCGAGCGCGACGCGCTGGCGCGTCGGACGAAGGCCGGCGTGTCTCAGCCGTGCCTCAATGGTAAGCGGGGCCTCTGCCACCATCCGACGAACTCCGGTTTAATCTAGCGTCAAGCAATCAGGTTTCATTAGCCATATAACTTTTGCGCAAAAGCGTTTCAATAGTTTCAATGGGGACAAAGAGTGCGAAAACGCCGCAAAATCGGGCTTTTGGCGCAATTAGTGCTGGCCGGGGGCTTGGCCTTCCTGTATGCGACCACCAAATAAGGCGCGCAGCCGGTCCTCCGGAGGTTGGATGAAGCTCAGTCATGCTTATGCTTCATTTTCCGCTGAACTTGGACTAAACGTTCACATCCATCGGCATAGTTGCGGGGGGAATTAGAGTTTTCATGGCGACGAAACAATCCAGCTTCAACTACGAGGAAATTCTGGCCTGCGGCCGCGGCGAACTGTTCGGTCCGGGCAACGCACAGCTTCCTCTCCCGCCGATGTTGATGGTTCATCGCATTACCGACATTTCCGAAACCGGTGGCGCCTTCGACAAGGGCTACATTCGCGCTGAATACGACGTGAAACCCGACGACTGGTATTTTCCCTGCCACTTCCAGGGTAACCCGATCATGCCCGGCTGCCTCGGCCTTGACGGCATGTGGCAGCTGACCGGCTTCTTCCTCGGCTGGCTGGGCGAGCCCGGTCGCGGCATGGCGCTTTCAACCGGCGAAGTGAAGTTCAAGGGCATGATCCGCCCGACCACGAAGCTGCTTGAGTACGGCATCGATTTCAAGCGCGTCATGCGCGGCCGCCTGGTTCTCGGCACCGCCGATGGCTGGCTGAAGGCCGACGGCGAAACCATCTACCAGGCAACCGACCTGCGCGTCGGCCTGTCCAAGGACAAAGAAGCCTGATTGCACCGGGCGTAGTTGCCCGGTTTCCAAGTTAGAAAAAACGAAAAGGTCGAAACACATGAGACGGGTAGTTGTTACGGGTCTGGGTGTTGTCTCCTCGATCGGCAATGATGCCGCCGAGGTCACTGCGTCGCTGCGCGACGCCAAGTCCGGCATTTCCTTCTCCAACGATTTTGCTGAGCACGGCTTCAAGTGCCAGGTCTGGGGTCGCCCCTCGCTTGATCCGACGGATCTGGTCGACCGCCGCGCCATGCGCTTCCTGAGTCAGGGCGGCGCCTGGAACCATGTGGCAATGAAGCAGGCGATCGCCGATTCCGGTCTGGAAGAGAGCGACATCAGCAACAACGAGCGCACCGGCATCATCATGGGCTCCGGCGGACCTTCGACGCGCACGCTGATCGAAGCTGCCGAGATCACCATCAAGAACAACAGCCCGAAGCGCATCGGCCCGTTTGCCGTGCCGAAGGCGATGTCCTCGACGGCATCGGCAACGCTCGCCACCTGGTTCAAGATCCACGGCGTCAACTACTCGATCTCGTCGGCCTGCTCGACCTCGGCACACTGCATCGGCAATGCCGCAGAGATGATCCAGTGGGGCAAGCAGGACGTGATGTTCGCTGGCGGCCACGAAGACCTTGACTGGACGATGTCGAACCTCTTCGATGCCATGGGCGCCATGTCCTCCAAGTACAACGAGACGCCGGCAACGGCGTCGCGTGCCTATGATGTCAGCCGCGACGGCTTTGTCATCGCCGGCGGCGCGGGCGTTCTCGTCCTGGAAGAGCTGGAGCGTGCCAAGGCGCGCGGTGCAAAGATCTACGCTGAAATCGTCGGCTACGGCGCGACCTCGGATGGTTACGACATGGTCGCTCCGTCGGGCGAAGGCGCGATCCGCTGCATGCGCCAGGCGCTCGCGACGGTGAAGGGCGATGTCGACTACATCAACACGCACGGCACCTCGACCCCTGTTGGCGACAGCAAGGAAATCGGTGCAATCCGCGAAGTCTTCGGCGACAAGATCCCGCACATCCAGTCGACCAAGTCGCTGACGGGCCATTCGCTGGGCGCAGCCGGCGTGCAAGAATCGATCTACTCGCTGCTGATGATGCAGGCCGGGTTCATCGGCGAAAGCGCGCATATCACTGAGCTCGACCCTGAATTCGACGGCGTTCCGATCGTTCGCAAGCGCATCGACGATGCCAAGATCGACATTGCCCTTTCCAACTCCTTCGGCTTCGGCGGCACCAACGCCACGCTCGTCTTCCAGCGCTACAACGGATAATAATATGACGGGAATCATGCAGGGTAAGCGCGGCCTCATCATGGGTGTCGCGAACAACCATTCCATCGCCTGGGGAATTTCGAAGGCGCTGGCAGCACAGGGAGCGGAACTTGCCTTCACCTATCAGGGCGATGCTCTCGGCAAGCGTGTCAAGCCGCTGGCCGCCGAAGTCGGTTCAGAATTCGTTCTGCCGTGCGACGTCGAGGACATCGCCTCGGTCGACGCCACCGTCGATGCCATCAAGGAGCGCTGGGGCACACTGGACTTCGTCGTTCACGCCATCGGCTTTTCCGACAAGAACGAGCTGAAGGGCCTTTACGCCGACACCACGCGCGACAATTTCAGCCGCACGATGGTGATCTCCTGTTTCTCCTTCACCGAGATCGCCAAGCGCTGCGCGCCGCTCATGAATGCCGGCGGTTCGATGCTGACGCTGACCTACAATGGCTCGACGCGCGTCATCCCGAACTACAACGTCATGGGTGTTGCAAAGGCTGCTCTCGAGGCGTCGGTGCGTTATCTGGCTGCGGATTACGGGCCGAGCGGGATCCGCGTCAATGCGATCTCTGCTGGCCCGATCCGGACGCTCGCGGGCGCTGGCATTTCCGATGCACGCGCAATCCTCTCCTGGAACCAGCGGAACTCGCCGCTGCGCAAGACGGTGACGATCGATCAGGTCGGCAATTCCGCCCTTTATCTGCTGTCGGACCTGTCGGCAGGCGTTACCGGCGAAATCCATTTCGTAGATGCAGGCTTCAACATCACCTCGATGCCGACACTGGACGCACTGCGCACGGCAGACGTGGAATAAGGACCGAAGCCGGGCTTGGAAACGAGCCCGGCTTTTCCGAAACGCATCCCCTAGGGATGCGTGACCTGCCGCAGAATAGCAGCCGAATCTCTGGCGCCCCAGCGGGTCGCAATCTTTCCGTTTTCGACGACAAACCACTCCATCGCGGTGAGCTCGTAGCTCTTGTCAGTCGGGTCGTGACCCACGAGACCGCGGAAGAAGCCGGAATAACGCCCGCTTTCCCGGTAGCGGACGACGACGTTCTTCCCCTCGGCGGCGATATCGAGGATCTCGAGGTTGATGTTCATCCCCTCGTGGAGCTCACGCCAGATAGGCTCGACCTCATCGAGACCGCCATATCCCAGAACACCGTAAATCCGCGCATCGGCGGCAAAGAGCTCGCGCAACGCCGCCATGTCGAAGCGGTTGAACGCCTCGACATAGGCCGTCACGAGTTGCTTGTTTGCTTCCGTATCCATAGCTCCCCCTCCCTTTGGGCTGTTCCGCGGCTACTTCTTCGCCCACAGCACCTTGAAGCGCGCATTGCGGCAAGTTTCGCCGCTCTCCTTGAAGTTTGCGGCAAGCACCGGCTCGTAGGGCAATCCGCGATTGGCAACCAGCAAGAGACGCCCGCCTCCGCGCAGCGCTGAGGCAGCGGTCTTGATCATCGCCTGACCGAGTGACGGCTCCGCCGCATGTCCTTCATGGAAGGGCGGGTTCATGATGATGAGGTCGTACCTGTCCTTGACCGGTTCGCTCGCCAGGTCATGCCAGAAGAAGCGCGCCGGCACGTCGGGGCAGTTCTCCGCCATGTTGCCCTTGGCGGCTTCAAGAGTCGCGTGGTTGGCCTCGTAGAGGTCGAGGCGACTGACACCCGGCGAGCGCTCCGCCAGTTCGACGGACAGATAACCCCAGCCGGCGCCAAAGTCGGCGACATCACCGGTGAAATCGGCAGGCAGACGCGAGGCGAGCAACTCCGAGCCATCATCGACGCGGTCGTGCGAGAACATGCCGGCCGCGGCCAGGAAACGGCCATCCACGCGCACGGACGGCTTGGAAAACTTGCTGACGACCTCACCAACGTCGGCCGGCCGTCCGAACCAGAGCGCCACGCCGTGATATTTCGGCATGTGTTCGATCTCGAGGCCGAAGCCCTCCATACGCTTACGGAGCGACTGGACGCCATCCTCCTTGCCGCCGGCGATGACGATCAGGCCGCCCACCTTCACGTGCTGAAGCGCGGCAGCGATGCTCGCCTCGTTCTCGCCCTTGTGCTTGTTGCAGAGAACCAGCGCGGCATCGTAGTCCTCGCCTTCGATCTCAGGCGTGGTTTCGATCCGCTGCGAGAGGAGTTGCCTAAACAGCGGCCGGAAGCCCTGTACGGCGCTCAGCGAGGCGGCAAAGCCCTCCGGCAGGGCAAAGCCTGCCTCGGCGCCGAGGAAGAGCACACGCTCGCCCTCGCCGGGCGCTTCAACGGTGCCGCTGGCAAAGGGATGGAACAGGGTCTTCAGGGTTTCGCGGCTCATGATCTCTTCTCGCCTTCGGATACAAAAAGGGCGCGGGAAAACTCCCACGCCCTCGAACGGTTTGAAAGGCGCGGCTTATTCAGCCGCTTCCTCCTTCTTCTTGTCGGACTTTTCGGCAGCCGGGAGTTCCTGGCCAGTTGCCTGGTCGACAACCTTCATCGACAGGCGGACCTTGCCACGCTCGTCAAAGCCGAGGAGCTTGACCCAGACCTTCTGGCCCTCCTTGACGACGTCCTGCGTCTTGGCAACGCGCTCGGAAGCAAGCTGCGAGATGTGGACGAGGCCATCGCGGGCGCCGAAGAAGTTGACGAAGGCGCCGAAGTCGGCGGTCTTGACGACCGTGCCTTCGTAGATCTGGCCAACTTCCGGTTCAGCAACGATCGAGTGGATCCACTTGCGGGCCGCTTCGATTTCCTTGCCGGACGAGGACGCGATCTTGACCGTGCCGTCGTCTTCGATGTTGATCTTCGCGCCGGTCTTTTCGACGATTTCGCGGATGACCTTGCCGCCGGAGCCGATGACTTCGCGGATCTTGTCGACTGGAATGTTCATGACTTCGATGCGCGGTGCAAACTCGCCGAGCTGGCCACGGCTCTCGGTGATGGCCTTGGCCATTTCGCCGAGGATGTGGGCGCGGCCACCCTGAGCCTGGCCGAGAGCGACCTTCATGATCTCTTCGGTGATACCAGCGATCTTGATGTCCATCTGCAGCGAGGTGATGCCGTCTGCGGTACCCGCAACCTTGAAGTCCATGTCGCCGAGGTGGTCTTCGTCACCGAGGATGTCGGAGAGAACCGCGAAGCGGTCGCCTTCGAGGATCAGGCCCATGGCGATACCGGCAACCGGCTTGGCGAGCGGAACACCAGCGTCCATGAGTGCAAGCGATGTGCCGCAAACGGTCGCCATCGAGGACGAGCCATTCGATTCGGTGATCTCGGAGACGACGCGCAGGGTGTAAGGGAACTGCTCAGCAGACGGCAGCATCGGACGGATGGCGCGCCACGCGAGCTTGCCGTGACCGATTTCGCGGCGACCTGGGGAACCCATGCGGCCGGTTTCGCCAACCGAGTAGGGCGGGAAGTTGTAATGGAGCAGGAAGCGCTCCTTGTACATGCCCGTCAGGCTGTCGACGTACTGCTCGTCTTCGCCGGTGCCGAGCGTGGCAACGACGATCGCCTGCGTTTCACCGCGGGTGAAGAGCGCCGAACCGTGAGTGCGCGGCAGGAGGCCGACTTCCGAGACGATCGGACGAACGGTTTCGAGGTCGCGGCCGTCGATACGGCTCTTGGTGTCGAGGATGTTCCAACGAACGATCTTCGCCTGCAGGTGCTTGAAGATCGCGCCGACTTCTTCGGCCGTGTACTTGGCTTCGCCTTCTTCCGGCAGGAAGTGTGCCTTGACCTTCGCCTTGACGGCGTCGACGGCAGCGTAGCGTTCAGCCTTCTGCGTGTTCTTGTAGGCGGTGCGAAGCTCGGCTTCGAAATGCTTCAGCATCTCGCCTTCGAGTTCGGAGTAGTCTTCCGGCTGGAAGTCACGCGGTTCCTTGGCAGCCACTTCAGCGAGCTTGATGATCGCATCGAGGACCGGCTGGAAGCCCCGGTGGCCGAACATGACGGCGCCGAGCATGACTTCTTCATTAAGTTCCTTGGCTTCGGATTCAACCATCAGAACGGCGTCGTGCGTACCTGCTACAACGAGGTCGAGGATCGACTCTTCCATCTCGTCGAGATGCGGGTTCAGAACGTATTCGCCGTTTATGTAGCCGACGCGGGCGCCACCGACCGGGCCCATGAAGGGAACGCCCGACAGCGTCAGAGCTGCCGACGCAGCAACCATCGACAGGACGTCGGGGTTGTTTTCAAGGTCATGCTGGATGACGGTGACGACGACCTGCGTGTCGTTCTTGTAGCCTTCCGGGAAGAGCGGACGGATCGGGCGGTCGATCAGGCGGGAAACGAGGGTTTCGTTTTCCGACGGACGGCCTTCACGCTTGAAGTAGCCGCCGGGGATCTTGCCGGCTGCGTAGGTCTTTTCCTGGTAGTTGACGGTCAGCGGGAAGAAGTCCTGGCCCGGCTTCGGCGCCTTGGCGGAAACGACGGTGGCGAGAACCACGGTTTCGCCGTAGGTCGCGAGAACGGCACCGTCAGCCTGACGGGCGATCTTGCCGGTCTCGAGCTTCAGCGGGCGGCCTGCCCACTCGATTTCCACACTATGAGTATCGAACATATGTCTTGTCCTTCAATGCGGGAACATGCGCCTCGCCTTCCAAGGCACGGTGCACGGTCAACCGCAATCGGTGTGACGCATCATGGGCAAGACAACGGGAGGCTTTACATTCATCGGTCCATAAGAGACCGGGCCAAAGCTTGTGAGGCTCTGGCCAAAAGCATCCGGCAATCCTGCCCCATGACAGGTCAACGGTTGGTTTGGCAGAACCGGCCCATCCGGGTCTGCCGGGCAATCCGCCACGCGTGGCGGGATAGGGAAGTCTCTCCCCGAAAAAATCCGGCGGGCGTCCCAAGGGGAACGCCCGCCGAAAAAAGCCTTAGCGGCGGATACCCAGGCTGGTGATCAGCTTGGTGTAACGGCCTTCGTTCTTCTTCTTGAGGTAGTCAAGAAGCGAGCGGCGGCTGGAAACCATCGTCAGCAGACCACGTCGGGAATGGTTATCCTTCTTGTGGTCCTTGAAGTGGCCGGTCAGGTTGTTGATACGCTCGGTCAGGATGGCAACTTGAACTTCCGGAGAACCGGTGTCGCCTTCGAACGTTGCGTATTCCTTGATCAGAGCCGTCTTGCGCTCAGCAGTAATCGACATCGGATGTTCCTTTCTATGAGAGGAGATTAGGTCGCCAAAAGCCGGGATGTCGTCCAGCTTCGGCCGCGAATGCATCCGGGCAGAGCCCGATTGCTGGCGCTGCGTATAAACCAAATGCGCTGCAATTGAAAGAGGCATGCCGCAGATGGCCGATTCGTCACTTTCCAGCTATGGCATCGCGGATCATGGCATTGTAGCCCTCTGGATCCTGCAGCATGGCGAAGTGGCTTGCGTCCTTGAGGATCACCAGCTTCGAACCTGGAATTTGTTTGGCCATCATCTCGGTATGGTCGAGCTTGATTGCCTCGTCGTGGTCGCCGATCGTCAAGGTGACGGGTACCTTGATCTTGCCGAGGTCGTCGGCTGTCCAGGCAGGCTGGCTTCCCCACATCGCGGAGATCTGGGTGACGAAAGCATCATACTCGTTCGGCGTCGGCGACAGCTTCTTGTAGGTCTCGCCGGCCGCATCGATGTAACCGCTGAAGGTCTTGTTGGTCATGACGTCGGCTTTGACGCCGTCCGTCGTCACATTCGCCGCCTGCGCGATCACGCGCGTCAGCTTCTCCGGGTTCTTCATCGCCATGTCGATGCCGATGATGCCGCCATCAGACCAGCCGACCAGGGTCACCTTGTTTAGCTTCAGATAATCGAGCAGAGCGACATAGTCGGAAGTCATCAGATCATACCCGAACGGCTGCTCGCTGCGCGTCGAGCGGCCATGCCCGCGGCTGTCGGCGACGATCACCAAATGATCCTTGGCAAACTCGGCCACTTGATAGCCCCAGACATCGGCGCTGCCGAGTCCGCCGTGGATGAACAGCATCGGCTCACCCTCGCCGTATTCGGCGTAGTACATCTTGATGTCGTTGACGGGGGCCATGCCGCTCGTCTTTGCGGTCGGCATTGGCGGGAAGGCTGGCAACGTTGCCCAGCGCTCCGAGGAATAAGCGTTGGCGGCTATCAAAACCGCCGAGAAGAACATCAGGATGCCGGCTGCAAGTCTGCGCATAACTGTCTCCCTGATCTGAAGGACCCGACGGCCCAGATCAGGGAAACATATCCCAATGCCGAACATTGACAATTGCTATCTGTGGTTTGGCCGACCCACCGCAAAACCGGAGGTTTAACGACCCTCAGCCAAAGACCCGCTTTGGGCGGAACTCGCCCTGACCGATCTCGCCGATCGCGATCAGCTTGCCGCGGGACGTGGCATAGGCTTCGCTTTCGGCAACCGGCGCATCGCGACCCCGCACGAGGATCGGATTGCCCATCTTCAAACGATGCGCCTGGTCGTCATTGACAACGAGGTGCGGCAGTGAGGAGAGCGCTTCGCTGGTGTCGATCAGCAGGGCATCCAGCGCTGCAAGCCGTTCGTCCGCGTCTTCGACTGCCTCGATCGCGACGAGATCGGCAAGCGGTATCATGGTCTCTTCGGCAAAGGGCGCGACAAAGCTGCGACGCAGGCCGGAGATATGGCCATAGCAGCCGAGCTCGCGGCCGAAATCGCGCGCCAGCGCACGCACATAGGTACCCTTGCCGCATTCGACTTCGAAATGCGCCGTATTGGCATCCTGGCAGGACAGCAGCGTCAGGCGGAAGATCTCGACTTCGCGAGAGGGGATTTCCACTGCCTCACCGTCGCGCGCCAGATCGTAGGCGCGCTCGCCTGATATCTTGATGGCGGAAAACTGCGGCGGAACCTGGCTGATCACACCTGTGTACTTCGGCAGGAGGTCGCGGATCTGCTGTTCGCTCGGGCGCTTGTCGGAGCTCTGCGTTACATCGCCCTCAAGATCGTCGGTTGCGCGCTCCTCGCCCCAGGTCACGGTGAATTCGTAGATCTTGCGACCGTCCATCACGTAGGGAACGGTCTTTGTCGCATCGCCAAGGGCGATTGGCAGCATGCCCGAGGCCAGCGGGTCAAGCGTGCCGGCGTGACCGCATTTCTGCGCCTTGAACAGCCATTTGATCTTGGAAACGGCTTCGGTGGAGCCGAAATCGACCGGCTTATCAAGGATCAGCCAACCCGAGATCGGGCGGCCCTTCGGTTTACGTGGTTTGGACATCAGTCTCTTCTACTAATCTTCTTCGGTATCGCCGTGATCGAGATCGCGGCTCACCTCAGGCGAGCGCAGCAACTCGTCGATCTTCTTGTAATTGTCGAAGCTCGTATCGTCGCGGAAGCGGACCTCCGGCATGTATTTCATCTGCCGAAGCTGGGACCCGAGGCGGCCGCGAATGTATTTTGCATTGCGGTTCAGCGCGCCAATCACCGCATCATGATCCGTCACACCAAGTGGCGTCACATAGGCCGTCGCGATCTTCAGATCGGGCGACATGCGGACTTCGGAGATGGAAATGACGGTCTTCTCGATCACGTCATCGCGCACTTCGCCGCGCTGCAGAACCTGCGTGATCGCGGCGCGAACCTGCTCGCCGACGCGCAGCATGCGCTGCGAAGGTGCGGAGGTTGTTGGTCTTGTTGCCATTTTTCTTTGCCTCAAAAGGTTCGGGCGCCGGCCTCAGTTGATCCGGCGCCCGTCCAAATTTCCAATATCACACGATCAGAGCGTACGGGTGATGTGCTCGACGCGGAAGCACTCGATCGTGTCGCCGGCGCGGATGTCTTCGTAATTCTCGAAAGCCATACCGCATTCCTGGCCGGAATGCACTTCCGAGACTTCATCCTTGAAGCGCTTGAGCGTCTTGAGCTTGCCTTCGTGGATGACGACGTGGTCGCGGACGAGGCGAACGCCGACACCACGTTCGACCTTGCCTTCGGTAACGCGGCAACCCGCGACCTTGCCGACCTTCGTGATGTTGAACACCTCGAGGATCTCGGCATTGCCGAGGAAGGTTTCGCGACGCTCTGGCGACAGCAGGCCCGACATCGCTGCCTTCACGTCATCCACCAGATCGTAGATGATGTTGTAGTAGCGGATTTCGATGCCCTGGCGCTCTGCCAGCGTACGAGCCTGTGCGTTCGCACGGACGTTGAAGCCGATGATCGCGGCGCCAGACGCCTCGGCAAGCGAGATATCCGATTCCGTCACACCGCCGACAGCCGAGTGAACGATGCGGGCACGAACTTCGTCCGTACCGAGCTTTTCGAGTGCGCCGGCGATCGCTTCAATCGAACCCTGCACGTCGCCCTTGATGACCAGCGGGAACTCCTTGACGCCTGCAGACTGCAGCTGCGTCATCATCTGTTCCAGCGAGCCGCGCTGGCCCGAATGGCGGGCGGCAGCCTTGTCGCGAGCGAGGCGCTGACGATATTCCGAGATCTCGCGGGCGCGGCTTTCGTTTTCGACGACGGCGAACTTGTCACCTGCCTGCGGCGTGCCGGAAAGGCCGAGCACCTCGACCGGCATGGCCGGCGGGGCTTCCTTGACATGATCGCCCTTGTCGGTGACGAGAGCGCGGACACGACCCCAGACATCGCCGGCAACGATGATCTGGCCGGGCTTAAGCGTACCGTTCTGAACCAGAACGGTGGCAACCGAACCACGGCCGCGGTCGAGCTGGGCTTCGATGACCGTGCCTTCCGCGGTGCGGTTCGGGTTGGCCTTGAGGTCCAGGATTTCGGCCTGCAGCAGGATGGCTTCCAGCAGCTTGTCGAGGTTCAGGCCCGTCTTGGCGGAAACTTCGACGTCAAGAACTTCACCGCCCATCGATTCCACGAAGACTTCGTGCTGCAGGAGTTGCGTGCGCACCTTCTGCGGATCGGCGGTCGGCTTGTCGACCTTGTTGATCGCCACGATGATCGGAACACCAGCGGCCTTAGCGTGGTTGATCGATTCAATCGTCTGCGGCATGACGCTGTCGTCAGCGGCAACGACCAGGATCGCAATGTCGGTCGCCTGCGCACCACGGGCACGCATCGCCGTGAAGGCGGCGTGGCCGGGGGTGTCGATGAAGGTGATCTTCTGACCGTTCTGCTCGACCTGATAGGCGCCGATATGCTGCGTGATGCCGCCAGCTTCGCCGGCAACCACGTTGGCATGGCGGATGGCGTCGAGCAACGAGGTCTTGCCGTGGTCAACGTGGCCCATGATGGTCACAACAGGCGGACGCGAAACGCGATCGCCCTCTTCGTCGGCAACGTTGAAGATACCGAGTTCGACGTCGGATTCCGAAACGCGCTTGACGGTGTGGCCGAATTCGCCGGCGATGAGTTCAGCGAGGTCGGCGTCGATGACGTCGCCCGGCTTCATCATCTGGCCTTCCTTCATCAGGTACTTGATAACGTCGACCGCACGTTCGGACATGCGCTGCGACAGTTCCTGGATGGTGATGGTCTCCGGCAGGATGACTTCGCGAACAACCTTTTCGCGGGTTTCCTGCATCTGGCTGCGGCGGAACTTTTCCTGGCGGCGGCGCATGGCGGCCATGGAACGGCCACGTGCCGTGCCATCTTCGTCGACGCCGGCAGTACCGATCGTCAGCTTCCCGCGGCGACGTTCGTCGTCGGTCTTTGGACGTGTCGTCACCGGCTTTGCCGGTTCCGGGCGTACGACGCGACCACGAGCGGGTACGCCGCGCGGGGCGCCGCGGTCCTCATCTTCGCTGTCACGGCGACGAGCGCCCGGCGCTGCGGCCGCGGCCGGAGACGGCCTCGCGGGAGCCGCGGACGGCGCCGCATCGGGGCGGCGTGCGGGCGGAGTCTGGGCCTGAACACGCGGCGCTTCAGTGCGCGCCTCGACCGCAGCGGGTGCGGGAGTTGCAACGGCCGTGGCAGCTTCGGCAACGCGCTGAGCCTCTTCGGCAGCGCGACGCTTAGCCTCTTCCGCTTCCGCGGCCTGGCGCACAGCCTCTTCGGCGGCGCGGCGCTTTTCTTCCTCGGCGCGGCGAACCGCATCCTCGGCATCGCGAACTTGTGCCATGGCAAGCGCGCGCCGGCGGGCATCCATTTCTTCCGGCGAGAGGTGGTTCAAGACTACCGGACGCGGACGATCCTGCTGGCGCGGCTGCGAAGACGGCTGCTGCGGACGTGACTGCTGGCCACCGGACGGATGAATGCGTGGGGCAGGGGCCTGCGGTGCGCGCGGCTGATGCGCGACCGGGACCGGCTCGGCGGCACGGGCGGGCGCCGCCGCAGTGCCCGGCGTAATCGGGCGCTCGTCTTCCGGACGCATCGGACGCCGCTTGCGGGTCTCGACAACGACCGCCTTGGTGCGGCCGCGGCCCATATCCTGGCGCACGGTGCCCTGGCTCATGCCCGACGGCTTCAGGGTCAGAGTCTTCTTGCCCGGTCCGTTCAGTGTCTTGTCGTCATTGCTATCGGTCATTCGTTCCCGTTCCTTCGGACAGGGAGCGATGACGTCATCAGGCCCTGTCAATCAAATATGTCGATCAATGATCTGGGGACCGGACAAGTCCGGTGACCGCATCATTGTTTTTGCCGGCCAGCGCCGCCCGCTGCCCGGGACTGACCGCCATTGCGGTACTGTTCGAGCATCTTTGCGCGCTTCACTACACCCTCACCCGCCTGCCCTGCAAGCACTGCAGCATGGATAAAAGCGTTCTGGCCCATCAGGCCTTCCATTTCGCTCTCCGAGAAGAGACGGTAGGAAGGTACTTCCTCCTCGGTCTCCATTCCGAGGTGCCAGGCCTTGCGGGCCTGGTCGATTTTTCTCACGCCATCTTCGGCGGCATTCGTTGCGTGGAACACGGCGATCGCGGCTCCACTCCTGACTGCGGCATCCACTTTCGCGGAGCCGGTAACGAACTGCCCCGCCTTGCGAGCCATGTTCATCATCTGCATCAGCTGCTGTACGAGCAGCGTATCGACGGTTTCGCCGAGCTCGGCTGCCGCCTTCACATCCGCTTTCAAGGCACGCGCAAAGAGCTTCTTCGCCACGGCCTTGTCGACCAGCGAGCGATCGATCTTGACCCAACATCCGCGTCCCGGAAGCTGGCGCTTCAGGTCGGCGACCACAGTCCCATCAGGAGCAGCAACGAAGCGGATCAGCTCATCCTGCGATCCGCTTTCGCGTGTCACGATGCACATGCGACCATTCACGTCATATCCTGCAAGATCGTCGTCCTCAGGAGAGACGCTCGGCTCACGCGCGGACATTATACTTCCTGCTCGGCCTCGGGAGCTTCTTCAGCTTCCGCGTCCTTTGCGAGGTCTTCCTCGGTGATCCAACCAGCCGCGAGGCGGGCCTGGACAACCATCTGCTCGGCCTCGACGCGCGAAACGTCGAACTTGGAGAACAGGCCTTCGAACTTCTTGGTCTCGCCGTTCTTGCGCTCGCTCCAGCCGACGAGATCGTCAGCGGCGCAGCCGGCGAAGTCCTCGATCGTCTTGATGCCGTCTTCGCCGAGCGCGACCATCATCTGAGCGGTCATGCCGTCGATTTGACGCAGTTCGTCGGAAACACCGAGCGCCTTGCGCTTCTCGTCCATTTCGGCTTCCAGGCGCTCCAGATATTCGCGGGCGCGCGTCTGGATTTCCTGTGCGGTGTCTTCGTCAAAACCGTCGATCGAGGCAATTTCGTCGAGATCGACGTAAGCCAGTTCTTCAACTGCCGCAAAGCCTTCCGACGCCAGAACCTGGCCGACCATTTCGTCAACGTCGAGCGAATCCATGAACAGGTTGGTGCGCTCGTTGAATTCCTTCTGACGGCGCTCGGATTCCTCGGCTTCCGTCATGATATCGATGTCCCAGCCAGTCAGCTGCGATGCCAGGCGGACGTTCTGGCCGCGGCGGCCGATGGCCAGCGACAGCTGCTCGTCCGGAACCACGACTTCAATGCGCTCTGCATCTTCGTCGAGAACGACCTTGGCGACTTCAGCCGGCTGCAGGGCGTTGACGACGAAGGTCGCCGGGTCCTGCGACCACGGAATGATGTCGATCTTTTCGCCTTGGAGTTCGCCGACGACGGCCTGAACACGCGAACCGCGCATACCGACGCAGGCGCCGACCGGATCGATCGAGCTGTCGTTCGAGATCACGGCGATCTTGGCGCGCGAACCCGGATCGCGGGCAACCGACTTCACCTGGATGATGCCGTCGTAGATTTCAGGCACTTCCATCGTGAAGAGCTTGACCATGAACTGCGGATGCGTGCGCGACAGGAAGATCTGCGGGCCGCGCTGTTCACGACGAACATCATATACGTATGCGCGGACGCGATCGCCATAGCGGACGTTCTCGCGCGGGATCATTTCGTCGCGGCGGATGATGCCTTCGCCGCGGCCGAGGTCGACGATGACGTTGCCATATTCGACGCGCTTGACGGTGCCGTTGACGATTTCGCCGACGCGATCCTTGAACTCGTCGAACTGGCGGTCGCGCTCGGCTTCACGAACCTTCTGAACGATAACCTGCTTGGCGGACTGAGCAGCGATACGGCCGAAATCCATCGGCGGCAGCGGATCGGCAATGAAATCGCCAAGGGCTGCATCCGGGTTGCGGTCGCGGGCCAGCTCAAGTGGAATCTGGGTCGAATAGTCTTCGGCCTTGTCGACAACTTCGAGCAGACGCTGAAGACGGATTTCACCGGTCTTCGGGTTGATGTCGGCGCGGATGTTGGACTCGGTGCCGTAGCGGGAGCGCGCTGCCTTCTGGATCGCGTCTGCCATTGCGGCAAGTACGATCTCGCGGTCGATGACCTTTTCGCGCGCCACTGCATCTGCGATCTGCAGAAGTTCGAGCCGGTTCGCACTGACTGCCATTGTCTTATCTCTCCGTCTTGGCGTCCCGGGTTCCCGTCCCTGGAGCCACAAGTTGATCGGTTATTCTTCGTCTTCCGCTTCGTTCTGGTTCGCGGCCTCTGCCTTCGCCAGCTTGTCGGCGCGCAGGGCATCACGGATCAGATCGTCGGTCAGAATGAGCTTTGCATCGGCGAGAGCCGTGAACGGAATAACGATATTCTGCTCTTCACCCTCGGAAACCTGGTCACGCTCGAGCGTGAAACCGTCTGCGTCGGTCGCAACGATCTTGCCACGGAAGCGCTTGCGGTTGCCGACCATGATCGACGTTTCGCACTTCAAAAGGTGTCCCTGCCAGCGCACGAAATCGGATTTCCGCACCATCGGGCGGTCGATACCCGGCGAAGACACTTCGAGATGATACTCTCTATCGATCGGATCTTCCACATCGAGAACCGGAGAAACGGCCATCGAGACCTCTTCGCAGCCTTCGACATCCATCGTTCCATCATTACGTTCGGCCATGATCTGCATGGTGGCGCCGTTCTGGTTGAGCATGCGTACACGGACCAGGCGATAACCCAGGTCGATGAGCACAGGCTCGACGATGTCGGCAAGGCGCTGGTCGAGACCGGTCTCGGTGATCAGCCGCGGCTCAAGTTCATTGTCTGCTTTCGTCGGATCCGACAAGCGATACGCTCCTCGCAATTTCATGCTTTTTGGATGATCGCGGTAATAAAAAAGAGCGGGTCCTTGCGGCCCACTCTTCATCAAAACGATCAAGATTTGAGAGCCATATAGGCCCGTTTTCAAAAAATTGCAAGGTCCGTCGCCAACCTTCGGCCTAACGGGCGCCCGAGGTAGCCAGCGGCGTCATTCAGCATATATTGGCTCCGAGGACCGTCATCGGGAGGGATCGTGCCTTACACTTCGTCGACACTGGCGCCGCTACGGCACGAAACCTACCGAAGGATCTGGTTTGCAAGCCTCGCTTCGAACTTCGGGGGACTGATCCAGGCGGTCGGCGCCGCCTGGATGATGACGACCATCACGGCATCGGACAATATGGTTGCGCTCGTGCAGACATCGACGGCACTGCCAATCATGCTCTTTTCGCTTGCATCGGGCGCCCTTGCAGACAGCTTTGATCGCCGTCGGGTGATGCTGATTGCGCAATACTTCATGTTTGCGGTTTCGGCCGTGCTCAGCATCTCCGCCTACTTCGGCTGGCTTTCGCCCTGGCTGCTCCTCTTTTTCACCTTCCTCATCGGCTGCGGCACGGCGTTGAACAACCCGTCCTGGCAAGCCTCGGTCGGCGACATGGTGCCGCGCGTGGATCTGCCGGGTGCGGTGACGTTGAACAGCGTCGGCTTCAATATCACCCGCAGTGTCGGACCCGCGATCGGCGGCGCCATCGTCGCCGCTGCCGGCGCGGCTGCAGCCTTTGCCGTCAATACAGTGAGCTACTTCGCGCTGATCTATGCGCTGCGGCGCTGGAAGCCGACCCCGCCGGCCTCGACCCTCCCGAGGGAGACGCTCGGCAGCGCCGTCTTTGCCGGCCTTCGTTACGTGTCGATGTCGCCCAACCTGCAAAAGGTGCTGCTGCGCGGGCTCGTCTTCGGGATCAGCGCCAGCTCGATCCTCGCACTGCTGCCGATCGTGGCGATCAACCTTGTTGTCGGCGGTCCGCTGACCTACGGCCTCATGCTCGGCTCTTTCGGCATCGGCGCCATCGGCGGGGCTATCCTGAACGACCGGCTGCGCGAACGCTTTTCGAGCGAGGCGATCGTGCGGATTTCCTTTACCGGCTTTGCGCTGAGCGCAGTGATCGCCGCTTCCAGTCCGATTGCCGCGCTGACCTGTGCCGGGCTGGTGATCGCAGGCGCATGTTGGGTGCTGGCGCTCTCGCTGTTCAATACGATCGTGCAGCTGTCGACGCCGCGTTGGGTCGTCGGCCGCGCCCTGTCGCTCTATCAGACGGTGACCTTCGGCGGCATTGCCGGCGGCAGCTGGCTCTGGGGCGCGGCAGCCGACCGCTATGGCGTTGCCAATGCCCTGCTCATCTCGGCCTTCGTCATGCTCTTCGGCATCGTCATCGGCCTGCGCTTTGCCATGCCGGCCTTTGCCTCGCTCAACCTGGACCCGCTGAACCGCTTCATCGAACCGGCGCTCGGCCTCGATATCACGCCGCGCAGCGGTCCAATCGTCGTCCAGATCGATTACGAAATCGCAGACGCGGACATTGCAGACTTTCTGGCCCTGATGGGCGAGCGGCGGCGCATCCGCATTCGCGACGGCGCGCGCAATTGGGCGCTGATGCGCGATCTCGAAAAACCGGGCCGGTGGACGGAGACCTACCACGCGCCGACCTGGGTCGAATACATCAGGCACAATCAGCGCCGCACGCAGGCCGATGCGGAAAATATCGAACAGTTGCGGGCGCTCCACCGGGGCGAAGAACTGCCGCAGGTGCATCGACTGATCGAGCGCCAGGCCATTCCGCCCAGCGATGACGTCTTCTACAAGGCACCGATCGACCTGCATCATTGAGGCAAGACATGCATTCCTTCCGCCCCGCGCGCCGTTCGGATCTGGCTGATATCATTGGCTTGCTCGCCGAGGACGACCTCGGCAGCGCGCGCGAAATCGTTTCGGATCCGCCGGATGCGAGATATGTCGCTGCGTTCGATGCCATCGAAGCCGACGCCAATCAGCTGCTGGCGGTCGCGGTGGATGGGCGCGATCGCGTCCTCGGCTGCTTGCAGCTGACTTTCATTCCCGGCCTGTCCCGAACAGGTGTTTGGCGTGGGCAGATCGAAAGCGTGCGCGTCGCCAAGAGCGCGCGTTGCACGGGCCTAGGCTCCGATTTCATTGAGTGGGCTGTTGCACGCTGCGCCGAGCGCGGTTGCGGTTTGGTACAGCTGACCTCGGACAAATCACGGCGCGACGCCATCCGTTTCTACGAGAAACTGGGATTTGTCTCGAGCCACGAGGGGTTGAAGCGCAACCTCTAGGATCTAGCTACTTCAACCTTCCGATCATCGATGCCTCGGGATAGCAGGTCGGCGTCAAGCCGTTCTTCTCCTGCCACTGGCCGATGGAACGGCGGGTCTTGTAGCCGGGGAGACCATCGGAGCCGCCGACGTCGTATCCCTTTTTCTCCAGCGCCTTCTGCATCGTCGCGACGTCGGAGCGCAGCATTTTGCCGACATCGCCCCACGGCCCCTGGAAAGCCCCGGCCCCATAGGCGATGCGATCGGCCAGGTTGCCGATAAAAAGCGCATAGAGGTCGGAGTTGTTGTATTCCTTCAGCACGTAGAAGTTCGGCGTGACGACAAACTCCGGACCGTCGCGCCCAGCAGGGACGAGCATCATGCCGGACGCCTTGCCCTCGCCGGAAGGGAAAGCCTTGCCTGATATGCGCGTGATACCGAGTGAGGCCCAGTGCGACACGGGCTTGGCGAGGTCCGGCCCCTCTTGCGCGCAGGATACGCCATCGGGGATGCTCACTTCGTATCCCCAGCCACGACCGCGCTGCCAGCTCTTCTGGGCAAGGAAGTTCGCAATAGAAGCAAGCGTATCGGGAACCGATGTCCAGATGTTGGGGTGGCCGTCGCCATCGAAATCGACCGCATATTTCAGATAGCTGGTCGGCATGAACTGCGGCTGGCCGAGCGCGCCGGCAGATGACCCCTTGAATTCGGCCGGCGTCGCGTCACCGCGATCGATGATATGCAGAGCGGCGAGCAATTCGGTGCGGAACATGTCCTTGCGCGTCGACATAAAGGCCTTGGTCGCCAGCACCTCGATGGCGGAATTCGGGATCTTGGCAGCCCCGAAGCCGGTTTCGCGCCCCCAGACGGCAAGGACGATCGAGCCGGGAACCCCGTAGGCTTTTTCAATCTTCTTCAGCGTCGAGGCATATTGCGCGGCAAAGCCGCGGCCGGTGCTCCCCAGCCGCTTCAGCCGATCCTCGTTGAAGTACGGCGCGGGCGAGGAGAATTCGGCCTGCGTCTGCTTCTGTTCCTTGGCAGGTGGGAAGCCGGGAGGGGCGAGATCGGTCAAGGTCCAGTTCAGCTCGACGCCCGCAAAGGCTGCTTGAAACGCCTTCTCGGAAATGCCATTGCGCTGCGCCTCCGGCCAGAGATCGGCCCTGACCCACTTTTCGAACTGCGCTTCAACATCGGCCTTGGAAGCGGAAAAAGCTGGCGGGCCTGACAGTGCCAGCAGCGCCGCCGTCGCGATCAAGAGGCGCCCGAAAATGCGCTTGCTCATGCTTCCCCCTAGATTGCCGTGCGGGCTCTGAGCGCCGCCTGCAGCGTTCCTTCATCGAGATAGTCGAGTTCGCCACCGACCGGGACGCCATGGGCAAGGCGCGTGATCTTGACGTCCAGTCCGGTCAGCTGGTCGGTTATATAGTGTGCTGTTGTCTGCCCCTCGACGGTGGCGTTGACCGCGATGATCAGTTCGCGGATGCCGCCGGCCGTGACGCGCTCGATCAGGCCGCGAATGTTGAGATCATCCGGGCCGACGCCATCCAAGGGAGACAAGGTGCCACCGAGGACATGATAGGCGGCGTTCAGCGCGCCGGCGCGCTCCAACGCCCATAGGTCGGAGACATCTTCGACGACGATGATGACGGACTGGTCGCGCCGGTCGTCCGTGCAGACCGTGCAGGGATCTACCGTATCGACATTGCCGCAGAGAGAGCAGATCTTGACCTTGTCGTAGGCCTCGCCCATCGCGTTCGACAGCGGGCCGAGCAGTTGGTCTTTCTTCTTGATGAGATGCAAGGCAGCGCGGCGCGCGGACCGCGGACCGAGGCCGGGGACCTTTGCCAGAAGCTGGATCAGTTTTTCGATTTCGGGGCCGGTGACTCGCTTTGCCATGAGCGGTTATTAGCCCATATGCTGCAAAAACGGAAACATGTTGGGAGCGCCGCTTGATGAAAATCCTCGCCGTCTGCATCGGCAGTGCCGAGCGGCTGCCCGGCAAGAGCTACAAGACGGGCATCTACAAGCATCCCATCACCGGCAGCGTGCTCGTCGATGCGGAGGGCGTGGTCGGTGATGCGATCTGCAACCGGAAGCATCATGGCGGCGTCGACCAGGCCGTCTATCTCGAGGGGTCGCTGACGCTCGACTGGTGGTCGAAAGAGCTTGGGCGGCCGATCGTGCCAGGCACATTCGGAGAAAACCTGGTGATCGACGGTCTCGACAACCGCTCCGTTTCGGTCGGCGATCGATTCATAGCCGGCGATCTTGTTCTGGAGGTTACCAGTGCGCGCATTCCCTGTGCGACCTTTGCCGCCCGGATGGGCGACCCGCGGTTCGCCAAGCGCTACGCGCGAGCTGCCCGGCCGGGCATCTATTGCCGGGTGCTTCACGGTGGAGCAATCACCGCCAGATCAACGGTCGACTATCAGCCTTATGACGGCGAAAAGGTTACGATGCCGGAGATGATCGCCACCTTTGGCAAGACCCTCGCCGCCCAAGATCGCAACCGCTATCTGGCGGCTCCGATCCACTACAAACTTCGGAATATTCTGGAAGTGCAGGCCGGCGCCTAGCGCAAGCGCACCTCAAGGGCCGCCAAAGCCGCCCGTCCCTCCGGCCAATCGCCAAGCCCACTGGCTCCGTTGATGTGACCGCGGGCACCAATATTTGTGAATTGGCTACCCCACTCATCAGCCCTGGCACGTGCGTAGTCGAGCGAACCGTACGGGTCGTCGCTGCTGGCTACGACAAGCGAGGGGAACGGAAGCGCCCCGAGAGGTGTTTCGGCAAAGCCGGCTGCTTCCGGCGGGTAGGCTGCGGCGCGCGGGTCCGGCGGCGCGACGAGCAAGGCGCCGCTGGCGCGATGCCTGGCCCGCCGTGCCCAATGCGCCACCAGCAGGCAAGAGAGACTATGGGCAACGAGAAGCGGTTCGGCCTCCGCCTGCCCGACTGCCCTGTCCAGCGCCTCAATCCAGTCCTCAAGGTCCGGCTGATCCCAACTCGAGGGTGAAAAGCGCCGAATGCGACGGTCGGTCGTCTCCCATCGGGACTGCCAATGGGTTTCGCCAGACCCGCCAATGCCGGGCACCGTGATGATTTCTCTCATCGCTTCCTTCCTGTTGCTCGACGGACAAGTTGCGCGAGAGGGGCCGCAAATGACATAAGAAATCATCGGCAAAGTCATCGCTCAGCCGATAGATTAAAGGCGGACATTCATGGCCGATTTCATGAGCCGACAACTCGACCCAACTGACATGATGATTATCGAGATCATGCAGGCTGATGGGCGCATTTCCGTTTCCGAGCTGGGGCGCAAGGTCGGCCTGTCGCAGCCGGCAGCCTCCGAGCGGCTGAAACGCCTGGAGGAACGGGGGATCATCAAAGGCTACGGCGCCCGTATCAATACCGCGGCGCTCGGGCTGGGCATGATGGCCGTGATCCGGCTACGCACCACCCACGAACATATCCGCACCTGCCTCAAGCAATTTGCCGACATGCCGCAGATCATCGAAGTTCTCAGGCTGACAGGAGAGGATTGCTTCGTCTTGAAAGTCCTCGTCCCCTCGCCCTCCGAGCTTGAAGTCATCGTCGATAGCATCGCGCGCTATGGTGCAGTCACCACCTCGCTCGTCTTGCGTGGGGAGCCGACCAAACCCGTCGGTCGCGAACTGATGAAATTGGCGCGAAACCACCTCTGAGGTGATTTCAACGGCTGCCACTTGCTGACGAGAAGGAGCCTCCTAGTTTTTCATCCACGGGGTGCAAATCGAAGGAGGCTCGCATGTCCATCGCAAGACTTATCGCGGCGGCAGTCATCGCCGCAACGGCCACTACCTTCCTATCAGCAACGCCGGCTTCAGCCCGCGTCAAGGTCGGCTCGTTGGGCTGTGATATTTCTCCCGGATTCGGCGTCATCATCGGCTCGAAACGGACGCTAAACTGCATATTCACGCCGTCCTCGCCCGATCGACCAAGCGAACGCTACACCGGCACGATCACCAAGTTTGGTGTCGATATCGGCGCTCTCGCTGGCGGCGGATTGATCTGGCTCGTCTACGCGCCGACAAACCGGCTCGACGGCGCCCTGCAGGGCAGCTACTCCGGCGTCGCAGCCAATGCGACGGTCGGCCTCGGCGTCGGGGCGAATGTCCTGATCGGCGGTTTCGAGGGCTCGATTGCTCTGCAACCTGTCTCGGCTGAGGGCACGTCCGGTCTCAACATCGCGGCAGGCGTTGCCAATATGATCCTGACCTGGGTGCCGCCGGCACCACCGCCACCAGCTCCCAGGCGGCATGTGTCACAGCGATAGCCTAGCGCATCGCGATCGCCAAAGCGGCGCCGGCCATCGTTCCGGCGCTGGCGCGGTTGGCCGCGCGAATAGCACGACGGCTCCTCAGGAAGCGCCGGGCTTTGGCAGCAAGCAGCGTCCAACTGAAGTCGATGAAGATCAGCACGAAGAGCATGGTGGCCACGAGTTCTGCCCAACCGACGATCGTTACCCCGCGAACGTCGATGATCGAGGGCAGCAGCGCCATGTAGAACATCATGATCTTCGGGTTGCCGAGCGTCACCGTCATGCCGGCGAGGAAAAGCCTTGTGGGTGATTGCGCCTCGGGCAACGCTTCGCCATCACTATCGGGCGACGCGAACCACATTTTCCAGGCAAGATAGAGCAGGTAGCAGACGCCGAGCCACTTGATGGCAACGAAGGCATAGTGGAAGGTTTCGGCGATCGCCGCCAAGCCGGCGACGGCGCAGGTCAGCCAAATTGCTTCGCCGAGCCACATAGCTGACAGGAAAGGCAGAACGTCACGGGCGCCCTTGGAAATCACCCGGGCGACGAGTGCGGCAACACTCGGACCGGGAGAGCCGGCGGCCACGAACAATGCGCAGGCAAAGACAAACAGACTGGTCAACGTCATCGGCAATCCTCCTGTTGCGTGACGGAAGCGATGCCAGCGCAGCTGACACCGCTCTCTTGGTCTACCGGCTGGTCAGAACGGCATCTTGAAGCCAGGAGGAATCGGCAGGCCGGCGGTCAGCGCCTTGGTCTTTTCGGCAGCGGCGGCTTCCGCCTTGTCCTTGGCATCCTTATGCGCGGCAACGATCAGGTCTTCGAGGATTTCGACATCGTCTTCCTTGAAGAGGGACGGGTCGATCTTCAGGCTCTGCATCTCGCCCTTGCCATTGAGGATCACGGTGACGAGACCGCCACCCGACTTGCCTTCCGCCTGGAGTTCGGCGATCTCCGCCTGCATCTTCTCCATCTTGGCCTGCATTTCCTTGACTTTGCCCATCATGCCCATGATGTCGCGCATCGTCTCGCTCCTTCTCGATACTCTAGAAAATTATGTCGTCGCCGGGCAAGATGTCGCCCTCTTCGGATTCGGCAGCGGCAGGCGCCTTGACTTCCTCTTCCTCTTCCGGCTCGGGCGCCCTTACGCGGACGTCGATGATCTTGGCGCCCGGAAACTGGGCGAGGATCGCCGCCACATCCGGATCTTGGCGCGCGTCGCTGACCTGCTGCGCCTTGGCGTTGGCTTCGGCCTCGACGATCGTCGGCTGAGCTTCCTCGCGGCTGAGGCTGACGATCCAATGGATGCCTGTCCAGTCCTTGAGCTTGACAGCCAGTTCGTTCAGCAGCGTACCGGGGGCGCCTTCAGTCAGATTGACGTCGAGGCGGCCGGGCTCGATGCGAACCGGGCGTACGAAGTTGCGCACCAGCGCCTTGACCTTCACATCGCGCTTTTCACCGGCCAGATTGGCGATATCGGTGATCGAGTTTACCGAAACCAGTGGTTTCGGCGCCTCGGCCGGCTTCGTCTCGACGCGGCCGACCGGCACGTTCTGCGGGTCGGGATTAGGGACGGCGCGCAGCATCGCGGTCGGGCCGGCGGGCTGCGGGCGCGGGATCGACTCGGTCGATCGTGCCGCCAGATTGCCTTGATAGTTCACCGTTGCGCCGCCACCGCCGTTGCCCGATGGGACGGATGGACGGCCGCCACCGTTCGCCTCGGAAAACTCCGCGAGGCGACGGGCGGCGTCTTCCGGCGCCGGCAGATGGGCGGCATGTGTCAGTCGGATCAGCACCATCTCAGCGGCGCCGGCCGGGCGCGAGGAGCCTTCGGCTTCCGGAATGCCCTTCAGTAACATCTGCCAGATGCGCGACAGCGTCGTTACCGCCACGCTCTGCGCGAATTCGGCGGCCTTGGTACGTTCGATTTCGCTGAGCGAAGGATCGTTCGCGGCATCCGGCACGTATTTCAACCGCGTGACCAGATGCGTGAAATCAGCGAGATCGGTCAGCACGGCAACGGGATTGGCACCGGCTTCATACTGGCTTTCGAATTCGCCGAGCGCTGCTGCGACATCACCTTTTACGATATGATGAAAGAGATCGACGATGCGGGCGCGGTCGGCAAGGCCGAGCATCCCGCGCACCGTTTCCGCCAGCACCGCGCCGCCGCCATGGGCGATCGCCTGGTCGAGCAGCGAGAGACCGTCGCGCGCCGAACCTTCGGCGGCACGGGCAATCATCGCCAGCGCATCCGGCTCCGCCTCGATGCCTTCCTTCGATGCGATCGTGGTAAAGAGCCCAACGAGATCGGAGGCACTGATGCGGCGCAAGTCGAAACGCTGGCAGCGCGACAGGACGGTGATCGGGACCTTGCGGATTTCGGTGGTAGCGAAGATGAACTTCACATGCTCCGGCGGCTCTTCGAGCGTCTTCAGCAGGCCGTTGAAGGCCTGTGTCGAGAGCATGTGCACTTCGTCGATGATGTAGACCTTGTAGCGCGCCGAAACCGGGCGATAGCGCACCTGCTCGATGATCTCGCGGATATCGTCGATACCCGTGTGGGATGCAGCGTCCATCTCGATGACGTCGACATGCCGGCCTTCCATGATCGCCTGGCAATGCTCACCCGGGATCCGCAGATCGATCGTCGGCTTGTCGATGTCAGCGGTCTTGTAATTCAGCGCGCGAGCGAGGATGCGGGCGGTCGTCGTCTTGCCGACCCCGCGCACGCCGGTCAGCATGTAGGCTTGGGCAATACGGCCGGTCTCGAAGGCGTTGGTCAGGGTCTGAACCATCGGCTCCTGGCCGACCATCAGATCCGTGAAATCCTTGGGGCGGTATTTGCGTGCCAGCACCCGGTATCCGGTGCCCGTCGAGGCGGCATCTTGTGACTGTCGCTCGGTGTCGCTCATCGCCCTGCTTATCACCCGGACTGCCCGAGCAAGAATGGAGAGAAAGGTGGGAGGCTGGCACGATGACCCGTGCCGGGCTCGTTAGGGCTGCTTCCTTCCGGACCTGACCCGGTTGGCGAGTGGCTCGTCCACCACCAACCTCCCGGATGCACATATCGGCAATATCGCCATCAAAAGCAAGCCAAGCTCAAAAAAAACTGCTAGCCTCAGGAAAACATGGAGGAATGCCTGTTGGACGAATTCAAACTCGACCGTCGGCTGGAGAGCGATAGCGACCGAGTTATTCAGACCGGGCTCTGCGATCTCAGGCTGTCGAAGGACGCCCGCTGGCCGTGGCTGATTCTCGTGCCACGCAGAACGGATATCAGCGAAGTCTTCGAACTGACGCCCCTCGATCAGGTGTTGCTGACATTCGAGACGGAGATGGTCGCCTCCGCCCTGAAGAAGATCACCGGCGCCACAAAAATCAATATTGGGGCCCTTGGCAACATCGTCCGTCAGCTTCATGTTCATGTCATTGCCCGCTTCGAAGGCGATGCCAATTGGCCAAATCCCGTCTGGGGTTTTGGCAAGGCTGAACCTTACGCGGCGGATAAGAGAGATGACCTTATAGAGAAGTTGCGGGAAGCCCTTTCATCATGAGCCGTTCGCTTTTCGATTCGGATGTTCCGCATCCGGAACCCAGTAGCCTGACTGCCTTCGCAGCCAATGACCTGATCCGTGATTCCGAACATCGCGACGAGACATCCGTCGACAAGGCGCTTGCCAAGGAAGGAACGCATATCTTCGCCTTTGCCGGCGACAAGCTGGTCTTGAAGCATGACGGGCAGGTGCTTGATCCGCTGTTTGCACGCTACGAGCTGAAGGACCTGCGGCCCAACTGGGATGAGACCGTCCTGCTCGGCTATCGAAAAACCGGGGAGCCGCGCCTTGCCGTGCCGGTGGGTGTTCCGGAAGAAGAGTTGGCCAGCCATTACAAGCCTTCGGATGGCCGTTCGCTATTTCGCGAGATGCTGATCGACGAGGTTCTACTCGGGGAGTTTGCGCAGGGAGCGAGCCTCATCCGCTGGAACCGCGACAACAAGTTCTGCGGCCGCTGCGGCTCGACCATGGAGATCCATATCGGCGGCTACAAGCGCGTCTGCACAGCCTGCGGACATGAAATCTTCCCGCGCACCGACCCCGTCGTCATCATGCTCACGATCGACGAGGAGCGCGATCTCTGCCTTCTTGGCCGCAGCCCGCATTTCGCTCCGGGCATGTATTCCTGTCTTGCCGGTTTCGTAGAACCGGGTGAGACGATCGAGAACGCTGTGCGCCGTGAGACGCTGGAAGAATCCGGAATTCATACCGGACGGATCCGCTATCACGCTTCGCAACCCTGGCCGATGCCCCATACGCTGATGCTTGGCTGCTTCGCCGAAGCCAAGTCCAAGGACGTCAAGTACGATACCCAGGAGCTGGAGGACTGCCGCTGGTTCACGCGTGAAGAAACGCTTGAGATGCTTGAACGCCCCGGCGTGACCGGCAAGGCACCACCGCCCAAGGGGGCGATCGCCCATCGGCTGATGCGCGATTGGATAGAGTGGAAAAGCAATAAGGCCTGACAGAACGAGGCCCCTGACATGGCACGCTCCGAACGCCTTCTGACGTTGCTGCAAACCCTGCGGCGCTATCGCCGGCCGGTCAGCGGCGCTGTGCTTGCCACCGAAACTGGCGTCAGCATCCGCACGCTTTATCGCGATATTTCGAGCTTGCAGGCACAGGGCGCCTTGATCGAAGGAGAGCCAGGTCTCGGCTACGTGTTGAAGCCGGGTTTCATGCTGCCACCGATGATGTTTTCGCAGGACGAGATCGAGGCGCTCGTCCTCGGTTCGCGATGGGTTGCGCGTGCCGCCGATCCACGCCTTGCCGCCGCCGGCGCCGATGCCCTCGCCAAGATCGCCGACGTGCTGCCGCAGGAGATGCGAGACGAGATCGAGACCTCGACGCTGCTCGTCCATCTCCGACCGCCCGTTGCCGACAAGGCTGATCTCAGTGCCATTCGCAAGGCGATTCGCGCCGAACGAATCCTCAAGTTGACCTACTCGGATGAGGGCGGAACCGTCTCCGTCCGCAATATCTGGCCTTTCGCGCTGAGCTATTTCGAGCAGGTGCGGGTTGTCGTTGCCTGGTGTGAATTGCGTCAGGATTACCGCCACTTCCGCACCGACCGGATCGTCGAAATGATCCCTCAGGACGGCCGTTATCCGCGCCGGCGCGCGGTCCTGCTCAAGGAATGGCGAGACCAGCAAGATATTGCATCCTGACCGCGACACTACTGCCATAAACTGACAGTGGTCAGCGCTATTATCGGTACCAATCCAATAGGAGGACCGATGATGATGAGCCTGAACCTGAGCCGATCTACGCGCGGCAACCATGCTGTCGACGAGACCTCTTCCGATGCAGGATATCCGCAATCCACGCTGCTGCGCATGATGCTGAACGCGTCGCGCCAGATGGCGCATCGCAGGTGTTCGCGCCTCGATCCGGACACCATGCCCGAGTGGAAGAAACGCGATCTCGGCTTCGTCGATTGGGGCAGCCCCTGCCACGAAGGCTAGCCGCACACGACACAACTCCCAAGACGCATGACCGACCGCCGCCGCTGCCAACGAGGCGGCGGCGTTTCTTCGCCTGCCACCCTGTCACAACGAGGACGACCCGATGAACAGCCCGAACCTCATCATTCTCTACGTCAAGGACCCGGCCACAAGTGCCGGTTTCTACCGGTCCTTGCTCGGCCGAGAGCCTGTCGCCGAAGCCCCGAACTTTGTCGCCTTCGCGCTTGATGGCGGCTTCACGCTCGGCCTCTGGCGGCTGAGCAAGGTTACCCCGCAGCCATCCGCTACGGGCAGCCGCGCCGAGATCGCCTTCATGGTTCCCGGCGAGAACGGCGTGTCGACGCTTTACGAGGATTGGCGCAAGCGCCAGTTGCCGATCGCGCAGGACCTTACGGACATGGATTTCGGCCCGACCTTCGTCGTGCTCGACCCGGACGGCCATCGCCTGCGGGTGTGTGAGCCGGACAAGTAAATCACAAAGAAAAGGGCGCCCGAAGGCGCCCTCAGACTGCTGACGAACCCGTCGATATTTTCGGCGGGTTTGTTTTTTGGACGTTGGTTGTTTTAGTTGGGTTCTGAGGCGGGGCGAAGTTGGCGGCCTCTGGCCCTCATGCCATGGCTGGTCTGGGTGGCTTGGTGAGCGCCATGGCGATCTTCTTGATGTTTTGGGCGGCTGCAGCCAGCAGGCACTGGCATGCGACGCGGGTGAGACTTCGAAAGCGGGCATAGCGATGCCCGTGAA